>JBDUAS010000441.1:0-4615 GCA_040004535.1 Deltaproteobacteria bacterium
CGGCGGCGGCGCACAGCTCGCCGGTCATGTCGTCGATGTTCGCTTCGATCTGCCATACGGTCTCGCTGCGTAGCGAGCCCGGTTCCGACAGCACCGCGCGCACGACGTTAGGCCGATCGGCGAAGTCCAGGTCGCCCGCGCCCCAACCGACCGCGATCGCGCGCCCGGTCGGCGCCGCCGTCCAGCTCGTCACGCTCGCGGCGAGGATCGCGGCCCCGGTCGGCGTGCACAGCTCGCGCGCGAGCCCGCCATCGGTCATCACGCCACCCGCCTCGCGCAGCACCTCGAGCGCGGCCGGCGCGGGCACCGGCAACACGCCGTGGGCGCTCTTCAGGGTGCCGTGGCCCATCGCGACGCCCGCGCACGTGACGCCACTCGGCGCCAGCCACGCGAGCGCGGCGGCCGTGCCGACGACATCGACGATCGAATCGATCGCGCCGACCTCGTGAAACTCGACTTGCTCGACGGTCGTGCCGTGCAGCTTCGCCTCGGCCTTGGCCAGCCGATCGAAAATATCGAGCGAGCGCCGCAGCGTCTCTCCGCCGAGCGTCGCGACCAGGTTCTTGCGAATCGCGCCGTACGGATGATGGCCGTGATCGCTCTGCAAGCGAAAAGGCGTAGGCGTAAGCGTAGGCGTAGGCGATTCCGACGTCTCCGCGGCGCTGATCTTGGCGCCGGTGTTCACCTTCACGTCGACCGCAGCGATCCCGCGCTTGGTGATCCGCGAATGAGTCAACCTCCACGCCCCCGCCCCTATCGCATCGAGCGCCGCCCCGATCACCTCGACCGGCACGCCTAGATCGATCAACGCGCCGAGCGTCATATCTCCCGCGATCCCCGACGCGCAGTCGAGGTGGAGGTGCTTGCCCTTCATCATCTTATGCCCGCCCACCCACCGCCAACCGCGCGATCTTGACCGCCGCGACCGCGGCACCGACGCCGTTGTCGATGTTTACGACCGCGACGCCGGGCGCGCAGCCCGCGAGCAACGCACCGAGCGCGACGAGCCCGTCGATCGACACGCCGTAGCCGACGCTGGTCGGCACCGCGATCAACGGCCGATCGAGCAAGCCGCCGAGCACCGATGGCAGCGCCGCCTCCATGCCCGCGACCGCGATCACGACGTCGCACGCGCGGATGTCGTCGAGCCGTGCGAGCAAGCGGTGCAATCCGGCAACCCCGACATCCGAGATCCGGGTCACGGGCGCGCCGAGAAACTCCGCGACGAGCGCTGCTTCTTCGGCGACCGGGAGGTCACTCGTCCCGGCGCAGACGACCGCGATCCTCGCAGCCGGCGGCCGCGGTGCAGGCGTACCGATCGCGAGGAGCCGCGCGAGCTCGTGGTGAACCACGGCCGGCAACAGCTCCTTCACCCGCGCCGCCTTCTCGGCATCGACGCGGGTCGCGATCGCCGCACCGCGCTTGCCGAGCTCGCCGAGCGTCGCCGCGATCTGCTCCGCCGTCTTGCTCGCACCGAACACGAGCTCCGGCACGCCCGTCCGCAGCTCGCGGTGGTGATCGATCACCGAGGTGCCGACCGCGTGGACGACCTCGGCATACGGCAGGTCGCCGATCTGGTGCGCCGCTACCTCGGGCGCGACCTTGCCGGTGCGCACTTCGTCGAGGAGAGCTAGCAGCTGCGCGCGGTCCACGGCGGAGGTCTACCCTACTTTTACTTCTTACGTTTGGTGATCCGGACGGCTTCGATCGCGCGGTCCGTCGCGGCGACGACCTCGACGATCAGCGGCCCGAGGGTGAGCGACTCCCCCTTGTCGGGGATGTGGCGGAACTTCTCGATCAAGAGGCCCGCGACCGTCTCGTAGCTGTCGCTCTCCGGCAGGGTGAAGCCGAGCTCGGCATTGAGCCGCGCGATCGACGTCCGCGCCTCGACCCGCCACACGCCCGGGCGCTCGGTCTTGATCGGGGACGGCTCGTGGTCGTGCTCGTCCTCGATCTCGCCGACGATGATCTCCAGGAGGTCTTCGATCGTCACGATGCCGACCGCGCCGCCGTATTCGTCGACGACGATCGCGAGGTGGGTCTGCTCGGTCTGGAGCTGGACGAGCAGGTCACTTGCCTTCATCGTCTCGGGCACGTACAGAGGCGGATGCGCGAGGTCGGCGAGCGAGCCGGTGGTACCGGCCGGCAACTTGCCCGTCGCGGACTGCAGGATGTCGAACACGTGGACGATGCCGACCACATCGTCGATTCGCGACCGATAGATCGGCATCCGCGAGTGCTGCTTGTCGGCGACCTCGTGCGCGGCCTCTTTGATCGGTGCGTCCTCGGGCATCGCCGTGACCTCCGACAGCGGCACCATCAGCGCGCCGACCTTGTACTCGGAGAGCTCGAACACGTTCGCGATCATCTCGCGCTCGTCGGCGCTGATCTCGGGCTTGTCGGACTGCGGCTCCGATTCGATCAGGAGCGCGAGCTCGTCGCGCGTGACGAACGCCTTGTCGCGATCGGTACGCGTGATCCGGGTGAGCAGCGCCGCGTAGCCGCCGACGACCGCGACGATGGGCCGGAGCAGCAGCGACGCGAGCCGGAGCGGGCTCGCCAGCACATCGACGACCCGATCCGCGTGCGCCTGGACGAGCGCCTTCGGCACGAGGTGGCCGATCACGAGCATCGGCGGGATCGCGATCAGCGGCGCCCAGAGTGCCGAGATCCCGCGCAGCGCGAGTGCGACGCCGAGCATGACGACCGCGACGAGGGTCGCGAGGTTCGCGCCGACCAGCGTGGTCGCGAGCGTGACCTGCGGGACCGCGAGCATGCTCTCGACGCGTGCCGACGACGCACGACCCGCTGCGGCGCGAGTCCGCAACGCGTGACGATCGCACGCACCGAGCGCGACTTCGGCGCTGACGAAGAACGCCTGCGCGAACACGCACGCGATCATCACGAGCACGATCGTGGAGAGCGCGATCATTTATGCCCGCCTCCTCGCCGAGGCGCGCCGCGGCGCTCCGAGCTCGCTCGTCGGCTCATCCCTTGCGCTCTCGCATCCGCGCGATCTCGTCGACATCGACTGCGGGTGGCGTGACCTCGTCGGTCGGATGGATCGGCATGCGCGACGGCCGGATCGGAGGATCGAGGCCTTCGACCGGCTCCGAGACCACACCAGACACGTCGCTCGTCGCCCGTCGCGGGGTCCCGTCGCCCGGCTCGCTGTCGGGCCTCACGCCCGGATCGCTGCCGGGGTTCGTGTCGAACCTGCCGACCGGCCCGCTATCGAGTAACGGATCCTGCTTCGGGACCGGCCCGCTATCGAGGTCCTGCCTGACCGGCCCGGTCTGGACGTGTGCGCCCGGCTTCACGCGCTGCACCTTGATCCCCGGCATCGACGCCTGGAGGTCGGCACGCTCGTCGCGGATCACGCCGAAGATCTGCGAGAGCAGATCGTCCATCGTGACCAGGCCGAGCACCTTGCCGTACTCGCTGACGACGATCGCCATGTGGACCTTCTTCTGCTTGAACGTCAGGAACAGTCGCTTGACCGGCGTCGTCCGCGGCACGAACAGGGGCTCGTGCAGCAGCTCGCCGAGCGGCTTCTGCGGCGTCCCGTCGGCGGCGGCGCGCACGAGGTCCTTCGCGTTCAGGATGCCGCGCACGTTGTCGAGCGACTTTTGATAGATCGGCACGCGCGAGAACCCGCGCGCGGCGAGCTCCTTGACGAGCGTGCGGGTCGGCAGGTCGTAGGACAGCCCGAAGATGCGATCGCGCGGCGACATCACCTGGCCGACGTTCTTGTCGGAGAACTCGAACACGCGGTGGATCAAACGGCGCTCGCGGGCGTCGACCTCGCCGCGCGCCGAGCCGGCGTCGACGAGCGACTTGAACTCCTGCTCCGACAGGTCGCGCGCCGGGCGGGTGCGCGCGCTCTGACCGAGCGGCCGCAACAGGAGCTCGGCCAACACGTTGACGACGACGCGCAGCGGCGTCACGGCGTAGGTCAATAGCGTCAACAGACCCGCGGTCCGGCGCGCCCACGCGAGCGGCGCCTTCGCGGCGAGCGTCTTCGCGGTGACCTCGGCGATCAACACGAACACCGGCAGCGTGATCGCGAGCGCGACGAGCGCCTGCAACCAGGGCGACGCGATCTGGGTGTAGCGCGCGACCATGGCGAGCGCGATCACGACGAGCATCGCGGCGCACGCTTCATTACCGATCAGCACGGTCGCGATCAGGCGGCGCGGGCGTTCGAGCAACGCGACGATCCGGCGATCGCGGCGTGCCTCGCTCCGCGCCAGCTGCTCGCGATCGACGCGGCGAAGCGAGAACAACGCGACCTCGGTACCCGAGCAAAACCCCGCCACGAGCACGCACAGGATCGCGATCGGGATCGCGACCGAAAGTTCGGTCAAGCGCCCTCCTCGAGCGTCGAGGCCCGCTTGCGCTTGGGCTCGGCTGCGTGAAGCGGAAAGCTCGCGACGAACGTCGAGCCTTGGCCCGGCGACGTGTCGACCCAGATCCGACCGCCGTGGGCCTCGACGTACGCCTTCGCGAGCGTGAGACCGAGGCCGGTGCCGCCGAACGCACGCGTCGACGACGAATCGACCTGGAAGAACGGCTCGAAGATCTTCGCGACCTGGTCGCGCGAGATGCCGATGCC
>JBDUAS010000169.1:0-15620 GCA_040004535.1 Deltaproteobacteria bacterium
TCGCCTTGTCCTTATCGCCGTCGCGATAGCTCGGCGGCAGCGTCCAGACGCCCTTCGGATAATCTTTCGTGTCCTTCGGGTTCGCGTTGATCTCCGACTTTCCGGCGAGCTCGAAGCCGGCGGCGGTGATCCGATCGATCAACCATTGCTCGGCGAGGTAGCCGGACTTCGCGGTGTCCTCGCCCTTGGTACCGGCTGCCGCGCGATGGGCCTCGACTCCGAGCGTTCCGCCCGGCTTCAACACGGCGTGGATCGCCGTGAGGTACTTGTCGAGCTCACCGTCGCGCTGCCAGTCGTGCATCATGCGCATCACGAGCACGAGGTCGGCGCTACCGTCGGGTCCGAGCTTGATCGCATCGGCGCTCGCGATGCTGACCCGCTCGACCTTGCCGTACAGCTCGCGAGACTTTGCGAGCATCAGGTCGAGCTTGTGCCCGCCGACCGTCGACATTTTTCCCGCGGGCTCCTTGGCGTCGGGCCCGGCGACGATCAGCTTGCCGTGGTTCGCGAGCAGCGGCGCGAGGATCTCCGTGTACCAGCCCGCGCCCGGGCCGATCTCGACGACGGTCTGTGTCGGCTTCAAGCCGAAGAACATCAGGGTCTCGAGCGGATGACGTGCGGCATCGCGATCCTTGTTACCGGGCATCCGATGCGGGCTTGCCAGGATCGCCGTGAGCGCGGTCGCGGTGTCCTTCGCTTTTTGATCGCGCACGGTCACCACGGCCTTCGTGAGATCCGGCGTCCACCGCGCGGCCTCCTTCGCCGCGTCCGCGTCGGCGTCGGCCGTGCCCTTCGCGAGCTTCTGTTCGTCGGTCAGGCCGGCGTCGATCGCGGCATCTGCCGCGGGAGCGGCCACCGCGGCGGAGCCGGTGTTGTCGACCTTCGGAGCATCCTCGTGCTTCTTGCATCCAGCGAGCGCGAGGACCGCGGCGGCGACGATGGGGAATGACTTCATGCCGCACACTGTACGCCTGTCACCACGGTGCCTCGAACATGCGCGCGACCCCAAACGTGCCGGTGATGCGCAGCGCCCCACCCTCGCGATCGACTTCGCTGGCGAGTTGCAGCGACCATTCGGGCGACCAGGCGAACCAAAGTGTCGCGATTCCGCCGACGAGCGCGCCGCGCGGCGCGAACGGCGCATAGCCCGCGATTGCGCCGAGCTCCACCCCGGCGATGTCGTGGGTCAACGGAAGGCGCAGCGCGAGCTCGCCGCCGAGCACGACGGGCGCGTCGCGGAGATCGAAGCTCGCGCGCGGTCCGACGACGACGTGGCGACCGAGCGGGACCAGTGCCGCGATGTTCGCGACGCCGGTCGCCCCGTCGGGGGCGTACCCGGCGCCGGCGTCGAGCCGGAGCTGCGCGCGATCGATCGCGGCATACTGATCGTCGGCGAGCGCGGGGCCATGGGTGCCGAGCGTGCGATCGAGCGCCTCGAGGAGACCTCCGGTCGACACGCGGTCGTCCTTCGCGGTCGCGAGCCGGCGTTCGACGATCTGGCGATCGCCGCGCACGATCACGATGCCGGGCAACGTGTTGCCGTCCGACGTGACGCCCGTGAGCTGTCGCGACACCGCGAGGTCGGCATCGCCGAGCAACGGGAACGGCAGCTGATAGCGCTCCGCGAACGTGCGTGAATCCTCGGCGCTGTCGCCGCTGATCGCGAGGATGGTGGCACCGCGTGCGCGAATCGCTTCGTAGTTCCGGGCCAGCTCGCCGAGCTGGTGGCGACACCAGGGTCACCAGAAGCCGCGATAGAACACGAGCACGACCGGGCCATGTGCGAGCGCGTCGGCGAGCGCGACGCGGTGACCGTCTTGCGCGGGTAGCGAGAACAGTGGCGCCTCGCCGGCGAGCGGCGCGGAGCTCGTGACGTGGAGTGCGGTGACGCAACCGGTGGTGACCGCGAGGAGCGCGCTTCGCATGGGGGGAGCATCGCACACGAAGTTAGTGTCACAGGGATCGCGTAGCGTGCCGGCCGTGGCTCGCGCCCCTAGCACCGAGTACCTGGTCCTCGACATCGAGACCGTGCCGGACAGCGAGCGCTGGCATCCGCCCGACGATGCGCAGGTCTCGTTCCCACCGGCGTGGGCGCATCGCATCGTCGTGATCGGTTGCTTGTGGCTCGATCACGGCTACCGGTTGAAGCGGTTTGGCGTGCTCGGTGAGCCTGCCGCCGCGGGCACGGCTGATCAACGGGAGCGCGCGCTGCTCGGCGACTTCTCGCGGCTCGTCGGCAAGAATCGCCCGCTGCTCGTCACGTACAATGGCCGCGGCTTCGATCTGCCGGTGATCGCCTTACGTGCGCTGTGCCACGGCGTGTCGCTCGGCTGGTACTATCGCGAGAAGAACGTGCGGTCGCGCTATAGCGAGGAAGGTCACCTCGATCTGTGCGATTGGCTCGCCGATCACGGCGCGACGCGGTCGGGCAGCCTCGACGCGGTCACGCGGTTGATCGGCCTGCCCGGCAAGACCGGCGTCGACGGCTCGCAAGTCGCCGGGATGTACCGTGCTGGCGAGATGGCCGAGATCCAGCGCTACTGCCTGTCCGATGTCGCGCAGACCGCGCTGTTGTTTCTGCGCTTCCGCTTGCTCCAGGGCGCGCTCGCAGCCGACGAGTACCTCGCGGCGACGAGCTCGCTGCTCGACGCGCTCGCGGCGGATGGTAGGGTCGGCGACGTGATCGCCGGCATCGATCGTCCGCACCTCACCGGCGTATGAAGCCGTTCGAGGCATTGCGGCAGACCTGGTACGCGCGGCCGTCGCCGATCGTCGCGCGCGAGCTGATCGGCTGCGCACTCGTCCACGGCGACCTCGCCGGGATGATCGTCGAGACCGAGGCTTATCTCGGCCCCGAAGACAAGGCGAGCCACTCGCGGTTCGGGCCGACGGCGCGAACGTCGGTGATGTTCGGGCCGGCCGGCAAGAGCTACGTCTACCTGTGCTACGGCGTCCACGAGATGTTCAACATCGTCACGAACACCGACGGTGAAGCCGGCGCGGTGTTGATCCGCGCGGTCGCGCCGCTCGTCGGTTTGCCCGACGATCCTGCCATCGGGCGCGGCCCTGGCAAGGTGACACGCGCGCTCGGCCTCGATCGAAGCCACGACCGCCTCGACCTCGCGCACTCGAACGATCTCTATGTCGCGCGCCACGCGAAGCCGCCGAAGCTCGGCATCGGCCCGCGGATCGGCGTCGCGTACGCAGGCGCGTGGGCGCGGCGCAAGCTGCGCTTCTACTGGCGCGGCCACCCGGCGGTCACGCGTCCACACGCTTGATCGAGTCGACCTTGCGGAGCCGGTGCTTGTAGAGCTCGTCTGCGAGCTTCTTGCGATCGCGGCCATTCGCGGTGCGAAAGTGATGATGAGCGCCGTCGTCGACCGCGGGCAGCTCCGTGACCTGTGGAACCTTGAGCTCCTTCAGCCACTCTGCGAGCTCGGTCGCGAGCGTGCGCTCCTCGCCGATCCACGCCACGGTCTTGTGCTGGGTCAAGCGCAGCGTCGCCTTCTGCGCGCGCGCGTAAACGCCGAGCTCGACGTGACCGTTGCCGAACAGCTCCTCGTCGTGGTCGTCGATGAACCGGATGATCTTGCGGCCGTTCACGCGCGAGGTCAGCCACACATCGGTGGCCAGCCCCGCGTCGAAGTGCTCGAGCAGCCGGATCTCTAGGTTGTCGGCCGAAGGCAGACGTTCGATCAAGCCTAGGTAGAGATCGACGATGTGGTCGGCCTCGACCTGAGCTTCGACGACGAACAGGTGCGGATCGCGCCGCTCGAGCCAGCCCTCGCGCATCCCGGTGACGCCGCCGGTGACCGCGGGCAACGCGCCCGTCGGAAACTTGAACCGATCGAGCCCGGCCGGTGCATCGCCGAGCCGCACGACGTGACCCTTGCCGACCGATTCGCCGAGCGGAATCTCTTCGGTGGTCGCCAAATCGACCGCGATCGCCCAGCTGCCAGCGAGCTCCTTCGCCGCCTCGGCGACGGCCTGGCCGACGTGCTCGCCGCTCGCGAGCACCAGCTGTGGCTCGCCCGCGGTCGTCGCGAGCGCGACGCGGTACCAACTGCGGGACTTCACCCGAAAGTTCTACCTTAGAAATCGGTGCCGACCGCGACGCCCATCGTCAAATGCGTGAGCTGCGCATCGACCGCGGTCGCCGGCGGCCCGTGGAGGCGGAAGAAGTCGTAGCCATCGTCGAGGTACAACCCCGCGGTCATCATCGGGCCGGACTTGACGAGGAAGAAGAGCGGCCAGAACAGAAGGCCGGCGATCGAGCCGCGACCCTTGAGCTGGATGCCCGCACCGATGCCGAGGCTACGTCCGGAAAAGTTGGCGAGCGCCGCGTCGGCCCAACCGTAGCCTGCGGTGCCGCGGACGTAGAGCTCGAGGTGACGAGACAGCGGCTGCAGGTACTTCACGGTAAATTCGACATCGCCGAGCGTCGACGCGGCGGCGCCGCGACCGTTGTAGTCGTTCGCGTAGCCGTCGTACGGATCGACCGGCGCGTTGATCGCGACCGCACCTTCGTACGCCCACGAGCCGCTGCGCATGCCGAGTGCGACCCGGAACCGAAACAGGTTGGAGTCCGTGTACCCGGCGTACTCGCCCTTGACGTGGGTCGCGCCGAAGCCTTCCGAGTAATAGAAGCCATCCGCGGACGCCGTCCCGATCGACACCGCGAGCACCACGCCGAGGATCACGAAGCTCCGCATGCCTCGACGATAAGCAGCGAGCGTGCCACGGCGCCACCAACAACGTTCAACCGGTTGCGGCGCACGCGACGCAGCCTGCCACCGGAACGCGACAGGGATGTCGTACTGGCCGACTCAGGCCGGGGTGGGATTCGGGATCTGGAGCACCACGACCGTGACTTTGCCAACGATCAGCCCACCGACCGCCGTTGCCGTCTCGCTGCCTTGGGTCGCGCTGAACTCCGTGCCGAACGGTGCGTTTTGTGAAATGAAGATGCCAGCCGTCGAGGTGACGGTTCCACCGACGGAGTTGCGTTGCGCCGACAGGTACTGGATCGCGGGGGGAATGGTTCCGCTCGCGCTGACCTGCAGGCCGGCGGCGGGATTGCCGTGATCGTCGAGCACGATGCCGACGACAAGGCCTTTGTCGGGAAATGCGGGGAGCCCTAGCACCGTGACGATGTTGTCGAGCGTCGCCTTCACGAGGCGCGTCCCGACGAAGTCGTTCGGAAACTGGTCACCCATGACGGCTTCTTTGCACCGCACGGTATCGGTGCGGGCGGCGACGTCCGTCTCGTCGACCTGGATGCAGGCAATGCTCGGCTTGTCGGCGATGAAACCGCGCCAGGTCGGCGGGAACGTTGTCGTGTCGAGGTTGAGGTCTGGCGGGATCGCGGCGAAGCTCGTGCCGGTCGAATCCGTGTTCGGAGCGCCGACCTCGACGGCCAGGCGTGGAGCGAGCGAGCCCGGCACCGAGACTAGCGTGTCGAAGTCGGTCACCGTGGCCGTGACCTGCGTCGTCGCGCCCGTGCACACCGGATCATTCAGCAACTTGAGATCCGCGCAGCCGAGCTCGACGACCGTCTCCGGATCGCCCGGATGGTAGAACGCGATGCCGCCGACCGCGGGGGTCGCATCACACGGTCCGTCCGGCATGCACGGCACGAGCGACGGTGTGGGGAAGCCGTCGATGCCGATGTCGACCATCGCCGGGCAGATCGGCAAGTGCGTGGTCATATCGATCTCCAGCTTGTTCTTCGGATACACGAGGATCTCGACCTCGAGCGTCTGGGCTTCGACCGGTGACGTCGGCGGAGGCAGCGTGACCTGTGCGATCTCGCAGAGCGTCGGGTTCGACGCCATCATCAGCTCCTGGCACACCGAGATCACCGGCGACGTCGGTGTGTTCGGATTGAACACCCGGATGCTGACGACCGCGGTGCACGACATCGGCACCTCCTGGCACTGAGTGACGACGCTACCGGCCGCGTTCGTACACGCGTCAGCGGCGCCCGCGGTGACCCGAAACCGTAACGTGAACGTCGGGTCGCTGCAGCCCGCGACCAGCGCGGCTAGCACCAGCGCGCGGATCATCGCGCCGTGCTCGTCGAAGCGACGTCTTTGATGTCGCCGAGGCCGAATTGAATGTCGCGCGTGTGCGTCGCGATCAGGATGCTGCCGACGATCGCGGCGACGACGCCAGCGCCCACCGACGCCTGGATCCAGCGCTCTTGATACCAGGGCGTGTCGACCGTGATCGGCAACCTGCCCAGCGGCGGACCGACGAACCGCGGCGGCGGTGGCCGATGCAGCGGCCCGAGCCCCTCGAGGATGTCGTCGGGCTTTTGATCGGTATACGCCTGCGGCGCGGTGAACCCGGGCGCGCGGTCGCGCCAGGTCTCCCACTGCAGCGTGCCGTCGGGGCGCTTCGAGATCATCACGGCATCGCCGACGCCGAGCAGGGTCGCGAGCTGCTTGATCGCGCTCGCGCGCGCGGCGTCGTCATGCTGGGCCTGAGCGTGCGCGAGCGCCAGGCGCGCGCGAGACACCTGGGTCTCCGGCGTCGCGTCGGCGGGCTTCAGGCGCACCGTCGTCGGTCCGTCGATCCGCTTGGGCGCGCCGTCCGTGAGGATCGTCGGGCCCACGATCGTGATCACGTGATCTCCGACCTCGATGCCGTCGAACGATCCGAGAGGGCCACGATCGACGAAGTCGATCCACACGCGGCTGTCGCTATGTGCGTTCGGAGTCTGCCCGGTCGAATCGAGTGCGACGTCGATCTTCACGAGCTGCGGCTTGGATTCGATCGCGCGCTTGTACGCCGCGATCGTGTTCGGCGGCCACTGCGCATCCGACAGCTGGCGCCCCGGATCCATCCGGTGGGTCAAGGCGAGCGCGAGGTTCGCATCCTGCGCCCTCCCCTGATCGAGCGCCGCGAGTCCGGCGAGGAACGACAGGTCCGCGTATAGCATCTGGACCTCGGTCGTCGGCTTGACGTTCGCGAGAGATGCCTGCCCGGACTTCGCAGTGGCCTCGGCGCGCACCGAGTCGGCTTCGTCGAGGTACGTCATCGCGGACGTCCGCGCGGACTTCGCGTTTACGATCCCCTGGGCGTCCTCGTCGTACAGGGACCCGATCAGGTAGGCATCGAAGAAATGCTTGTTCGGGACCATCATCGTGTCGCTGAGATTGATCGTCTCGTACAGCCTCTCCGACAGCGCGCGGACCTGGTCGTCCTCGGAGAGATCGATCACCGCGACCTGGCGCCGCTCCGGGGTCGGCGCGACGGGGGCGGCCGGCGCCACCACGGTCCGCGGCGGCGGGACATGTGGCGGGACGTCCGCGCGCACGGGTCCGGCCAGCTGGGCGGTCAACATGACCGCACAGATCGCCACGCGAGCCGGCAACCCGGTCGTCATTCCCTTACTATAGGCCACCTTTTGGGGGAGGGCTCCAGGCCCTTCCGGTCTCGGTGTAGGGCGCCTCACGGCCCGCGGACATGGACGAACCTCTCCAGAAATCGCTCGAACGCTACGACGTCCTCGACCGCATCGCGGTCGGCGGGATGGCCGAGGTGTTTTTGGCCAAAGCGTACGGGGCTCACGGCTTCGAGAAGACGCTCGCGATCAAGCGGATCCTCCCCGAGCTCGCGCGCGACCCCGAGTTCGCGGCGCGGTTCATCGCCGAGGCCAAGGTCGCGGTCAAGCTGTCCCACGCCAACGTCGTCCAGGTGTTCGACTTCGGCCGGATCGGCGATGCGCTGTTCATCGCGATGGAGTTCGTCGATGGCCTCGACCTCGCGCAGCTCCTGCGCAAGTTCAAGGACGAGAAGCGGCTGCTCCCGCTGCCGGCCGCGTTCCACATCGCGATCGAGATCATCCGCGCGCTCGACTTCGCACACGGTCACGGGGTGGTTCACCGCGACGTGTCGCCGTCGAACATCCTGATCTCGCGGGCGGGTGAGGTGAAGATCGGAGATTTCGGGATCGCGGTCGCGGCAGCGCCCCACAAGTCCGGCGGCCCGGGCCTGCGCAAGGTCATGGGGAAGTGGCGCTACATGTCGCCCGAGCAGACCCGCGGCGACACGCTCGACACGCGCAGCGACCTGTTCTCCGCCGGCTCGGTGCTGTTCGAGCTGTTCACCGGCGAGAAGCTGTTCCCCGGCGACGAGGCCGAGGACATCATCAAGAACATCGAAACGATGCCGTTGCCGCGCGCGTCGTCGGTGCGGCCGGGGCTGCCGTCACGGCTCGACGAGATCCTCGCGGGTCCACTCGCGCGCAAGCCGATCGATCGTCCCACCCGGCCGGCGACCGTGCTGCGCTCCCTGATCGAGCTGTCCTACGAATCGAGCATCATGGCGACGGCGCTCGATGTCGCCGAGGCGGTCGCGTCGGTGCTGCCCGCGAGGCGGATCGACGGGCCCGGCCAGCAGCTCGATGACGTGATCCGCAAGCAGCTCGGCCAGGCCCAGGCCGAGAAGTCGGTCGCGCGGCGCACCGCAGTCACCGACAACAAGCCGCCGTCGACATCGACGATGGCGCGCGGCGAGCATTCGACCGGGCTGTTCCGCAAGATCGGCGCCGATGGTCTGTCGACGCTCGAGGAGATGGACGTCGATCCGACCGGGGTCGCGCCGCCGCGCCACACCGAGCCGATGGTCAAGTCGCCGGACTCGGGACTGCATCGGCTCCTCGAGAAGGTCGATGGTGACCGCCGCACCGAGCCCGGCGCACCACCGACCGGCGCACAGCCGAAGATCGATCCGAACGCGAGTGGTGGGCTGGTGCAGCCGCGCGCGACGACGAACACCGGTGGCAAGAGCATCACGACGTTCACCGGCCAGTCCCGGCGCGGCTGGTGGATCGCCGCGGCGATCGCGGCAGTCGCCGGCGGCGGCGCGTTCGCGGTGTGGAAGCTGAAGGGCCACGGCACCGACGTCGTCGTGCCCGCGACCAAGGACGCGGGACCGACCGAGCAGTTCGGCGTGATGGAGATCGATCCGAAGCCGAACGGCGCGCACGTCACGATCACCGGCGTCGACGGCGTCGCGCACGAGTTCGGGCCGACGCCGACGCGCCAGCGGGTGTCCGCGAACACGAAGCTCCACATTCACATCGAGCTCCCCGGTTACCAGACGATCGACGACGATCGCACCGTGCCCGCCGGCGACACGCTGGTCATCGCGCCGCGGATGGTGAAGGCGCGCGCGGGTCTTCACGTCACGACGACGCCCGCGGGTGCGCAGGTCTCGCTCGAGCATCGCGTGCTCGGCGAGACGCCACTCCAGCGCGACGACCTCGACGAGGTCAAGAACGCCGACCTCGTGATCACGAAGTCGGGATTCGAACCGATCCGCGAGAAGGTCGACCTCGTCGTCGGTCATCCTCTCGAGGTGACCGAGACGTTGAAGCCCGTGCAACGGTTCGGCCTCGTCACGCTCACGATCCGCGGCGGCTGGGGTGACGTGACGTTCAAGGGCACCAAGCTCGGCTCGGGCAACCCGGTGCGCAACATCAAGCTACCGGTCGGCAAGCAGGTGCTGCACATCAAGAATCCACCGTCGGGCAAGCAGTGGGATGCGACGTGCGAAGTCGTCGAGGGCCAGACCAAGCTGTGCCAGACCCAAATGCCGTGATCGACGCCGTGACTATTTCTTCTTCTTGCGCACGACTTCGAGCGTGACGTCGCCGGTCGGCTTGCAGCGGCACGCGAGCCGGACCTTGGTCAGGTGATAGAGGTTGCCGAGGTGCTTGAGCTCCTCCTCGGTGTACGCGTTTAGATTCTCGGCGCCGGCTTTGATCCGGATGCGGCAAAGCCCGCACGTGCCCTTGCCGACACACGACGTATCGATGCCGGCCTGGACCTTCGCACCGGCCTCGAACAGCGAGGCCCCGGGCACGACCTCGACGACGATCGGCTCGCCGTCATCACGCAGGATCGTGATCACCGGCATAGCGAGCGCAGATACTCCAGGAGCGCGTCGAAGTCAGCCGGTTCGGTCAAGGGGTTCATGATCGTCGAGCGCAGGTAGTAGCCATCGGCGAGCTCGGTGCCGACGATATAAAACCGACCGTCCTCGAGGACACGCTCGCGCAACGCGCGGTTGTCGACGCCGCGCATCCGGTAGCACACGATGTTGAGCTCGGGCTCCTGCGCGAGCTCGAAGTCCGGTGCGGCGGCGACCTTCGCGGCGAGCGCTCGGGTCAGCTCGACCTGGCGATCGATCACCTCGCCGAACCACGCCTCGCCGTAGGTGCGCAGCGCGGTCCAGAGCTCGATCGCCATCGCGCGCTTCGTACACTCCAGCGTGCGCGTGCCGAGGTCCCACCAGTGGGTCTGGGGCCGCGCGTCCGCGAACAGATAGCTCGCGTGCTGCGCGAACGCTTCGTACGCGTGCGCCTCGTGCTTGAACAGCACGGCGGTGACGAGCGCCGGCATCATCAACAGCTTGTGCGCGTCCCACACGACCGAGTCGGCGCGCTCGATGCCGGCGAGCTTGCCGCGATGCACGGTCGACAGCGCGACGCCACCACCGTGCGCCGCGTCGACGTGCAGCCAGAGGTCTTCACGAGCCGCGAGATCCGCGAGCTCGCTTAGCGGATCGAACGCACCCGTCGCCGTCGAGCCCGCGGCCGCGACGATGCCGATCACGCGGCGCCCCTGATCGCGCGCACCGCGCAGCGCATCTGCGACGGCCGCGGCGGTCATCCGATGATGCGCGTCGACCCGCGCCGCGATCGCCCCGCCCTCACCCCAGCCCATGATGCCGAGCGTGCGCGCGACCGAGTAATGCGCTTCTTCCGAGACGATCACGGCGAGCGGCGGCCCGGCGTGCGCGCCGTCCTTCCACACGTCGAACCCGGCCTCCGCCTGGCGCATCGCGAGGAGCGCGGTCAGATTGCCGAGCGATCCACCCGAGGTCAGGACGCCGCCGGCGCCCGCTGGATAGCCGATCCGCGCGCACAAGAGCTCGATCACCGCGAGCTCGATCGGCACCGCCGCCGGTCCCATCTCGTAGACCGCCATGCCGTTGTTGAGTAGCGCCGACACCGCCTCGGCGAGCACGGCGCTCGGCAGGGGTGGCGGCACCTGATGCGCCATGCAGTACGGGTGTGCGAGCGCGGTCGAGCTCGCCATGATGCGCGACAGATCCTCGACGAGGTTGCCACCCGAAAGCGGCCGTTTGCCCCACTCCGCGCGAGCCTCGTCCGGCGCGCACCACGGCAGCACGCGACCCTCGCGCGCGTGCCAGCGAGCGAGCTGATCCGCGATCGCATCGATCACGGCGTGGCCGTCCGCGCGAAACCGTTCGGGATCGTAAGCATCGGCGATCGGCGAAGGCACCCTCTGCGACATCGCGGCCAGGCTAGCAGACAGATACAGTCGGTGGGATGCGCAGGTTCTGGTGGTTGGCTCCACTCCTGTTTGGCGCGGCGTGCACGGCCGAAGCCGGAACGGGCGGGCCGGGAGCCGGCAGCGCGAATCCCTATATCCACGTGACGTTCGGCTCCGGCTTCGGCTCCAACGCCCTGCCGAAGCTCGCGATCCAGGGTGGCCTCTCGTTCGAGATCCTCGACGCCGCCACGAATCGCCGGATGCCCGGCAAGCTCACGATCCTCGGCGTCAACGGCACGCGCGAGCCGAAGTTCTCCAAGGATATCGGCGTCGAGATCGACAACTCGCTCGAGGCCTACAACCGCGTGTTCTCGCTGTCGGGCGTCGGCGTCGTCGCCCTGCCCGTCGGCACCTACGACGTCACGTTCAGCCGCGGCCTCGAGTGGACGATCGCGACCCAGCGGATCACGATGACGACATCGGGCGTCGAGCTCCACGCGAAGCTCCAGCATGTCGTCGATACGCCGCACTGGGTGTCGGGCGATTTTCACGTCCACGCATCGCCGAGCTCTGATTCTCGCGTGCCGATGCGCGATCGGGTCTACGAGTTCGTGTCCGACGGCGTCGACATGATCGTCGCGACCGATCACAACGTGGTGTCGAACTACCAGCCGGTGATCGCCGATCTCCACGCCGAGAAGTTCCTCGCGTCGTCGACGGGCGACGAGATCACGAGCGGCTCGTGGGGCCACTTCGGCGCGTTTCCGCTGCCGCACGAGATGGAGACCGAGGGCCACGGCGCGATTCCGGTCAAGAAGAAGTCGGCGACCGATATCTTCACCGAGGTCAGGAAGACCGCGCCGACCGCGGTGATCGACGTCCACCACCCGCGGCTCGAGAAGGGCATCGGCTACTTCTTCCTCGGCAAGTTCGACGATCAGAACGACCGCTCGCTCCGCAAAGGCTTCTCGTTCGACTTCGATGCGATCGAGGTCCTGAACGGCTACCAGGACACGAACCGCAAGACGATCGAACGCGTGATGCAGGATTGGTTCGCGCTGCTCGACCGCGGCCACCTCGTCACCGCGACCGGCAACTCCGACACCCATCATCTCAACTACAACCTCGGCGGCTATCCGCGAAACTACGTCAACGTCGCGAATGACGACCCGCAACTCGTCACCGCCGAGGACGTCGCGAAGGGCGTGAAGGCGCACCACGCGTTCTTCACGACCGGACCGATCGTCGAGTTCCGCGTCGGCACGACCGACATCGGCGACCTCGCGCCGGCGCCGAACGGCAAGGCAAAGGCGGAGATCACGGTGCGCGCCGCGCCCTGGGTGTCGGTCTCGCGCGTGATCGTCTACGTCGCCGGCAAACCGGTGAAGACCTGGGAGCTCACGACGCATTCGACGGAGGTCCAGCGCTTCCACGACACGTTCGATCTCGACGTCCCGAACGACACCTACGTGCTCGTTCGCGTCGAGGGCGACAAGTCGCTGTCGCCGGTCGTCGGCGGTGGCAAGGACGTCACCGTGTTCCCGTTCGCGCTGACGAACCCGATCTTTCTCGATACGAACGGCAACGGCAAGTACGACCCGGTGCTGCCGCACGGCACGCACGGCAAGAACGCGACGGAACCTGAGGCGAACCAATGAAGATCGCGATGCTGTTGTTCGACAAGGTGACGCAGCTCGACTTCACCGGCCCTCAGGAGGTGCTCGGCCGGTTGCCCGGCGCCGAGGTCGCGTTCGTCGCGAAGACGCGCGATCCGGTGGTCTCGGAGACCAAGCTCGCGATGCTGCCGACCGCGACGTTCGCGGACGTCACCGAGGCCGATCTTCTGTTCGTGCCCGGCGGCTACGGCCAGATCGCGGCGACCGCCGACGACGAGACTCGCGCGTGGATCGCCCACATCGGCGCGTCCGCGAAGTGGGTGACCGCGACGTGCACCGGCTCGCTGCTGCTCGGCGCCTGCGGCCTCCTGCACGGCTATCGCGCGGCGACTCACTGGGCGTACATGGATCTCTTGCCGCTCGTCGGCGCGCTGCCGACCGATCAGCGCGTGGTCGTCGATCGCAATCGGATCACGAGCGGTGGCGTCACGGCCGGCATCGACATGGCGCTGCGAGTGATCGTCGAGACTGCGGGCCGCGCGGTCGCCGAAGCGATCGCGCTCAACCTCGAGTACGACCCGCAGCCCGCGCACCCGGGCCATCCGCGCAGCGCCGATGCAGGCTTGGTCGCCGGCATTCGCGAGCGCCTGGAGCAGCGCTACGCCGAGCGGCGCGAACAGTTGATGCGGTTCGGCTCCTGGTGACGTTCGTGGTCAGCGCGTGAGCGTCGCGCTCTCGACGAGCACGTCGTAGTGATAGCCGGCGCCGAGGTCGCGGTTGGTGCCGATGGTGCCGTGCGCGGTCACGACCTCGCCGACCTTCACGTCTTGCTTCGTCGTGATCATCAGATCATTCGCGCCCGCCGCGCCCGTGCCGTCGCGGAGGTGGACCCAGTTGCGATCGAGCACGCCATTCGTGACCTTGACGACCTTGCCGCGGACATCGACCGCCTTACCCTCGAGCGCGGCGCGCCCGGCGAAGATCTCCGCGACGGTCTTGCCGTGCGGCGCGGGCGCGATCGTCTCCATCGGCGCACCTGCGGCCGGCGCACCTGCGGCCGGCGCACCCGCGGCCGGCGCGCCCGTGCCCGGCGTGCCCGCGTGGGCGGCCGGCGCGGCGCCCGTCCCCCACGCGCCGATGAAGTAGATCTGATCGAACGTGCGATCGAGCGTCGAGCTGTGGAAGGCGGTCATCAGCGTGCCGCTCAGGTTCGTGACCTTCGCGCCGACGGCGAGCTTCGCGGGCGGTCCGGCAACCCAGGTCTTCACGCCCGCGCGATCGAGCTGCGCGTACGTGTAGCCGCCGGAGTCCATCGTCGCGACGACGGTCCCGCCGATCGCACCCGCGGACTCCGCGGGCGCCGCCGAAGCAACAGACGCGGGCGCGTGCGACGGCGGCACGGCCTGACCGAACGAGCTCACGAAGTAGATCTCCGGAAACGTGCGGTTCAGCGTGTCGCTGTGGAAGCTCGTCATCAGCGTGCCCTGGAGCGGCCCGATCTTCGCGCCCACCGCGAGCGGCGTTTCGGGCCCGGCGACCCAGATCTCGTGGCCGTCGTGATCGAGGCGCGCGTAGGTGTACGTCGACGCGGGCATCGTCTCGACGACCGTGCCCGAGATGCCGCCGGAATCCGGCGACGTAGCCGTTCCAGGAGTCGTGGCGGTCGCGGCGCCCGGCGTTGCAGGGGTCTCCGGCGGCGGCGTCACCGAGGTCGGTGCGAAGTCTAGCTTCGAGGGCTCGCGGCGACATGCCGCGACGACGAGCAGCACGAAGGCCGCGATCCGAGCGAGGTTGGTCATCATTGGGAACTTCCTCCGACCCTACCAAGAGTCCGACGCGCCGTTGTGGCAACCGGGCACGCTCGAGCACTTCTTCGTCGACGTGTTGTACGTGCCGCCGCCCGGAAAGTAGACCTGCTTGATCCCGTCGACGTGGAGCGCGACGTTACTGATCGCCGGGGTCGCATCGACGACGCTACCGTGGCAGTAGTTGCACGCCTTCTTGTGGTCCGACTTGGTATGGCGCGACGACATCCCGGTGTAGCTCGGCGCACCGCCGTGACAGCCGTTCACACACGCGAGCGCGGTCGTCGAGGTCCACGCCGGCGAGGTCTTCGTCGCGGCGCCGGAGCCGTGGCAGTAGTTGTTCGCACACGTGTACGCCGTGAAGCTGTACGTGCTCGCCGGGTTGAGGCTCGAGAACGTGAGCTCGGCCTGGACGATCCCGCCGGTGCCGTCGATGTGACCGGGCGTCAGCGCGCTCGAGGACTTGGTGTGGCACGTCGTGCAATCCCACGCCGCGTGGGTCGCGGTCGCGGTGACGTGCTTCTGGTGCGCACCGACGGTGGGATCGGTCGCCGCCGTCGCCGCGAGCACGCCGGCCGGTGGTGCCCCGTTGCCGGCGCCATTCGTGATGTCGCCGTGGCAGAACGTGCACTGGGTCTGCCACGTGAATCCGGTCTTGACCTGATCGTGACAGCCGGTCGCCGTCGAGCACGACGGCCCGCCCGTCGAGCCACCCTGCAGCGTGGTGCCGTGACAGCCCGCCGTCGCGCACGAGCTCAGGCCGCGTAGCCGGACTACTCGCGGCCGGGATTCGCGAGCCCGAGCCGGTGCAGCATCTTGTGGATCGACATGCGATCGATGCCGGCGGCACGCGCCGCGGCGGAGATGTTGCCGTCGTGCTGCGCGAGCAG
>JBDUAS010000442.1:0-4604 GCA_040004535.1 Deltaproteobacteria bacterium
CCGTAGTGGTTGCGGAAGTAGCCGTTGTAGAAGTAGCCGCTCGTGTCGAAGTCGGTGAGCCCGTCGAGGATGTTGTTCGCGCAGTCGGTCGGATACAGCCGCGACGCGTGCTCCGATACGAACTCGTCCTGCTGCGTGCCGTTCGGCAAGTCCTGCATCGTCACGCTCGTGTACAAGACCATGTGACCGCCGCACGCGCCGCGGGTGCCGTACGCGTAGTCGCCGTCGGCGCACGGGGTCTCCCACCAGCCGCCGAACTCGCCGTTCGTCGTCGGATACGCGGGGCCGTTGAGCGGGCGTGCGAAGTCGGTCTCGTTGTACTGGTTGCGCTGGCCCATCTCGCACGTGACGGTGCCGCGCATCGTCAGGTTGAGACCGCACTCGCTCTGGAAGCTGACGACGCCGTGGTTCGCACCCGACGCGAGCACGACGCTGTCGACGCGCGAGAAGATGTCGACGTCCCACGTCTTGTCCTTCCACTCGACCCACAGCCGGCGCAGCGCATCGCGCACGACCGTGACGCCGAGAGAGTGACCGACGAGCGAGATGTGGCGATCGGGATTCGCGATCGCGATCTGCTTGATCAGCTGCTGGAGCAGTGGAACCTGCCAGCCGTGATCCTGGTTCTTCGGCGTGTTGCCGATGTCTTTTCCTTCGGGCGACTTCGGATCGTCGACGAGGTCGGTGCGCATGTCGATCGCGATCGTGCGATAGCCCTGTGCGGGTAACAGCTCGGCGAGCTGATCGCGCGCGGTCGTATCGGCCGGGAACATCAGCGAGCTCGGATCGGGATGGAGGAACTTGATGTAGCCGTTCGGCCCGTCGGAGTTGCCGTGGACGAGGATCACGATCGGCTTCGAGGTGTCTTCGGTGACGCCCTGCGGAAAGTCGAACTGGCGCGCAGCGCACGGATAGCCGGTGATCGATGCGGGCGAGTACATCAGGCCTGCGACCGAGCAGCCGGGATGGATCGCACCGGTCGAGTCGGGCGTGATCGTGCGGTACTTGCCGCCCGGATACGTCGCGTCGCCGGGCTGCGGCATCGTCACCGCATCCCACTTGTTGCGCGACGCGGTCGGCAGGCTGTCGTGATAATCGAAGCCCGCCGGTGCGAGCGGTGCGGTGGCCATCGCCATCCCGCACTTGCCGTGATCGACGCCAGAGCCTTGGTCGTCGCCCCCGGGTGGTTTGCCCGTGCCGCCGAGCGTGCATGCGCTGAGCGCCGTCACCAGTAGGAGTCGCCTCATGATGCTGCCGCGTTCAGCAAGCGACGTGCCCGAGGTATGTGCCTGTCGGCACGACTCCACTGTTGGCGCGCGCCAACACGGCCGTTGGGCGTGGCCAGCAGGCGGGTTAGTTGAGCGTGACGGTCAGCGAGTACGCGCCGGAGAGTCCGGCGTTGATGCCGTCGACGACGATGAAGAAGTCGCCGGTCGAGCCGAGCGTGATCGTGGCCGGCGTCGTATCGCTCGCGAACACGTTCGAGATGCACGTCGGAAAGCCGGGCGTGCACGGTGCGATCAGATACGCGGCGACGGGATACGCGCTCGAGTGCGGCGTCAGCGTGACCTGCTGGCCGATCGTCCCGGCGATCTTGTAGACCGCGTCCTTGCCGTTCATCACGGTGCCGTTGCAACTCGCGGAGATCGTGTTCGTCCGACCCGTGGTGGTTCCGGTCACGGTGTCATCGGCGACGAACGTGCCGGGGTCAGCGCAGGTCAGCGCCGCCATCTCGAACGTGTCGGGAAGTGCATCTACGAGGCGCGCGTCGTGAACGTTACTGCCTGCGCCATCGCCCGTCGCCGCGACGCACAGCTGGGCGACGCAGGTCAGACCCGGCGGGCAATTCCCGTCGTGGCACGCGACGTTGCCGCTGCGATAGTCCGCGCTGAACCAGCATCCGCCGACGACGATGACGTTGAAAAATCCAACGACGACGAGGGCTGCGAAACGCGGCATAGTAAGCGCTGCTTGTCATACCAGAACGCCGAACCAGCCGCGCCCGCTCGTTTGGGCCGCTACGAGCTGATCGGGTTATTGGCGACCGGCGGCATGGCCGAGATCCATCTCGCACGGCTCGCCGGCGAGGCCGGGTTCGAGAAGATCGTCGTGGTCAAGCGCCTGTTGCCGGAGCTGGTCGCGTCGAAGGCGTTCGTCGCGATGTTCCTCGACGAGGGCAAGCTCGTCGCCCGGCTCGACCACCCGAACATCTGCGAGGTCCACGAGCTCGGCCGCGATGGCGCCGAGTACTTCCTCGTGATGCCGTACCTCGACGGCGTCGCGGCGACCGAGCTGATCGCGCAGCCGCGCGATCCGGATCGCGTCACCCAGCTTCGCGTCGCGACCGGCGTGATCGTGCAGGCATGTGCCGGGCTGCATCAGGCGCACGAGCTCCGCGATGCCGACGGCACCGCGGTCGGCCTGGTCCACCGCGATGTCTCGCCATCGAACTTGTTCGTGACGACGAAGGGCGTCGTCAAGGTGCTCGATTTCGGCATCGCGAAGGTCCGCGGCGCGACCGAGACCGAGGTCGGCACGGTCAAGGGCAAGACCCAGTACATGGCGCCCGAACAGTTGCTCGGCGAGGTGCTCGATCGGCGCGCCGACGTGTTCGCGCTCGGCATCGTGCTGTACGAGCTCGCGACTCACCAGCGGCTGTTCAAGCGCGCGAGCGATTACCTGGCGGCCCGCGCGATCCTCGAGGAGCCGATTCCGCGCGCCGACGAAGCGGACCCCGCGATCCCGCGCGCGCTCGCCGAGGTGATCGCGAAGAGCCTCGCGCGTACGCCCGCCGACCGCTACGTGGACGCGCACGAGCTCGCGAGCGCGCTCGAGGCGGCGATCCAGCCCCACGGTGGAGTCGCGACTGCGCCACAGATCGCGAAGGCGCTCGCCGAGCATCACGCGGAAAATCTGACGGCGCAGCGCACGCGTCAGGCAAAGGTCGTGTCGAGTGCCGCGGCCAAGGCGCCCGTTCCTGCGAGCGACACGCCGCCGACGGTCGCGGCGAGCAAGCGCGCTCTACTCGAAGTCGCGACGACAGACGTGAAGGCATCTCCCGTCGTCGCGCCGGTCGACGGGAGAGGGACGGTAACTACTTCCTCAACTTCTGATCTCGAAGCCCGCGAGATCACTGACGCGCGAGGGGACGGTTACAACTTTAGCTCGCCCGGCGCTCACCGGCGGTGGCGCTGGATCGTGGCGGGACTGGCCGGCGGTGGCGCGCTCGCGGTCCTCGCAGTGATGCTCGCGACTCACGGTTCGAACGAGCCGACGCGCATCACCGACGGCTCGGCGCGCGAAGCACGCGCAGTCGCCACCGGCAGCTCCGACACCGTCGGCTCGGCGACACCGAGCGGTGGTTCCGATCCAAGCGGCTCGGCTGCCGTCGCCACCACCACCGGTTTGCCGAGCCCCGTGCGCAGCGCCCCACCGAATGGACGCGCCACGAGCCCGCAGCCACATGGCCCGGCGCCCAAGAAGCTCGATCACCATCGCATCGCTGGGTCCGGCGCACAGCCCGGTGGACTCGCGGTCGAGGTCAGCGCCGCGCAGCCGAGCTCCGGCTTCTTCAGCATCGACGCGAAGCCGTACGCCGACATCTTCGTCGACGGCTCCCCGTTCGGTCAGACGCCGCTCGTCCACAAGTCCCTGCCCGCCGGCAAGCACCACCTCAAGGCCGTACGCGCCGACGGCGCGACGAAGACGTACGACGTCACGATCCCCGCGAACGGAACCGCCGCCGCGATTCACGTCGCCTGGTGATCAAAAGTGCGCGACGAGTCCCGCGCTGCTGCCGGTGAGTGCCACGCCGACGCGTTCGCTGGATGACCCGGTCACGACCAGGATCACCGCCGTCACGGCCGTCGCGGCCGCGATCCCGAAGCCAACGTCGGCCGCGATCGCCCAGTGCCGGCCACGATCCTCGAGCGCGTGCAACCGCGTGTAGTCGTGCATGCCGTCGCTCTCGAGATTCCATTCATCCTGCGCGACGCGATAGCGCCAACCCGCCAACCCACCCGCGAGCAGCGTTGCGCCGCTCGCTACGCCCCATGGAATCCACGCGCGCGACCTGTGGACCTCGCCCGCAGCAACCGGCGTCGCGAGTGCAATGGGTTCCACCGCGAGCTGATTACCGTGCTCGTCGAAGGCCTCTATCGCGCTCTCGCGCGTCCGCGTTCCTTGCACCAGATGCAGATCATCGCGCGTCGCGACGAGACGACCGCCAGTCATCGCGATCGCGAGCTGGTGCGGCGCTGCCTTCGCCGCGTCGAACGGCGCTTGCAGTTTCGGCGACGTGCCCGCAACGAGCACCGTCTCGGGCCGTAGCGCGAGCAGCTTCGCGAAGTGCTGCTGCGCGATGTCGGGATGATCCAGTCCCGCCGCGAGCCGCCCCGCGATCAGGTGCAGATCCGCGAGCTGATCGCGCGTCGAGATGCCCTCGGCGATCGTGCGATCCGCGAGCACCAGCGCCTGCTCGTACTCCAGCTGCTGCTCGAGCTGCGCGATCTTCTGTAGCGCTTGCGAGACGCGCTCGCGATGGTCCGGTGAGGGCTGCGCGTGCACCGTCGCCACGGCGACGAGGACGATCAGGACTGCCCGCA
>JBDUAS010000170.1:0-15578 GCA_040004535.1 Deltaproteobacteria bacterium
GTGGGTCTCGTGGGTCTCGTGGGTCTCGTGGGTCTCGTGGGTCTCGTGGGTCTCGTGGGTCTCGCCTGGGTTGATCGCCGGTTTCTTGATCGGCGTGGTGGACTTCCTCACGGCGGTCACGCCGACGACGTGCGGCGGCTTCGCACCGGTCTCGGGTTTCGTCTCGGCGGCGGGCGGCGCGGTGATCTCTGGTGCCTTCTCGACGACGATCGGCTTGTCGGGTACCGGCGCGGGCGGCGGTGGCGGCGTGACGTCTTTCACCGCCGCCGAGCCGCTCGGCGCCGCCAGCTGTTGGTTCCTGGTCTTGTCCTTGGCCTCGTCGCCACTGCCCAACGCCACCGCGAGCGCGATGCCCGCTCCCACCAACAGACCGACGCCGACGACGATCACGATGCCGCGATGCCGCGGCCTCTGATTCATCAGCGTCAGCGGTGCGGGCGTCACCGGCTCCGACGGGTCTCTGCGCACCGCCACCGGCGAGCTGCGATCCGCGAGCGCTTGCCCGAACGGCTCGCTGCCCACGCTCCACTGGCGCGACAGGCTCGACAGATCGGAGCTCGATCGCCGCACCGCGCCGCTCGCATCCGCATCCCAGTTCGGCTGGCTCCGGCGCAGCATGCGCGCCATGCGCTCGACCAGGCGTTGCGCCTGATGCGTGTCCTGGACGAACGGAACGAGATCGCGGCCGAGGTCGGCCATCGTCGCGTAGCGCTGGTCCGGTGACTTCGCGAGGCACTTGAGGATCACCGGCTGCAGCGCAGGTGGCGTGTTGATCATCGGCGCCGGAGGATCGACCGCGACCTTCACGCACATCTCCGAGAAGCTGTCGGCCTCGAACGGCCGGCGGCCTTCGAGCAGCTCGTAGAACACCGTGCCGAGCGACCAGATATCGCAGCGCGTATCGACGAGCCGCGCCGATCGCATCTGCTCTGGCGACATATAGGCGGGCGTGCCGAGCAGCGACTGGGTCTGGGTCAGCTGCATGTCCGTGCCGAGCGGCGACTTCGAGATTCCGAAATCGAGCACCTTCACGAGCGCGCTGCCATCGGGCCGCCAGGTCACGAACAAGTTCGTCGGCTTGACGTCGCGATGAATGATGCCGTGCGAGTGCGCCTCCGCGAGCGCCTCGCAGGTCTGGAGCATCAGCTCGCTCGCCCACGGCACGGGGAGCACGCCGCGCTGCTCGAGGAGCTGCCCGAGGTCATGACCCTCGAGGAACTCCATCACCATATATGGAACATTGTTTTCGAACCGGCCGACGTCGGTGACCTTCGCGACGTACTCGCTCTTCAGCTTCGCGGCGGCCTGGGCCTCGCGCGTGAACCGTGCGACCGCGTCCTCGTCGAGGAGCACGTCCTTGCGGAGCATCTTGATCGCGACCCGCTCGCCGAGCTGGAGATGCGTGCACTCGGCGACCACGCCCATGCCGCCGTGTCCGATGATCGCATCGACGCGATATTTCCCAAGAAATACGTGTCCGATGTCGACGCCGGCATCGACCTTTGCACCAGAAGCCACGAGTTAAAAGCGTAGCGTGCCGAACGCTGCCGCTCAAGCTGCGCCAACGTGTAGGTTTTGGCCTACTCGTGCGTGATCAGTGCTGGATTTGATGAATCTTGAGATTGTTGGTCTGCATGCCACCACCGACCGGGATGGCCATCGTGATCAGCACGTACTCGCCCGGCAGCGCCAGGTTGCGCTCCAGGAGCGTCGCTTCGACTCGATCTACGAGCTCCTCGGTCGTCGCGCTCGGTCCGACGAGCACCGGCGTGACCCCCCAGAACAGCGCGAGCCGGCGATAGCTCACCTCGTCTGTGGTGAGCGCCACGATGTTCGCCTCGGGCCGATATTCGCTGAGCAGCCGCGCCGCGCCTCCGGAGTCGGAGACCGTCACGATCGTCTTGAGCTTCATCGCCTTCGCGGCGGTCACCGCGGCGTGCGCGATCGCGTTCGCCGGCACCGCGAGCTGGATGTCGACCTGCTGGTGCGCCGCGCGGTAGTACGCGCTCTTCTCGATCTCGTCGATGATCCGCGCCATCGTGCGCACTGCTTCGATCGGATGCGCGCCCGACGCGGTCTCGCCCGACAGCATCAACGCGTCGGTCGTATCGAGGACGGCGTTCGCGACGTCGCTCGCCTCGGCGCGCGTCGGCCGCGGCTGGACGATCATCGACTCGAGCATCTGGGTCGCGGTGATCACGATCTTGCCGCGCCGGTTGGTCTCCTCGATGATCCGCTTCTGCCACAGCGGCACCTTCTCGGGGCCGAGCTCCACGCCGAGATCGCCGCGCGCGACCATCACGCCGTCGGCGGCATCGATGATGTCGCCGAGCCGATCGAGCGCCTGCGGCTTCTCGATCTTCGCGATCACCGGGATCGACACCTGGTCGACCGTCAGCAGCCGCTTCGCTTCGAGGACGTCCTCGGGCCGGCGCACGAACGACAGCGCGACATAGTCCACGCCGTAGCGCAGCGCGAAGCCGATATCGATCCGGTCCTTCTCGGAGAGGGCAGGCGCCGAGACGTCGACGCCCGGCAGGTTGATGCCCTTGTTGTTCTTCAGGATGCCGCCCGACACCACCACGGTCTTGACGTCGTGGCCGTCGACCGCCGTCACCGCGAGCGCCATGTAGCCATCGTCGAGGAGGATCTGATCGCCGGGCTTCACGTCGCGGGTGATCAGGCTGTACGTCGTCGACACGCGCTTGGCGTCACCGATCACACCTTCGTTCGTCGTGATCGTGAACTCGGCCCCGGGCTTGAGCTCGACCTGACCCTCGGCGAACCGGCCGACCCGGATTTTCGGGCCCTGGAGATCGAGGAGCACGGCGATCGCACGCCCGCGTCGATCGGCCTCGGCTCTAACGGTTTGCAACATCCGAGCGTGATCTTCGTGACTACCGTGAGAGAAATTCAGACGGGCGCAGCTCATGCCGGCTTCGATGAGCTCACCGATGCGTTCGGGGCTCGCTGACGCAGGGCCTAGCGTGCACACGATCTTCGCGCGTGGCATTTCGCGCGAAGTAGACCACCCATTCGGGCTTGATGAAAACGCTGTATCCCGGTTATTACCTCGCGCCGATGCGGTGGATCCTCAGCATGACCTTGGTCTGCGCTACGACCGGATGTTTAGCCGGATGTTTGATCGAGCGCGATCAACCCAACCTGGAAGGTCAGGACGTCCGGCTCACGATCATTCACACCTCGGACATTCACTCGCGTCTGTTCCCGTACAACTTCGTTCCGAACAAGTTCGACCAGGACTACGGCCTGCTCCCCGCGAAAGGCCCGTTCGGCGGCATCGCGCGCATCGGCACGATGGTGAAGAGGATCCGGGTCAGCTCGAACCGCTCGCTGTGGCTCGACTCCGGCGACGCGTGGGAAGGCGCGCCGGTGTTCAACGAGTTCAAGGGCGAGGCCGAGATTCGCGCGCTGTCGCTCGCGGGCATGGAAGGCGAGGTCCTCGGCAACCACGAGTTCGACCTCGGCACCCAGCAGCTCGTCACCCAGCTCGATAACTGGTCGCAGTTCCCCCACCTCGTCGCGAACTACGCGTTCGACGATCCGAAGAACCCGGGAGACGTGTCGCTCGCTGACGTCACCCAGCCCTTCGAGATCTACGACGTCAAGGGCGTCAAGGTCGGTGTGATCGGCCTCGGCAACCAGGACACGCTGCTGTCTGCGTACGAGGGCGGAAACAGCCTCGGGATTCGGCCGATCGACAACCAGACCGCGCTCGACGGCTATGTTCGGCTGATCCGGCCGTACGTCGATCTCGTCGTCGTCGTCAGCCACCTCGGCCTCGATAACGACGAAGGCTTGTCGCCGTCGATGGTCGACGATCCGAATCAGTCGCTCCAGACGCCCGCGGTCGACCTCATCCTCGGTGGTCACCTCCACATCGTCACGAATCCACCGAAGCTGCTGCCCAACGACGACGGCAGCGATTACTGCAAGCACAGTGACTGCGAGACCCTGCTCGTCCACTCCGGCGCGTTCGCGAAGTACGTCGGCCGCCTCGATCTTGTCGTCCACGTCGGCACCGACAACTCGAACCCGGAGACCCGCAGCCGGATCAAGTCGTACGCGTACAACAACGCGCCGGTCGACACCGACATCCCCGACGATCCCGACATCGCGAACCTCATGTGGCCGTACTCGGTCAAGATCAACCAGGACATCGACCTCAACGGCGTGTTCTCGTACGTCGACCCGCCGGGCACCGCGAAGATCACCCGCGCTGATAACTCGGGGGGAGACTCGCAGCTCGGCAATCTCGTCGCTCGTGCGATGCAGACTCAGAAGGGCGTCGACGCCCAGCTCGCGTTCACGAACTCGCTCGGCGTCCGCGCCGACTTCGAGCGCGGGCCGCTGACCAACGAGCAGATGTTCAACGTGTTCCCGTTCGAGAACACGATCGTCGTCGCGTACCTCTCCGGTCAGGAGATCAGCGACACGCTCGACTTCGTCGCGCGCAAGTCGGCCGCGCGCGGATGCCGCAGCCAGCTCCAGGAGGCCGGCATCACGTGGGACATGGTCTGCCGCGACAACAAGGACGCGCCCGACAAGTGCACGAGCATCGATCCGAATGCGCTCCAGAGCTGCACGACCGACGCGGACTGTCCGACCGGCGATCGTTGCGACGGCGGTCGTTGCATCGCGACCGCGTGCGCCCAGAACATCTACCTCGGTGACGGCTGCCGGCCGAAGGACGTCAACACGGGTCTGATCCAGACCGACGCCCCCGTGGATCCGATGCACACGCCTTGCGCGCCGCTCGAGAAGAACGGCCTCTACCGGGTCGCGGTCAACAACTACATCGCGGCCGGTGGCTCTGGTTTCGTCGTCTTGAAGCGCAACACGTCGCAGCAAGATACCGGCGTGTCCCTGCGCGACGCACTCACGGTCTATCTCACCCAGCAGCCCGCGAAGTGCGACGGCATGACGACCGATCAGATCATCGACGCGACCGACCCACAGACCCCGCAGCGCACGATCAAGGAGCGCTGGGGCAACGCGTCCTGCTTGGACGAAAAAATCGAAGCCCACGACGGGCGGATTCGGCCGGTGTTCCAATGATCAAGATCCTTGTCGCGCTGATGGTGGTCGGTGCGTGCACCGAGACCCAGGCGCCGATCTCCGGCACGACCTCGCTCGAGGTCACGCTCGTGTCGCCGGATCCGGGGGATGTCGATCACCGGATCGCAGCGACCGAGACCACGGTGGTCGTCAACATCCAGGCGATGGATGCGAACGGCAAACTCGACACGACCTACAACAAGCTGGTCCCGGTCTACGCACACTACCTGGGCACGCTGACTCCGTACCTCGACATTCCCACCGGGCTCTTGACGATCCCGCTTTCGATGACGGCCCCGATCAACGTCGTCAACGGCGTCGCGAACAACGTCACCATCAAGTTGCCTTCCGTGTTCGGGCCGACGACGATCTGGTTCGACGACGACCCGGCCGCGGGCGCGACCTACGCGGCAGGGGTGTCACCGACGCTGTGGTATCGCGACCCGTTCGTCTCTGACATCCAGACGCCAACGAGCGAGACCGCGATCGACGCGTACTCGAACTCGCCGCTCAACGGCAAGAACATCGGGGTGCACTCGTCGAGGTACGGCGCGAACGGCCTGTTGGTCGTGACGTCGGTGTTCGCGCAGGGCTACACCGTCGCGGACGTCAAGTGCATGGTGGTCATGACGCCGCCGTGCGTCGCCGACAGCTACGACTACCTCGAGGTGTTCTCGTTCAGCGCGCCCCTCGATCAACACGCCCAGTTCATCTCCGAGGGCCAGGTCATCGCGGGGTTCGCCGGCGGGATCAGCGAGTTCGACGGTCTGACCGAGATCGGATTCCCGCAGACGTTCGTCTCGGGCACGCCGGTGATCAACAAAGCGTTCGAGCCGCCGATCGTGAAGATGGACCCGACCTGGTTCAACACGAACAAGATCAACTTCGAGCGCAACGAGGCGGGTGCGATCGAAGTCGATGGCGGCGTCGTCTGTCCTCTCGACGCCGACTACACGACCTACAAGCAGTGGAAGATCGATCCGGCCGGGGTTGGCGATGCGGCCGCGTGCGGCGGCAAGAACCTGATCAACGTGATCTCGTCAGGCGTGGCGACCGTGGATCCCGGGACTCTCGTTGGTAAGACGGTGCCTCGCATCGTCGGTATGTTGCGACCCGTCAATATCGGCACGTTCAACGTCTGGATCATCTATCCGCGGTCCGATGCGGACATCACGATCAACTAGGACTTTCATGCGCACTCTTGTCACGGTCGTCGGTCTCGCGGTCCTCGTTCCCGCACTCGCTTTAGCCCAGCCTTCCGATCCGTCGGGTTCCACGGACAATCCCGGCTCCGGTTCCAACGCGGCGGTCGGCTCCAATGCCGGTGGCCCCGTAAACGCCGGCGACGATGCCCGGGTCAAGGAGCTCGTCGATCGCGAGCTCGCGAGGGTGCTCAACGATCGCGCCGCGAAGGACGCTGCCGAGCGCGCCGCGCAGGACAACGCCGCGAAAGAGGCGTCGTCGAGCACGCCGAGCGACATCACCGGCGCCAGCGGGTTCATGGACACCCGCCTCGCGTTCACGCTGGCGAACGAGAACTTGCTCGTGAAGCCGGGCGAGACCATCCCGAGCGTCCCGGGCTGGCGGTTCGGCACCCCGAACTCGCTCGGCGTGCTGTTCTTTGACAACTACGACACCCGGTACTCGGGCTTCGAGACGATGTCGCACGCGGTGATGTACCGCGACTTCCACAAGGGACACTTCGACGCGGAGGCGGGCTTCGTCATCCGCATCAACGAGCTGTCCGAGAAGAACCTGTCGCTCTCGGATGACGGCTCGTACATCGTCCTGTCGAACTGGAAGGACCCCGACCACAAGGATCCGACCCGCCTCAGTCTGACGGTGTTCCCGGTCTCGGCCGACCGCTTCCGACTCGGCTACAGCTACCGGCTGTCGTGGGGTGGTAACCCGGAGTACGGCCGTGCGGGCTCGGCGACGCCGGGCATGAAGATCCAGTACGACACGGGCATGGGCTACGCGTTCGTCGGTGCGAAGAGCGCCGTCGTCCTCGACCGCCGGACCGCGGAGCAGAAGTCGGCGCTCGCCGCCCTGTTCGGCGCTGGTGTGGATCCGACCGAGATGGTCCGCCTCGAGATCAACGGCGGCGTCTTCGACCGCGGCTACAACGAGCTGGTCGACGTCAACGATCAGAAGGTGCTCCTGTACGGTGCCTCCGCCCAGGTCGCCGTCCACCACAACATGCCGGTCCAGTCCTCGATCGACTACAAGCTCTACAAGTACAACAACGAGCGCGTCAGCGGCCTGTTCGATCCGGTCAAGTACCCGGGCGGCCTCGCGTGGCTCGGCATGGCGGAGTTCACGGTCCTCAACCAGACCCTGAAGGACCCCGACAAGACCGGCACGACGAAGGTCCAGATGGGCATGGCGGGCGACGCCAACATCCGCATCATGCTCGACCGCACCCGCCTCCGGTTCGACGCCAGCTACCGCGACCTCGCGTTCATCCTCCACTCGGTCCCGAGCCTCCCGACCTACGAGGACTTCCCGAAGGTGTTCACGACCACCCCGGACTTCTTCGCGGCGGCCGGCGTCGATCAGAACTGGAACGACTTCCTGACGCTCGGCGTGGTGGCCGGTGTCGAGAAGCCCGCGACCCTGACCTCACCAACCGGCGTGATCCCGGGCGGCATGACCGGTGTGACCGGCATGGGGAGCTCGACCGCCGTCATCCGCAACAACAACATCGACACGATCATCACCATCCTGCCCCAGGGCAAGTCGGCGGCGCCGCAGGTCGCGCTCAAGGGCAGCGCGAAGCTCACGTTCGGCCGGATCTACAGCGCGCTGCTCGAAGTGTTCTACAGCTACGACCCGAACGTGACGCGCTACCAGCGCGTCGGCTGCACGAGCGATCAGGCGTGTCCGGACGCACCGTTCCAGTACGTCTTCGGCAATTTCAATCAGCTCGGCGTCAACGCTACACTCCAAGCGAAGTTTTGAATCTCATTCTTGCCCACGCGGGCTTTTTCTGACCGCGTCGGGTCGCACTCCCGGGTTCCTGGGATAGCCTTTCGATCGAAGTGATCGAAGAGCTTGGAGAATTGGCTCGAGCCGCCGGTGGCTTCATCGCCGATCTGGTCGCTCGGATCATGCGTGGGTTCACGACCCTCGCTCCAGTCTTCGCGCTCGGGTGCCAAGGCCCGACGGTCACGCCGACTCAGGTCGAGAACAAGCCGGGTGTCATCGCGCAGCCGGAGCGTCCCGTGCCCGAAGAACCCAAGTCTTTGGGCGACTTCACGATCACGTTCTATTACGTGATCGGTGAGGACGAGGTCAAAACCAAGAAGAAGCCGGCGAACGACAACGACGCCGAGCTCGCGGCCGTCGCGCCGGAACAAGACGAGGTCAACCTCTACGAAGCCGGCAGCTGCGCGCCGATCGCCCAGGTATCCCACGAGTTTGCGAATCAGCTCGCGATCCAAGGCACCGGCAAGCTGCACGATGGCCGCGTGCTCAACATCTGGGGTCGCTGCAAGTGTGGCAACGGCAACAGCGCGTGCTTCAAGGTCACCGAGAACCAGTGGGGCACCGCCGGTTCGAACCATCCGTTGCAGCCGTTCCGGACGGTCGCGGTCGACCCGAAGGTCGTGAAGCTCGGCTCGCTTTTGTACGTGCCGTTACTCGAAGGCCGCACGATGCCGGGTCGCGCCCCGTGGGGTGGCTACGTCCATGACGGTTGCGTGGTCGCGGATGATACGGGCGGCCACATCGATGGTCACCGGCTCGACCTGTTCGTCGGTCGCAAGGCGTACTTCCTGGGCCTGTCCGGCTCCGGCTCCAGCCACGCGTGGGCGAAGCACGTGCCGATCTACGACGGCAGCCGGATCTGCGAGCGCAAAGGTCGCAAGGTCAGCCGCAAGACCGGGGCGATCTAGGTAGCTGGCGTCGCGGCGGGCCCGGCCGGCGAAGGCGTGGGGGCCGCGCTCGGAGCGGGTGCGGGCTGCTGACGGACCGGCTCGGCGGTGGTCGGCAGGACCTCCGGCTTCGCCTTGATCTCGATCGGCTTGGGCTTGTCGTCGTCGTCCTCGCTGGTCGAGATCGTGGCGATGAACCCGATCACCCCGGCCAGGATCAGCGCGACGCCAATGCCGCCGCCGAGCGATGCATTCTGCTTGCACGACACCGGCGGCGCTCCGGGCGCGTGGGTCATGTCGCAGTCGGCGCCGCTCTGGACTACGCCCTCGACCACCACGCCGCTGATCGACAGGCCGCCTTCGACGATCTCGGAGATCGTCCGGTTCCTCGAGTTGTGGGGGAAGCACCCCGGCAGCATCATCGAGCCCGCGAGCATCAGAGCGACTGCGCTTCTCATAGGCGGGCACCCTACCAAAAGCGGGTTCAGCGTGTGAAGCCGTCCGCCGACCATCGCTGACGAGGCGCGGCGTCAACGCGGCAGCATGTGCGCGCCGACAATTCGGCGGTCCGGGCGCTGCGCGAATGCGACCGCGCCACCGGCCTTCCACTCGTGCGGCAGCGCGATCGCGACCTTGCCGGTGTGGCCGGCCGCCGCGACCCGTTCCAACTTGCGGACCACCCGATCGCCGAGCATTGCCGTGCCCTCGTTCTCGCCGCGGGTCACGTTCGTGCGAGGCGCGTCTTCCCACACCGCGACCCAGACCTCGGCGCCGTCCGGGGCGGTCGCGTCGACCGTCACCGCGTCGGCGGACCATGTTGCGGTCGCCGCGATCGTCTGCTGTTTCGGTGCGGCGGCGATCGCATGGGCGACGGCGGAAGCTTGCGAGCCGACCATCCCGGCGCCGCCGGCGACCACGAGCTCCGGCGTGTAGACCCGGTCTTCGCCGAGCGACCGGGCGTACTGCTGCTGGCGCGCGGTCCACGCGGGCATCGAGAACGGATCGGCCCAGCCGAGGTCGTTCCAGTAGTCGACGTGAAACGCGAGCGCGACGATCGGCCGACCCTCGCTGTGGCCGGCCTTCGCGAGCTTGCCGAGTAACGCATCGGCGGGCGGGCACGAGCTGCAGCCTTGTGACGTGAACAGCTCGATCACGACCGGTGCTTCATCACTGGGTTTCATGGTGTCACCGGATGCGGTGGCGCAGCCGGCGAGCAGGGCGAGCGGCAGGAGGATGCGCATGCACGGCTTACGGCGCCGGGCGGCGCGGGTTACGCAAAAGGTAGCCGGGAGCGTCACGAGCCGCGCAACGCGCGGACGATCTCTTCGCGCACGACATCGGCGATCTTCGCGCCGCCGGGCGGAATCGTCGCGACGTTCGCGTGCGGTGCCGGCGCACACGCGACGACGGGTTTGGCTTCACTCGCGCTGCGGCCCAGCAGCTGCGTGGCACTCTCGACCGCACGATCGGCGGCGCGGCCGATGCCCGCCTTCGCGCGCGCGGCGAGCAGTGGTTGGATCGCGGCTTCGGGCAACGGCTCGACGCCACCGAGGGCGGCGGCGTGGATCGCGATCTTCGCGAGGTGCTCGACGAGCTCCATGCGGAGCAGCGCGGTCTCGCAGTCCTTGCCCCACGTGATCACGCCGTGGTTGCCGAGCAGCACGGCGTCGACGAGCTCGCACCACGGCGCGAGCGCTTCCTTCGCGGCGGTGCCGGGCTGCGCGTACGGCAGCTTCGGGATCTTCGGTCCGAGCGACACGAGTGCCTCGGCGATGAACGGCGTCTCGATCGGATTGCCGCGCGAGCTCGCGATCGCGGTCGCGAACGGAGGATGGGCGTGGACCACCGCACCGATATCTGGGCGGCGCTCGTAGACCACGAGGTGAAGTCCGATCTCTCCGAATACTTTGCCCCGACCGATCACCGAGCCCTTGGTATCGACCTCGATCAGATCCTTGTCGTGGATCAAGCGCTTCGAGGTCGCGGTCGGTGTCGCCACGAACCGCCCCTGGAATCCGGAAGCCTCGCGTGCGGTGATGTTGCCGTCGTGGTTCGCCGCCCAGCCATTCGCGTGGATCAACCGCGAGGTCTCGGAGACCGCGGCGCGCAGCAACCTCATCCTGCCTCTTTGGGTACGTCCACGGCGTCGACGATGCCGACGATCGCGGAGCGGATCGGGACGACATCGCCTTGCTGCAGCAACTGACGGACGCCGGTGCCCTCGCTCAACACGATCACGTGGTCACCGGCACCGGCCTGCGCGCGGTCGATCGCGACGAAGCTCGGGCCGACATCCTTGCCTTCGGCGTCGATCGGCTGGACGACCATCAAGGTCTTTCCGGCGAACGCGGGGTGCTTCACCGCGGCCCAGATCGGACCGACGACCCGGCAGTGCCTCATGTCGACACTCCGTCGACGATGCCGACGATCGCGGCATCGACCGGCACGAACCACGGATCGAGTGCGAGCGCCGCCTCGCGCGAGCCGACGAGATAGACGAGATCGCCTTCGCCGGCCTGGACGGTATCGATCGCGGCCTGGAGGTCACCGAGCGGACGCTGGTGCTCGTCGACAGGCTGGACCAGGAGGATCTTCTGACCCTCGAGGCCCGAGGCCTTACGCTCGGCGACGACCGTGCCCTTCACGATGCCCAGGTACATCGGGGGCAATATACATGGCAGCCGCAGTACGATGGAGCCATGGCAGGGCCGGATCCACACGAACCGGATACCCTCGTGGCGCGGGACGACGAACCGACCCACGCCCGGGGGCTGCTCGAGGCCGATCAGGTCGCAAGTGGTGACGACGCGACCCGCGCGCTCAAGGGTTACGTCTTCGGCGAGGTGATCGGGCGGGGCGGTCTCGGCGAAGTCCTGATCGCGCACGACCTCCGGGTCGGCCGCGACGTCGCGTTCAAGCGGCTGCGCACGACGCATCCGACGGATACCGAGATCAGCCGGTTCCTGCGCGAGGCGCGGATCCAGGCGCGACTCGATCACCCGGCGGTGCCCCCGGTCTACGACCTCGGCACCGACGACGACGGCCGGCCGTTCTTCACGATGAAGCGGCTCGCTGGCGTGACGCTGTCGGAGCTGATGCAAAGCCCGGTCGCGAATCGGCCGCGCCTGCTCCGCGCGTTCGCCGACGTCTGCCTCGCGATCGAGTTCGCGCACTCGCGCGGCATCGTCCATCGCGATCTCAAGCCGGCGAACATCATGCTGGGCGACTACGGCGATGTCTACGTGCTCGATTGGGGACTCGCACGCGTCGTCGGTGAAGCGGTCGCGGAGGTCCAGCGCGACGACATCGACAGTCTCGACATCCAAGAGAACAAGTTGCTCGGCACGCCGGGCTACATGTCGCCGGAGCAGCTGCAGAAGGCGGCCGAGGCTGGTCGGCCCGCGGATATCTACGCGCTCGGCGCGATCTTGTTCGAGATGCTCGCTGGCGAGCCGCTTCACGTGCGCGGACCGACCGCACTGCAATCGACGGTGAGTGGCAACGTGGTGACGTCACCAGGCAAGCGCCGGCCGGACCGCGCGATCCCACCGGAGCTCGACACGATCGTCACGCTCATGGTCGCGATGGATCCGGCGGGGAGGCCGACCGCGCGCAAGGTCGCGGAGCGGGTCGAGTCATTCCTCGACGGAGATCGCGATGTCGCGCGCAGAAAGACGCTCGCGGTCGATCTGGTGTGGAACGCGCGCGCTGCGTTCAACGAGGGCCGCAGCGCCGAGGCGATGATGTCGAGCGGTCGCGCCCTCGCTCTCGATCCGGAATCGGTCGAGGCCGCGGAGCTGGTCAGTCGCGTGATCCTGACGCCGCCTACCGAGCCGCCACCGGATCTGCGTGCCGCGCTCGACGAGCACGAGCATCAAGCGGTTCGCCGTCACGCGCGCGGTGCCGTGATCGCGTACTTCGCGCTCGCATCGTTCCTGCCGATCGCGATCTGGAACGGCGTCCAGCGCTGGGACATCGTGCTCGGCGTGTTCGCGAGCTCGATGATCATGGCGACCGCCGCGTGGCGGATCTATCGCAAGCCAGCGCGCTCGCTCGCCCAGATGATCGTCTACGCGATCGGCAACGCGCTGCTCGTGATCGCGATGGCGCGGCTCGCCGGCCCGTTCACGTTCGTACCGGCGCTCGCGTGCGTCGTGATCATGTCGTCGATGGCGTACCCGCCGTTCATCGTGCGGCCGTGGTTGCTCGTCTCGATCGTGGCGATCGGCTTTCTCGTGCCGATCGGGCTCGAGCTCACGCACATCGTCGACATGACCTGGGAGATCAAGAACAACGAGCTGATCTCGCACGCCGGCGCGCTCAAGCTCGACGGCGTACCGACGACGACGATGCTGATCACCGGCAGCGTCGCGATGATCGTGGTCGCCGGGATGTTCGCGGCGCGGTTCTATCGGATCGGCCGTGATGCTCAGCGCCAGCTCGTCATCCAGGCGTGGCACCTCGGCCACCTGCTGCCGACGACGACGGCTTCACCGCATGCCCGCGCGGGCCGGCCGTCGCAGCCGTCGCCGATGACTTAACGGATTCCGACGCCGAGCTTCGCGCGCGTCGCGAGCCAGCCGGGTTGCGCGACGGCGCGCACGAGGTGTTCCATGGTCTCGCCGCGTGCGTGTGCGTTCGCCGCGATCACGTTAGGGTCACCGCCGACGAGCAGCGCAGCGCGGTCGGCGTCGCGGTGGCACGCGGCGACGTAGCGCGCATTGTCGAGCGCGTTCGGCGGCAGGTTCGCGAGCAGCTGCTCGAGGCGCGTGCGGAGCTTGACCGGCAGTGCACCTTTGACCATCTCGTCGTGCGCGTGCTGGACGTCTTCCTCGACGATCAGCGCCGACACGGACTCGCGCAGCGCGGCGGGCCCGAACAGTCGCACGACCGACGTCAGGAGCCGCGTCGCATCGCGCGCGGGCAGACCTGCGAACGCGAGGTGCTCTGGGCGCGTGAGCTCGACGGCGCGGGCGAGGAGCGCGCGCAGCTCGGTGCGCGGCACTGCGTCGCCTTCGGCCGAGAGGCGTGGACCGAGGACGATCACCGGCGTGCCGGCCGCGATGACCGTGATGTCGGGCGCGGAGTCCGCGTGGTACAGCATGATCGCGCCGGCGCCGAGCGCGGTCGTGAGCCGCGGGAACATCGACACCGCCGCGGCATGCGACGAAGACGGGATGCGCTGGGCGCCGGTCACGCCGAACCGCGCGAACGCCTCCTCGAGATCGGGCCACATCAGCTGTGCGGCCTCGGCGAGCGTCGCGGCGATCGCGGCGAGCGGCGACGCCTCGTGGCCCGTGATCAGGGCTTGGCTCTCGCCGCCGATCGCGCCCTTGTACGGTTCGTCGTCGCGCATCGCGTACGGCTTGTTGATCTGGAGGAACGCCGACTGGTGAACATCGGCGGTGTGCCCGGCGGCGACCGCGACCTCGAGCGTCGCGCGCGCGGCATCGAGCTTGGTCTGGCGGCGGAGCTCGTCGGCCCACGCGACGAGGTCGGCGAGGGTCCCGGTCTGTGCGGCGATCGCGGCGAGGTGTGCCACGACCGCGTCCTTCTTCGCCGGGTCGTCGCCGGCCTTCACGATCTCGACGAGCTCGCGGCGTGCGAGCGTCGCGCCTTCGCTGTCGGGCGCGAGCTCGATCGCGCGCTCGAGCGCCGGTACGGCCTGCCGGGTGTCACCACGCGTCGCGCGTGCGTGGCCGAGTCGATACGACAGCATCGCGCGTTGCGCCGCGTCGCCCGCGGTGAATCGATCGTCCTTCGCCGTGAGCAGGCGGGTCAGCATCGCTGCGGCAGCCTCGACGTCGCTGTGCTCGATCGCGATCTGCGACGCGAGATCGACGGCGCCGATGTCGTACGGATCGTTCTCGACGGCGCGCTCGGCGGCGGCGCGGGCGCGGATCCGATCGCCGGCAGCGACATAGTCGTACGCGGCGCGGAGGTGAAGCGCTGCGCGATCGGCGGGCGTCGCGCCGAACGACGCCATCAGCTCGGCGGTGCGCGCCGAGCCTGCGAGATCGCCGGCGACGTTCTGGCGCTCGAGGAGCTTGTCGAGCAGCGGGAGGTGCTTGGCCTCGAGCGGCTGGGCGGCGGCGACCGCGGCGGAGAAGCACGCGCGCGCGCGCTCCTCGTCGTGGAGGATCATCAGCGCCATGTCGCCGAGCGCTTCGAACAAGCGCATCCGCTCGACCGGCTCCTCGGTCGCAGTCGCCTGGCGGGTCAACAGATCCGCGGCGCGCTTGTGATCGCCGTGCTCCATCGCGATCTCGGCGAGCGCCTGCAGCGCCGGTGCAAAGCTTGGCTTGAGCTCGAGTGCGCGCGCGTACAGCGCCGGCGCCTTCTCCGGGCGGAGCGAGCGAATCTCGGCGAGTGCGGCGTGATAGAGGCCTTGCGCGACCTCGCTCGGATAGCGCTCGCCATCCTCGTGGGCCGCGAGCGGCGACAGGTGCAACGCGGCCTCGCGCCAGCGCCGCGCCTTGTACCGGTTCTCGCCGATCGCGAGCTTGATCAACAGGTGACCGCGGTGCAGGCGGTCCGCTGCGACGAGCGTCTGATACGCCTCTTCGTCACGGCCGAGCTTCTCGTGCGCGGTCGCGAGCCGGCGATGCAGATCGGCGACGAGCG
>JBDUAS010000171.1:0-15576 GCA_040004535.1 Deltaproteobacteria bacterium
GAGAAGGTTCACGACAAGGACATCGCGGATCCGTACCGCTGGCTCGAGGACGAGCGCGCGCCCGAGGTCCAGGCGTGGATGAAAGCGGAAGATGACTACACGCGTGCGGCACTCGCGAAGATGCCGTTGCGTGCCGAGCTCGAGGCGCGGATCAAGGAGTTGTTCTATTACGACGCGGTCAGCTCGCCGGTGCATCGCGGCGGCCGGTTCTTCTACACGCGCAAGCACGCCGACAAAGAGAAGACGATCGTCTACTGGAAGCAGGGCGAGACCGGCGCCGAGCAAGTTCTGTTCGATCCGAACGGCTGGAGCGCCGACGGCAGCAAGGGCCTCCACGGCTGGTGGCCGAGCTACGACGGCGCGCACGTCGCGTATCAGGTCAGCGAGCACAACTCCGACGAGACCGTGATGCACGTGTTCGATGTCGCGCACGGCAAGGATTTGCCCGACGTGATCGAAGGGACGAAGTACGCCGGCGCGTCGTGGACGCCCGACGGCAAGGGCTTCTACTACACGTGGGTGCCGCCGGTGTCGGGCAGCGTCACGATCGCCGAGCGTCCGGGCTTCGCGGAGCTGCGCTTCCACAAGCTCGGCAGCGATCCGGCGAAGGACGAGATCGTGCACGAGGCGACGCACGATGCCGAGACGTTCCTCGGCGGCGGTATCTCGCGCGACGGTCACTGGCTGACCGCGCAGATCCAGCACGGCTGGAGCTCGTCGGACATCTACTTCAAGGACGCGCGCAAGCACGGCGCCAAGTGGCAGACGCTGGTCGCTGGCGTCGACGCGAACTTCGATCTCGAGATCTGGCGCGACAAATTCTACGTCCGCACGAACGACGGCGCGCCTCGCTACAAGATCACGCTCGCCGATCCGAATCATCCGGATCGCACTGCCTGGACAGAGCTGATCGCGCAGAGCGACTCGACGCTCGAAGGCTGGTCGATCGTCGGCGAGCACCTGGCGCTGACGTACTTGAAGAACGCGTCGAGCCAGATCGCGCTCCACGATCTCGCGGGCAAGCACGTCCGCGATGTCGAGCTGCCGGGCATCGGCACCTCGGGCGGGATCAGCGGCGAGCCCGACGAGGACATCGGCTACTACAGCTTCACGTCGTTCACCGAGCCGCAGCTGATCTTCAAGACCTCGATCAAGACCGGCAAGTCCGACGAGTGGGCGCGGATCAAGTTGCCACTCGATACGTCGAAGGTCACGACCGAGCAGGTCTGGTTCCCGTCGAAGGACGGCACCAAGATCTCGATGTTCCTGATCCACAACAAGGATGCAAAGAAGGACGGCTCGAACCCGACGATCCTGTACGGCTACGGCGGCTTCAACGTCAGCATGACGCCAGGCTTTGCCGGGTCGCGCATGGTGTGGCTCGAGCACGGTGGCGTGTACGCGATCGCGAACCTGCGCGGCGGCGGCGAATACGGCGAGGACTGGCACAAGGCCGGGATGCTGCTCGAGAAGCAGAACGTGTTCGACGACTTCACGGCGGCGGCCGAGTACCTGGAGAAGGAGGGCTGGTCGTCGAAGGACCACCTCGCGGTCTACGGTGGCTCGAACGGCGGGTTGTTGGTCGGCGCGGCGGTCACTCAGCACCCCGAGCTGTACAGGGCCGCGATCTGCGCGGTGCCTCTACTCGACATGTTGCGCTACCAGCTGTTCGGCTCGGGCAAGACGTGGGTGCCGGAGTACGGCTCCGCCGACGACAAGGATCAGTTCAACATCCTGTGGGCGTACTCGCCGTATCGCCGCGCCGTCGACGAGGGCAAGCGCGCGTATCCGGCGGTGCTGTTCGATTCGGCGGATCACGACGATCGCGTCGATCCGATGCACGCGCGCAAGCTCGCCGCCGTGCTGCAAGAGGATCAAACGGCGGATCACCCGATCTACTTACGCATCGAACGCAACTCCGGTCACGGTGGCGCCGACATGGTGAAGTCGCAGGTCGATCGTGTGGTCGATCAATTCTCGTTCCTGCTGCACGAATTGAAGTGACGCGCTAAGACAGCAACATGCGCTTAGCTTTCGCGGCAGTCATGCTGTTGGGATGTGCGGGAACGCCGAAGTCCTCGCGCCCGTACGCCGAGCCGAAGGTCGACGACATCGTCGCGCGACTCGCGAAGGCGCGCGGCGAGCTGACGTCGTTCCGTGCGGACTCGACGATGGACTACTGGCTCGGCAACCAGCGCGCGAAGGGCGAGGTGCTCGTGATGGGCTCGGTCGGCGCGAAGGTCCGGTTCGCGGCGCTGTCGCCGGCAGGCGGCAGCTCGATGGCCGAGATGGCGTGCGACGGCTCGAAGTTCGTCTACATCGACTACCAGAACAACTGCACGATCAGCGGGCCGTGCGACCAGCGCTCGATCGCTCAGTTCTTTCACATCGAGCTCGCGCCGGATGACTTCCTGCACCTCGCGGTCGGAACGCCGCCGATGATCGCAAATCCCACGGGTACCGTGACGTGGGACGCGAACCGCGGCGTCGAGACCGTCGAGCTGAAGAGCGCGGATGGGACCGAGAAGCTCGTGATCGACATGCGCGACAATCACTTCGACGTGCTCGACGCGGAGCTGGTCGGCGCGGACGGCAAGACCCGGTGGTCGGTGGCGAACAGCGACTTCGTCGACGTGAAGGGTCACCGGGTGCCGAACAAGAGCCAGTTCAAGTCGCCCGATAACAAGCAGGACCTGCTCGTCGATTGGGGGGCGGCAAGTGCGCGCGACATCAACCTGACGATCCCGGCTACGAGCTTTGAGATGGCGCCGCCGCAGGGCCTCGGCCAGTGCGGCGGTGGTGCGCCGGCGTCGACGGTTCGATCGTCGTCTAAGCCTTGATCAGGGCAGCGTGAGCACGCGGACGTGGTTGAACGGCGAGCCGTCACCGTTGTTGCCGTCCGCGATCACGAGGCGCTTGCCATCGGCCGATACGTCGAGGCCTTCGATCCCGTAGTACTGCGCGGCCATCGGGTCGGCGCTATCCATGTAACCGCCACCGACCGCGCCCGAGATCGTGGTGACCATGCCGTTCGCGATCTTGCGAATCGTGTGGTTACCGGAGTCCGACACGTAGATCGCGCCGCTCGCGTCCTTCGTCAGGCCCTTCGGCAGATTGAACGTCGCGGTCGCGAGCGGACCATCCGCGTTGCCGGCGACGCCGGGCGAGCCCGCGTACGTCGTCACGGTGCCGTCCATCGCGACCCGGCGGAGCGAGTGGTCGCCCCAGTCGGTGACGATCAACGCGCCGTCGGTGTCGACGACGACATCCCAAGGGACGTTGAACGTCGCGCCGGTGCCTTTGCCGTTCTGCGTGGTCGCGACGCCGTACGAGCCGGCGAGCGTGGTCACGCCACCGGACGTCGGATCGCCGATCAGGACCTGCATCGCCAGATAGTCCGTGATCGCGAGCTTGTTGTTGCTCATCAACGCGAGCCCGCGCGGGCGCATCATGCCGGTGATGATCGGCTGCGCATTCGCGCCGCTCGGATCGGCCGGGTTGATCTTCCAGATCGTGCCACTGGTGTTGCCGTGGCCGTCCATCGTGTCGTTGTCGCACTCGATATAGAGCCAGCCATCGGGCGCGATGATGATGCCGAAGGGCCGGTTGAACCGCTTGTCCTTGAAGATCGTCGTGACCTTGCCGTCGAGGTCGACCTTGCGGAGCAAGCTCGAATCGAAATCGACGACGTACGCGATGCCGCTCGGGCCGAGCGCGATGTTCACGGGGTTCGAGAACTTCGCGGTGCCACGCGGACCATCGGTGGTGTTCGCGTCGGAGCAGCCCGAGAGCGTGTCGGCGGTGAGCCCGAGGTCGGGCAGCATGCACGGGCCTGGATCATTCGAGCCGCCGGTGCCGGCGTCATCGCTGCCGTTGCCGTTGTTACCGCCGTTGTTGAACGCACAGCCCGCGAGTAGAGCGGTCGCGATCACAAGAACGTTCCGAGCGCGCATGAGTCCTCACTGTATCAAGGGGTGATGCCATCGCCCAAGAGATCAGTTGGACTCGCCTCGCCGGCCGCGGGCGAACCCGTGTACCAGCCCGGGTCTTGCCCCGGAACGAGGTGGTCACGAACCTTTACGGTCGTGAACATGCCGCCCATATCGATGACACCGTATGGACCTCTTCCACCGAGCATCGAGATCGCGTTTGCCGGTTGAGGCATCCGCATGGTGCTCATCTCGTGCATGCCGGCCTGACCCATGGTCATGTACCCCGGCACTACCCGAGACAGCTTCGCATCGACGCCAGCCGGATCTGCTCCGACTAGATTCGCTGCCGCATGTCCCATTTGATTCATGGCGTGATGGGTCATGTGACAATGCAAGGGCCAGTCCCCAGCTGCCCGCGCCGTAAACTCCACGACCCGGACCGTGCCCACGGGCACGATCACGGTCGTCTCCGGGACGCGAGCGCTCGCTGGCACGGCGCCACCGTCCGTGGCGACGACCTCGAATGCGTGGCCGTGCAGGTGGATCGGATGGTGGTCCATCGGTCCCAAGTTGCCGATGCGAATACGAACGCGGTCGCCGACTTGCGCCACGAGCGCGTCGGTCGCGGGAAACGCCTTGCCGTTGAATGTGAGAACGTTGAAGTCGTTCATCGCGAGCGGATCAGCACGGCGTGCTCCAATGGGCACCATCATCTCGTGCGTCATCAGCGAGTAGTCGCGCACGCGCGCGCTCTCGCCACTGCGCGGATGGACCACGATCATGCCCATCATACCCAGCGCGATCTGGGTCATTTCGTCGACGTGCGGGTGGTACATGAACGTGCCCGCCCGATCGAACGTGAATTCGTATTTGAACGTCTTACCCGGCCCGATCGCTTCTTGGCTGAGCCCGCCGACACCGTCCATGCCGAACGGGACGAACACGCCATGCCAGTGGATCGTGGTGGCCTCGGGGAGCTTGTTCGTGACGTAGATCCGGACGCGCTCGCCTTCCGTGGCTTCGAGCACGGGGCCGGGCGTCGCGCCGTTATAGCCCCACGCTTTGATCGTGAGGCCGGGAGCGATCTCGTGAGCGAATTCGTTCGCGACGATGTGAAATATGCGGACGCCGCGGACGACCTTCGAGGGAAGGAGCGCGCCGTTAGGGACGACGATGGAAGGTTTGTGCTTTCCCGCGGCGGGCTCGGGCTCGGGCTCGGGCTCGGATTTGTTCGGCGCTCTCGCGAGCGCTTTGCGAGTTGCGAGCGCGGCGAGCGACGTTCCGAGCATCGTTCTACGGTTCATCGAGGGACCTCCGGATCATGACGCCACGGCGAAGGGCCGTGACCTCCGTCATCGCATCGGCGTAGCGGCGCAGCGCTTCGAGATAATTGGCGCCGCTGTCGGCGAGACTCTGGCGCGCGAGGATCAGCTCGAACGGATCGGCGTCCATCGCGTTGTAGTGGAGCAGCGTCTCGTCGACGATCTGCTGGCGCAGCGGCAGGAGAACGTCGTGGATGTGGCGCGCCTCGGCGTACGCGGCGAGGGCGGCGACGCGAACCGCACGCGCACGCGCGCGAAGCTCGACACCAGCCGCCGCGAGCTCGTGATCTCGGCGATCGGCTTCAGCGCGCGCGCGCGCTCGCTCGCCGGAGCGTTGGTCGAATAGTGGAAGGCCGATCCGGATCGCGGGGCCGAGCTCGAAGCTGCCGTCGCGATCGATCGCGGAGATGCCGATGCCAAGCTCCGGCAGGATCGCGGCGACGGTGGTCGCGGAGGCGCGGTTGCCGGCGGCTTCGACGTGCGCGCGACCGGCAGCGAGATCGAGGCTCGCGGTCACGGCCTCGGCCTCGAGATCGTCGAGTGCCGGTGCGGCGGTGGGCGGTTCGGGAAGCATGCCGGTCGCGGTCCAGTTGGTCCGCGCGCCGGACAGTCCGAGCGCGTCGTCGATCGCTTCGCGGCCGAGCTCCGCCGTCGTTTCGGCGCGTGCGAGCTCGATGCGGCCTTGCTCGCGTGCGGCGCGGTCGTGGGCGAGTGCGAGTGTCGTGGTATTGCCGGCGGCGTACATCTTCTCGCGCACGGTGGCAGCGGCATCGGCCGCATCGAACGCGCTCCGGCGGAGCTCGACCAGCTGCTGCGCGGCGATCAGATCGTGAAACGCGATCTCGGTGTGCGCGGCGAGGACGAGTGCGGTCGCGGCCGCGGTCGCGCGTGCAGCCGCGAGGTCGGCGGTCGCCGCGGCGCGCCGGCGGGGTGCGGTGACGAGTGTCAGGACGTTCTGCACCGCATCGACTTCGTACTCGTGGCCGTGCGAGCCCCAGCGCAGCTGACCGTCGACGACGAGTGGCCCGAGGCCGAGCGCGCTCGCGAGGTCGCCGCCTGCAATGCCGAGATCGTCGAGCGCGGTGGCGAGGCGCGCGTTGTTCGCGAGTGCGATCTTGACGGCGCTGTGCTCGTCGAGCGGCTTCGCGAGAAGCGCGTCGATGTCGGCCTTACGATCGAGGCCGGCGCGTTGCACGAGCATCGTGTCGACCGGCCCCTGCAGCTCGTGCGTCGAGGGGACGCACGCGACAAGCGCGAGGAAGAGCAACCACTTCATGAGCCGTGATGGTGGTGGACCGGCGGATCGCCGGTGCGCAGTGCAGGAACGTCTTTGTAGTCGACGACCCCGGGCCGCAGCGTCGCGGGGGCGCCGGCGAGTCGTCCGTTCTGCGCGGCGGGGTTCGCCGGGTGCTGGGCGTCGAGCGCGGGCGCATCGACCGCGCAGCCGGTTGCAAACAGGAGCGCGAGCAGCGTGCGCATTACATCGCCATCTTGCACGAGCCCGGCTGCAGGTGGGCGGCGTGCATGCGCAGCTCGTTCTGCAGCGCGCCGACCTTGTCGGGCGACGCGGCGACGAATACGACGCGCGCACCGTTCGGGACTTCTTCGACCGACGCTTGCGCGCCCGCGGTGATCATCATGCCCATCGCGTCGGCGGGGCCTTGTTGCGTGCCGTACATCGCGACGAGCGCGCCCGCGCGTGAACGGAGATCCATGAGGTCACCGCCGGTCGTGACGAACACGAGCGCGCCGCCTTTATCGGTGTCTTCTTCGGCAACCGAAGCACCCGCGACCACCATCGGGCAGCTCGGGTCGCCGGCCTTTGCGGCGGGCTCGTGCTTCGGCTCGGTTGTCGCGGGCTTCGCGGCGCCGCCACACGCGGCCCCTGCGATGAAGACGATCAACGACCACGACTTCGTCATCTCAGCGGGTATATCACGCGTGCCGCGCAGCCGAGCAGGCCTACGAGCAACGCCGACGCGAGCGCGGCGAGAACGAAGCGTGTCGATTCGCGCCGCGCGGCGAACCCGATCGTGATGCATGCGTATGGTCGCGAACCCGCCCCAGGGTGACACTATTTCTGGATGCAGCGTGTTTTGCTCGTGGTGCTCACCGCTTGCGGCTCGATCCTGTTCGCGCATTGTGACGACCACGGGCTGTGGCTCCCGCGCGAGGGCCGCGCGGCGTTCGACGAGCTCGGCGGCTGGGAGAAGCTGCTCGCGGTGCGTCGATGACCGGCCGGATGGCGTGAAGTGGAAGATCGACGCCGCGGATCCGGCGGTGCGGCGGACGGCGTTCCTCGTGCTCGGCCTCTCGATGAAGACCGCGCTCGACTGAATCGCTAGCGCCACGAGATGCGGTAGCTTCGTCGCGGATGGCCGTGCTCGACATCAAGGGACTCGTCACCGAGTTCCGCACCGAGCGCGGCACCGTGCGCGCCGTCGACGGCGTGTCGTTCGCGATTCCCACGCGGAGCACGCTCGGCGTCGTCGGCGAATCGGGCTGCGGCAAGTCGGTCACCGCGCTCTCGATCATGCGGCTCGTCGCGGCGCCTGGCCGGATCGCCGCCGGTCAGATCACGTACGCCGGCCAAGACCTGTTGCAATTGCCCGTCGAGGACATGCGCAAGATCCGCGGCAACCGGATCGCGATGATCTTCCAGGAGCCGATGACCTCGCTCAACCCGGTGTTCACCGTCGGGGATCAAGTCGGCGAAGCGGTTCGCATTCACCAGCGCAAGGATCGCCGGGCGGCGCGCGCCGCCGCGATCGAGATGTTCGAGCTCGTCGGCATTCCCGCGCAACGGATCGATGCCTATCCGCACCAGCTGAGCGGTGGCATGCGCCAGCGCGTGATGATCGCGATGGCGCTCGCGTGCAAACCGGATCTCCTGATCGCCGACGAGCCGACGACCGCGCTCGACGTCACGATCCAGGCGCAGATCCTCGATCTGCTTGCTTCGCTCCAGCAGGACCTCGGCATGAGCATCCTGCTCATCACCCACGATCTCGGCGTCGTTGCCGAGACGTGTAGCGAAGTGATCGTCATGTATGCGGGCCGGATCGTCGAGCAAGCGCCGGCCGCGACGCTGTTCGCGACTCCCCACCATCACTACACGGCAGGGCTCGTGCGCTCGGTGCCGGCGCTCGGCAGCTCTCACGAACGCCTGCAAGAAATCCCCGGCATGGTGCCGTCGCTTCACGCACTGCCGGCCGGCTGCAAATTCGCGGGCCGCTGCCCGGCGGTGCAGGATCGCTGTCGCGAGGTCGAGCCCGAGCTCGTCCATCTCGACGCCAGCCTCGTGCGCTGCCACTTTCCACTATGACGCTCGTCTCCCTCACCGGCCTGTCCAAGCACTTCACGAAGCGGGCGTGGCCGAAGCCGCCCGTCGTCGTTCAGGCCGTCACCGAGGTCGCACTCGACATCGCCGAAGGCGAGACCGTCGGTCTCGTCGGTGAATCCGGCTGCGGCAAGTCCACGCTCGGCCGCACGCTGCTCCGGCTCGTCGAGCCGAGCGCCGGTACGATCACGTTCGCCGGCGAGGACATCACGCATCGCTCGCAGTCCGGGCTTCGCCCGCTGCGCAAGCAGATGCAGATGATCTTCCAGGATCCGTACGCCTCGCTCGATCCGCGCATGACGGTCGGCGCCGCGATCGCCGAGCCACTCGTGATTCACGACCTCGGCGACAAGGCCGCGCGTAGCGCGAAGGTCCAGGAGTTGCTCGCCAAGGTCGGCCTGTCCGGCGACGCCGCGCGCAAGTATCCGCACGAGATGTCAGGTGGCCAGCGCCAGCGGGTCGGCATCGCACGCGCACTCGCGGTCGCCCCGCGGTTCATCGTGTGCGACGAGCCGATCAGCGCGCTCGACGTCTCGATCCAGGCGCAGATCGTAAACCTCCTTCAAGACCTCCAGCGCGCCGCCGCGCTCACCTACCTGTTCATCTCGCACGACCTCAAGATCGTGGAGCACATCTGCGACCGGGTCGCGGTGATGTACCTCGGCCGGATCGTCGAGCTCGCCGCGGCGCCCACGCTGTATGCGGAGCCGAAGCATCCCTACACCACCGCACTTCTCTCCGCGGTCCCGCGTATCACCACCGACCCGGCACGCAAACGGGAGCGCGTCATCTTGGAAGGTGACGTCCCCAGCGCGATCGATCCGCCCGCCGGCTGTGCGTTTCACCCGCGCTGCCCCATCAAGGACAAGCCGAAAGCGTGCTTCACCGAAATCCCGCAGCTCCGCGTGCTCGGCAACGGCTCCCGCGCTGCATGTCACGTCGCGGAATAGGCTAAGCTTCCCCGTCCATGCAGTCGCGCTCCGGGGAGCTCGCGATGCGGCCGCTACCCGCGGTGTTGCTCGACCTCCACGAGGATCTTGCGACCGGTAAGCTGCAGCTCCGGCGCGGCCGCGTGTCCAAGACCGTCGACCTCGTCAACGGTAACCCGGTCAGCACCGCGTCGACGCCGCGCGACGAGACGCTCGGCCACTTCCTCGTGTCGAGCGGCGTGCTGACCGAAGAGCAGCACCACCAGGCCGTGAGTCGCGCATCGACCGTCGGCGGTAAGCTCGGCGAGGCGCTCGTCTCGCTCGGGTACCTCTCGGTCCAGCAGCTGATCGATCAACTAGGCCGCCAGGCCCGGCACAAACTGGTCCAGGCGCTGCGCTGGCCGCAAGGCGCGTGGCGATTCGACGACGGCGACCAAGCGGTCGAGGGCATGCAGCTGCGCATGCTCGACGTCGTGTTCGGCGGCCTCCAAGAGACCGCGGTCGAGGACCTCCAGCGGCTCGCGCGGCTCGACGGCATGTGCTTCGAGCTGACCGAGCGCGGTAAGCGACTGCGCCAGGAATTGCGCAAGATGATCGGCGAGCGGCCATTCGCGGCGCTCAGCGCAGGCGCACCGATCAGCGAGATCGAGAAGGCGCACGGCGATCGCGTGCAGGCGCGCACCGCGGTCGATTCCCTGCTGCTGTGCGATGCGATCGTGACCAAGGCGGTCGCGCTCGGCCTCGGCTCGAAGCCCGCGGTCGCGCGTGCACCCTCGGTGAGGCTCGAGCTGATTCCACCCGCCGCCGCGGACGACGAGCTCTACGAGCTGCTGTTCGACGACGAGGACGCCCAGCTCGGCAAGACCACCTCCGGCGCTTCGCCGCTCGAGTTCGAAGGTGATCAAAGCTCCGCCGACTCCGGCGTGATCGAGCTCGCCACCGTCAACGCGCAGCGTGAACAAGTCGCCTCGACCCGCACCGCGGTCGCCGCCGAGCTCCAGCGCTTGAAGGGTGCCGACCACTACGCGGCGCTGCTCGTCGAGCGCGACGCGAAGCCCGAAGACATCACCGACTCGTACCAGATCAAGCTCGCGCTCTTCGAGCGGCTCGTGAATACGATCACCGACCCGCGCGATCGCGAGAAGGTCGAAGAGATCCGCCACGCGTACGCCGCCGCCCACGCGGTGCTGACCGATCAACGCAAGCGCAGCGCGTACGACCGCGAGCTCGCCGGCGGCGAGCTGGTCCAGGTCCCGCCCGCGCTCGATACCGAGCTCACGTTCCGCATGGCCGAAGACCGCATCGCCAAGCAGGAGTGGGCGCAGGCGATCGGCCTGTTGAAGACCGTGATCGCGCGGTCGCCGAACGAGGCCGACTATCACGCCGCGCTCGGTTGGGCGCTGTGGAGTGCCGCGAGCCCGCAAGCGCGCGCCGAGGCGGCGGATGCCGCGCGCGGCCACCTGAACCAGGCGCTGACGATCAACCCCGACCACGCGCCGTCGCACGACTACAAGGGCCGGATCGATGCCGCGTTGCGGATCGACGAAGCCGGCGCGCTGTTTCACCTCGAGCGCGCGGTCGACCTCGATCCAGCGCGCACCGATGCGATCGCGACGATCGAGCAGTTGCTCGTCGCGCGCGGCGAGCTGCGCCGGCTCGAGCGCGTGATCAAGCGAGTGCTCTTCAGGTTGCGCGGCCGTGGGGGAGCGGCGGAGGCGTCGGCGTGGTTGCGGCTCGCGAAGCTCTATCTCGATCACCTCGACGATGCGCAAGCGGCGACCTCAGCGATCGCGAACGCGAAGCGGCTCGCGCCGAATCATCCAGATCTCGCCGCGATCGTGAAGCGCTCACCACGGCGCGACTCCGGCCCGATCCGCGCGGGCTGGCGCGAAGCGCTCAACGATACCGCCACCGGCGCGGCGCTCGTTCGCAACACGGTCGCAGCGGGCCACGCAGATGCCGCGTTCCTCGCCGCCGCGACGATGGTCGCGCTCGGCACCGCCGACGTCGGGATGGCGGAGCTCTACGAGCAGCACCGCCTGCGCGAGCCGCGGATTCCGGCGCAGCCACTGACCACGGCGCAGTGGGCGCTGCTTCGTCACAAGGACGACTCGGTCGAGCTCGGTGCATTGCTCGAGCTCGTCGCGCCGGCGGTTCACGCGCTCGCGCCGATGACGCTCGCCGACGGCGATCTCGATCCGAGCCAGGCGATCTCCGATGACGATCTGCCGCCAGCATTTCGCAACTTGCGCGACCTGCTCTCCGGCGTGATCGGCGTGGCCGCGGCACCCGTGTATCCGCGCGTAGAGCTCGGTGCGCAGGTCCACGTGCTCGCGACCGATCCGCCCGTACTCCTCGCCGGCGACGAGGCGCTGACCGCGCCCGAGCGACCCGAGCTCGTGTTCCGGCTCGGCCGCGCGCTGACGTTCCTGTGGTCCGGACGCGCGGTCGGTGCATCGCGGCCGGGTCGCGTACTCCGCGCGGTCGTGCTCGCGATCGTGCGCGAGGCCGTCGGCACCGATGTCGGCCACGACGACCCGCTCGCCGCGAAGGCCGACGCCGCCATCGCCGCGCTCACGCCCGAGGTCCGCGGCCAGGCGCGCGCGTCTGCGCTGCGCCTGTTATCGAAGAGCGGCGGTGGCCTGAACCTGTCGCTGTGGGCCAAGAGCCTGTCGCGCACCGCGGATCGCGCCGGGATGGTGCTATGTGGCGATATCCCGGCCGCGTTCCTGGGGGCGCGCGAGGTCGGCGAGCTCGACCGCGACATGTTCGAGTTCGCGTACAGCGCGGCGCACGTCACCCTGCGTCATCAGCTGGGCCTGACCCGCTAGATCGGGCTATACAGTCTCGGTGGAGAGACCAGACCACCTCGACGGGCCCGGGCCCAACGAATGGGTCGCGACGCGCGCCGCAGGCGTCGTCACGCTGGTGCTCGGCGCGCTCGCGTTCATCGTCGTGTGCATCTCGCAGGACCAGATGTGGTCGACGCCGGACTGGCGGATCAGCGTGCCCGCGTTCTCGCTGACCGCGGTCGCGGCGCTGATCGCGATCGCGCGCAAGGAGAAGTCGAGCACGTACTGGTTGCTAGGCGTGGGGCTCGCCGGCTCCGCGCTCGTGCTCGGCTGGGTGTTGATGCTGGCGATCATCCTCGGCGCGACCGTGGTGTTGATCTTGATCCTTCATTCCGTGATGTGAGGTTGCCATGGACGATCACGAGCTGATCTACGACTGGAACTCGGTGGAGAAGGTCGCGAAGCTGTCGCCGAAGCGGCGGATCCAGTTTCTCGACGAGACGCTGCGCGACGGTATCCAGTCGCCGTCGGTGGTCGATCCGTCGATCGACGACAAGCTCCGCTTGACCGACCTCGCGAACGACCTCGGCATCGACACGATGGACATCGGTTTGCCCGGTGCCGGCAAGCGCGCGATCGAGGACGTCACGGTGATCGCGGAGCACATCCGCGACGCGAAGCTGCGCGTGAAGGCGTCGTGCGCAGCACGCACGCACATCAACGACGTCCAGGCGGTCGTCGACATCTCGCAGAAGGTCGGCCTCGAGATCGAGGTGCTCGCGTTCATCGGCAGCTCGCCGATCCGGCAATACGCGGAGGACTGGGACCTCCAGCGAATGATGAAGCTGTCGGCCGACGCGATCGATCTCGGCCGCAAGTACAACCTGCCCGTCGCGTACGTCACCGAGGACACGACGCGGTCGCGGCCGGAGGTGCTGACGAAGCTGTTCACGAACGCCGTCGAGCACGGCGCATCGCGGCTGATCGTGTGCGACACCGTCGGTCACGTCACGCCCGACGGGATCAAGAACCTCCTCAAGTTCACGCGCAACATGCTCGACGGCATGGGCCGCCACGACGTCGGCATCGACTGGCACGGTCATAACGATCGCGGGCTCGGCGTGGTCAACTCGATCTTCGCGATCGAGTACGGCGCCGATCGGATCCACGGGACCGCGCTCGGTATCGGCGAGCGGGTCGGCAACGCCGCGCTCGATCAGATCCTGCTCAACCTCAAGTTGCTCGGCGAGCTGCCGGATCACGATCTGACGAAGCTCGTGCTGTGGTGCAAGACCGCCTCGCAAGCGACGCGCGTGCCTATCCATCCGCAGTATCCGCTCGTCGGCTCGGATGCGTTTCGCACGGCGACCGGCGTCCACGCTGCGGCGATCATCAAGGCCGAGAAGAAGGGTGATGCTTGGCTCGCCGATCGGATCTACTCCGGGGTCCCGGCCGGCACGTTCGGCAAGGAGCAGGAGATCGAGGTCGGTCACTACTCCGGCGAATCGAACGTCGTGTACTGGCTGAAGAAGCGCGGCTACGAGCCGACGAAAGAGCTCGTCGCCAAGGTCTACGCCGAAGCGAAGCGTGGCAATCGCGTGCTCTCCGACGACGAGATCGTCGCCGTGATCAAATCCCGTTAAGCAGCGTTCGCGATCGGCCAGCGCTTGCCGGCGGCCTCGAGCTGAAAGCCCGCCGGTGTCTCGACGATGTGCTCTGCGATCGCGTGATACGCGGGGCCGGCGATCCGCCCGCGCAAGCGTCCGCGCGCGGTGACGTACAGCGCGTGATCCGGCGCCTGGCGCAGCGATGCGTAGTCGAGCTCACCATCCTGATCGTCGTCCCACAGGATGAAACAACGATCACCATCCCAGCGCGCCGAGCGTGCCCGGAGATGGGCATCCTCGACGTCGACGTATGCGTAGCGCTGGTCGTCGAGCTTGATGATGTCGCGGCCGTCCTCGGGCCGAACATCGAGCCACCGCAGCAAGGCCTGGCGCAGCCGCGCATGCGTGACCGATGCGCCTTCTTGCCAGAACGTGCCCTCTTTATCGAGGCGCAGGCCGATGGCCCGCATCTTCTCGATCATCTCGGGCGTCAGTTCCATATGGAACTATGGGCTCAAACTCCGAGGCGGGCGATGCGCTCTTTGGTCAAGAGCTTCTGCTTCTTCAGCCGCGCAATCTCGTCGCGCTCGGTGGGCGTCAGCGCCCTGCGCTTTTGCAGCTGTTGGACCTGCTCGTCGAGGCGGCGGTGTTCGGCGGTGAGCTCGGCAAGGATCTCTTGCTTCGGTTCGAGTGTTCCCACGTCTCGATCCTAGCGCATCCGGATCGATGTGGGACCGAAACCGGCGTTCAGCGCTTTTTCAGCGCACCGGGTACGCCATCGGGATACTTCACCTCGGCCTCCGACGGCCGGATGTACGTCGGGGCACCGCCGACGAGCACGTCGGTACGCGCGCCCTCGAGCGCGAGCAATGCCACGGCTTTACCGCTCGGTGTGACCGGGTACACGACGTCGTGACCTTCAAAGCTCTCGACGAAATCGCCGACGAGCCGTGACCCGACGGCCGGTGCCAGTGCCTCCGGCGAGATCACGCGCTCCACGTCGAGCAGCACGGTGCGGTCATCGTCGCGGCGGTACGTGCCGGTGTAGACCTCGCCCTTGCGCGCGTCGAGCACGGCGACGACGAGGGCGAGCTCGCGCTTCAAGAGCTCCGCGTGGGCGAGCGCCGCGAGCGACGACACCGCCCACAGCGGGCATTTCGCGGCGAACGCGATGCCCTTCGCGGTCGCCATTCCGATCCGCAAGCCGGTGAACGAGCCGGGCCCGGCGCCAACCGCGACGGCATCGAGATCGTGCGCACCGATCGCCGCGCCGACGCACACCGCGTCGATCAAGACGAGCAGGTCCGAGCCATGGCCGCGGCCGTCGCCGGTCGACTCGGCGAGCACGGCGCCGTCCTGGACGATCGCGACGCTCGCGAACCGCGTCGAGGTATCGATCCCCAGAACGATCATCGCCAGATCATGCGCACGACATCATTGCGCGACGCCAGGATCGTGATCAGCACGATCACCGCGAGCCCGACTTGCTGGACGCGGACACGGGCCTTCGGCGATAGCGGCTTGCGCTTCGCCGCCTCGATCCCGAACACCAGCAAGTGGCCGCCGTCGAGCATTGGAATCGGCAGCAGGTTGATGAGACCGAGGTTGATGCTGATCAGCGCGATCATCAGCCAGAACGTCTCCCAGCCCTGAT
>JBDUAS010000172.1:0-15569 GCA_040004535.1 Deltaproteobacteria bacterium
TGCGGCCAAGCTTGTCGACCAACACGTCTCCCACCTGATCGGGATCGTGAGCGGCGTCGGCGGCCAACTCCTCACGGCCGTCGGTGCGGTCGTCGGTGGCTTCATCTGCGATCGCACGAACCGGCGAGCGATGTATCTGCTTTCGGGTGTCCTCACCGCTGTCGTCGGCATCGGAATGGCCGTGTCGCCGCCGAGCGAGACGACATTCATCTACGGCGGTCTCACGTACGCGCTTGTCACCGGGTTCTGCTACGCAGCGTTCACCGCGACCGTGCTCGAGACCATCGGCAAGGACCGCGAGGGTGCGTCGACGCGCTACACGCTGTTCACCGCCGCCGGCAACGTCGCGATCGCCTACGTCGGCTTCGTCAACTCGCGGTTCGAGGCACACCACGGAGTGGCAGGCGTCGTCGGCAGCGACGCGGCGCTCAACATCGCCGGTGTTGTCGTGCTCGGCCTCGTATTCTGGAAGCTCGGCTCGTTCGGCAAGTCGCGGCACGTCCCGGACCCGGCGCTGCCGATCGCGAAGGCAGTCGATAAGGGCGAGCGTTAGATTGGCGTGAATTGCCAGCCTGTAGGGGCCACGGTCGCGCGACAGTGCAGCATGAAAGCGATCGCGTTGGTGATGAGCGTGGCGATGACCAGCGCAGCGGGGGCGGCGCCAGATCCCGCCGCGCCCGGTCCTGCGGCCCCGGATCCCGCCGCGCCGCCTACAGCGTCAGCGCCTCCTGCCGCACCGCCTTCGGCCGCGCCGGCTGCTCCGAACCTCTTGGTTCCGTCGGCGACGGATCCGGATCCTGCTGCGCCACCGCGTGACGCGAATCGCGACCTGCGCTTCGCTCCACCATCACTCGCACCGCTCGTTGCGGCCGCGGCTCCCGTCGACCCGCCGCTCGACGCGGGCCGCGTGGTCGGTGAGACCCTGGTTGGCGGGGGTGTCGGCTTCGTCGGTCTGCTGCTCGGTGGCGCCGCCGGCGTCGGCATCGAATGTTCGGGCGGCTGCCCGGGCGATTTCGGAGGTCTCGGTGGCGCGATCATCGGCGGCGCGATCGGCGGCGTGGTCGGCATCGGCACCGGTGTGTACTTGATCGGAAACGCCGGCGATCAGACCGGCTCGTTCGGCGCGACGATCGGTGGCGTCATGCTCGGCGCGGCGGCCGGCGGTCTCGTCGCGGCCGGGTTCGCGAGCGCGAAGCTCGATACGGCCGCCGGCATCAGCGCGGTCGCGGGTCCATTTGTCGGCGCGCTGATCGGGTTCAACGCGACACGGTGCTGGGATCGCCCGGCGCAGGCACCCGCGATCGGTTCTCTCGTGCGCTTCGATCACGGAGCGCTGCGCGCCGGCATTCCACTGGTGACGCCGGTGGCCTCGAGCAGCGGCAGTGTCCTCTCGCTCGCTAGTGGAAACTTTTAGCTCCGCGAGATCACGCCCATTTCGCTTGCCCGGGGCAAAGTGCCGCAGCAAGCTCACGGGACATGGACGAAGCTGTCGGCGACCTCGTCGTCGCGCCGCGAGTGGTGCACGCGCTCGAGCGCGCGGCGTGGTTCGGCGCGCTGTTCGTAACGGCAGTCGGAGTGATCGCGCTCGTCGGTTGGGCGCTCGACGTCGACGCGATGAGCGCGATCCATCCCGCGGTCGGCGCCATCAAGGTCAACGCCGCGATCTCGTTCGTGCTCGCCGGCGTCGCGCTCGTGCTCGCGTTGCGCCAGAAGCCGGCGAAGCCCGCGAGCTACGTGCGGACGTCGCGCGCGCTGTCGAGCGTGGTCTCGCTACTCGGCGCGCTCACGCTGCTCGAGTACGTGCCGGGCGCGGATTTCGGGATCGACGACATCCTGTTCGCCGACGAAGCAACGTTGTTCGCGCCCGGTAGGATGTCGCCGATCAGTGCGGCCGCGTTCCTCGCGATCGGGCTCGCGCTGATCTGCCTCGATGCACGCGGTCGTGCCGGCCACGTCACCGCGCAGGTGCTCGCACTCGGCGCCGGGTTCGTCTCGCTGCTCGCGTTACTCGGCAATGTCTACGGTGTTCGCGCGCTGTACACGATCGGCGGCTACGAAGAGGTCGCTCTGAATCCCGCCGTCGCTATGACCGTATGCTCGGTCTCGATCTTGTGCGCACGGCCGGCGCGGGGCGTGATGGCGGTGGTCGCGAGCGAGGGCACGGGCGGGACGCTCGCACGGCGGCTGTTGCCTGCGGCGATCCTCGTGCCCGCGGCGATCGGCGCGCTCGTCATCCTCGGCGAGCAGACTGCGCTGTTCGATGTCGAGCACGAGACCGCGCTGTTCGCCGCGACCAGCATCGTCTGCTTCACCGCGCTGACCTGGTGGACCGCATCCAGGTTGCAGCGTATCGACGTCGCGCGCCGCCGCGCCGAGCGCATCGCGTCGGAGACCAAGCGGAAGGCCGACGAGCAGCTCGTGCGTGCGCAACGCCTCGAGTCGGTCGGCCGGCTCGCCGGCGGCATCGCACACGACTTCAACAATCTGCTCACCGTGATCATCACGTACGGCCATCTGTTGCAGCGCCGCGCGGGGACCCCCGACGCCAAGCTCGGCGAGATCGTGCGTGCGGCGCAGCGCGCTGGCGAGCTGACCCGCCAGTTGCTCGCACTGAGTCGCCGCCAGGTCCTCCAGCCGACCACGCTCGATCTCGGCGAGCTACTCGACACGATGACCGACATGCTGCGCCGGGCGATCGGCGAAGACGTCGAGCTCGCGATCACGAAGCGTGCGCCTATCGCGCCGATCTACGTCGACGCCGGTCAGATCGAGCAGGTGATCCTCAACCTCGTCGTCAACGCGCGAGACGCCATGCCGCAGGGTGGGCGGATCGCGATCACGCTCGATACCGGCGAGGCCCACGTGCGGCTGACCGTGCGCGACAGTGGCGTCGGTATGGATGCCGCGACACTCGCCCAGATCTTCGAGCCGTACTTCACGACCAAGGACGAAGCGAAGGGGACCGGGCTCGGCCTGCCGACCGCGCTCGGCATCGTCGAGCAGAGCGGTGGCACGATCCGCGTGACGAGCGAGCCGGGCGACGGCACGACCTTCGAGGTCCAGCTGCCGCTCCACGCGCGTAGCGCTTCGGATCCGAAGCCTGCGCCCGCCGCGGCGATCACGACGCCACCCGCGACCCGGGTGACCGAGACCGTCTTGCTCGTCGAGGATGACGAGCAGGTCCGCAAGATCATCGGCACCGTGCTGCGCGAGCATGGCTACACCGTGATCGAGGCGCCGACCCCAGGCGACGCGCTGTTGATCGCGGAGCAGCAGCCGACGTTCGATCTGTTGCTCACCGACGTCGTGATGCCGCGGATGGGTGGCCGCCTGCTCGCCGAGCGAATCCATCAGCTCGCGCCAGCGGCGCGGGTGCTGTTCATGTCAGGGCACACCGACGACGCGATCCTGCGCCACGGGATCGAGAGCTCGGCGGTCGCGTTCATCGAGAAGCCGATCGAGCCGGTGGCGTTGCTCGCGAAGCTGCGCGAGATCCTCGACGGCTGAGCTGCCACGTTCGTATATGCCTTGACAGGAATATGCTCGTGTGGGCATATTACGTCCATGCTCGAAATGTTCGTGGCGCTCGCCGAGCAGAATCGCTACCGCATCGTCGAGCTGTTGCGCGGTGGCCCGCTACCCGTGAACCGGATCGGCGCGCAATTGCGGCTCAACCAGCCGCAGGTCTCGAAGCACCTGCGCGTGCTGAAGGACGCAGGCCTCGTCGACGTCGAGCCGCATGCGCAGCACCGGGTCTACGAGCTGCGCGGCGAGCCGCTGCGCGACATGCACACTTGGCTCGAGCGCTACCGCCGCGTGTGGGACCAGCGCTTCGATCAGTTGAACGAGCTCGTCGTCGAGCTCGTGAAGAAGGAGAAAGCCGATGCCCGACGTAAAAAGAAGTAACAACCGCACCGTCAGCGAGGTCCGCTCGGACCTCGAGCTCGTGATCACGCGAACGATCGATGGTCCCGTACGGATCGTCTACGACGCGTGGACCAAGGTCGAGCATCTCGCTCGCTGGTGGGCGCCGAAGATGGCAGGCGTCGCCGGCGAGGGCATGGTCTCGGACGTCCGCACCGGTGGTTCGTTCCGCCACGTGCTGAAGCTCCATAACGGTGGCCAGATCTCGTTCCGCGGGACGTACCTCGAGGTCACGCCGCCGACGCGGCTGGTCTACACCTCGATCTTCGAGCCGCGGCCCGAGGCGGGCGAGGTGCTGTGCACGGTCACGTTCGAGGAGCTCGATGGCAAGACCAAGATCGTGCTGCACGAGAAGTTCCCGTCGAAGGAAGCACTCCAGGCCGCGATGCAGTCCGGCATGGACGCGAGCCTCGAGCAGCTCGAGGAGCTCGTCGCTTCGCTGGTCACCGGAACGCATTCCGAGCCCGCACCGGCAGCATCCCGGTGATCGCCTTGCTGCACGCCCGCGCCGATCGCCTGCGGTAAGAGCGACGACGCGCGATCAGCTCTGCTTCACGACCCGGCCGAGGTGCAACCCGCGCCGCTTGAGTAGCCGATACAGCGTGACCTTGTTGATTCCCGCGGCGCGCGCGGCGACCTCGACATTCCCACCGTGCTTCGCGAGGAGGTCGGTCAAGTACTGTCGCTCCAGCGGATCGAGCCACTTCTCTCGCGCTTCCTCGAGGGACACCTGCTCCGGCCTCTTGATCTTCGTTACCGATGCACGCGTGCTCGAATCGAGCAGCGCCCTCGGCAGGTCCTCGACCCGCAATTCGTCACCGGTGCACAGGATCACGGCGTGTTCGATCGTGTTCTTGAGCTCGCGCACGTTGCCCGGGAAGTCGTACGCGGTGAGCCGCGCGAGGACCTCCAGCCCGAGCCGCGGGGCGCGCTTGCCGTGCGCGGTCGACGACGTCTCGAGGAACACGTTCGCGATCACCTCGAGGTTGTCCTTGTACGAGCGCAGGGGCGGCAGATCGAGCGTCATCACGCTCAGCCGGTAGAACAGGTCGTCGCGAAACGCGCCCGTCTTGGCCATCGCTTCGAGGTCGCGGTTCGTCGCGCAGATCAAGCGGACGTCAACACGGTCGGGTGGGTCGTTCGAGCCGAGCGGCTGGACGTCGCCTTGCTCGACGGCGCGCAGCACCTTCGCCTGGAGCATCACCGGCAGCTCGCCGACCTCGTCGAGGAACAGCGTGCCGCCGTTCGCCTTCTGGAACTCGCCGACCTTGTGGAACGACGCGCCAGTGAACGCGCCCTTGACGTGACCGAACAGGATCGACTCGAGCAGGGTCTCGGGAATCGCCGCGCAGTTGACGGTGACGTACGGTTTGTCGGCGCGCCGCGAGTTCCAGTGGATCGCGCGCGCGACCAGATCCTTGCCGGTGCCGGATTCGCCGCGGACCAAGATCGGTGCGTTCGTCGGCGCGGCGAGCTCGATCTTGCGCTCGACCTCGTGCCACGCCGGCGACAAGCCCTTGATCATCAGAGGACGGCCGGTCGCGGCGCGCGACAGCTTGTCGATCTGCGCGCGGCGCAACAGGGGCGCGGCGGTGTCGGCGAGCTTGGTGATGGTCTCGAGCGTCTTCCCGGTGATGCCCCGCGGCTCGCGCGTCGATACCGTGAGCACGCCGATCGCGCGGCGCTGGTAGCGAATCGGCGCCGCGGCGATCGCGCCGACATCGATCAAGTAGCGCGTGTACAGCGGATCGCGCGACGTGTCGGCCGACAAGTACGGCTCGTCGGTCTCGTAGACGTGGAGCGCGATCCCCGCACGATCGTCTTTCTTGACGACGCGCGGCAGCGTCACGGTCAGCCCGCCGACGACGTGATGCACGAGCGCGAGGCCACCAGCCTCCTTGTCCCACACGAACAGCGCGCCGTGCTCCGCGCCGGTCTGCTCGAGCGCGATCGCGACGAGCTCGGCTTCGATCCTCCCCGGCTTCGCCGCGTGCAGCCGATCGGCGACCAGCTTCGTCACGTGATCATCCGTCGATCAAGCCACGCAGCCGCGGCGAGATTTCCTGGACGTAGTTCGCGCCCTTGACCGAGCCTTCGATCTGGCGGCCGCTCGACCGGCCGTCGGGGCCGGGCAACGCGAACAGTGGTACGAGCGTGTACTTGTAGCCGGCGCGCTCGAGCGCCTCGTTATCGCGGTCGGCGTCGAACACGAGCATGCGGACATCGCCGAACGCCTGGTCGAGGAGGCCATCGGCAGCGGCCTTGTGGAACTTCACGCACGGTTCGCACCACGACGCGCCCATGTAGACGAGCAGCTTCTTGTGATCGTGCTCGGCGCGCGCGACTTCTTTCGAGATGATCGGCGCGACGTCGTGTGCGGCAGGGGCGTCGACGAGCTCGAGCTTGCCGGGCGGCGTGTCGAGCTTCGACGATCCGCTTTGACAGCCGGCGAGGGCCAAGACCAACAACCACTTCATCGACGTAATCCTAGCCGCTGCGCGAGCTGGGCGGCAGCGGGAACATTCGGATCGATCGACAGCGCGATCGCGAGGTGCCAGCGCGCCGAATCGGCATCGTTGCTCGCCGCGCACAACAGCGCGAGGGCGACGAGTGCGCGCGGCCACGGCCGGCAGCCGACCAGGTAACCCTCGACGGCGCGGCGCTCGAGCACGGCCTGCTCGACCGAGTCCTTGCCGCTCGCGACCTGAACGCGAAAGCGCACCCACGCGAGTGTCGCTTCGTAGTCGGGATGGCCGGGCTGATGGCGCGCGGCCTTCGCGAAGTGCCCCATCGCGCGGTGCGCGTCGCCTTCGCCGAGCGCGGCCTGGCCCTTCGTGAACGCCTCGGCGGCCAGCCGCGAATCGTCGACATCGATCGCCCACTGGGTCTTCATCGTCGCGAGGTTCTGGCGCAGGTAATCGGTGTAACGCCCGCGCTGCGCGTGATCGACGAGGACGCTGCGCGCCTTCTCGACGAGCTCCCAGGTCGGCTTGACGTGCGTGACCAGCTCCGCGAGGTCGTAGCGGCCGAGCGCCTGCGGCGAGTACCGCGAGCCGAGCAGCCGATACGAGGCTTCGATCTCGGGATACTCGGCGAGCGGCGTGATCTCGAGGACGTCGTAGTACGTCGAGCGCTCGAGCCGGGCGACACGTGCGCGCAGGTGTTTGCGGATCTCGTCGAGCGACCGCCGGGCCGGCGTGTTCGCATCGTGGACCTCGGCGGTCACCGCGATCGCGCCGAGCGATACGAGCGCCCAGAGGAGGCGCGCGGTCTTGTGCGGATCGAGGGGCCCGGCCTTGACGATCGTCTGGACCGTCTTCGTCCCGTCCGCGTGCGCCATCGTCTCGAGCTCGGGCACCGCCAGGATCCGCTCCTCGCGCAACTGATCCATCAACGCGAGTGGCGTCACGTAGTGCTGGACATGCCAGCGCAACGCGGCGCGCGCGACGTCGACATCGACGTTGCGCGAGTGGAGCAGCGTCGCGGGCCACTGATCGACCGTGTTCTCGACCGGCGGCAACTTCAACGCCGCGCGCATCACCGACCACCGCATGCCGGTCGCGAGCCGCAGCTTCGCGGCCTCGTGGATCGCGGCGACCAGCGTCGCGACCTTCGCGTTCGGGGTGAGCAGGGTGACCCGGGCGCCGGGGGCGTGGGCGCGCGCATCGGCCGAGCTGCCGATCGCGACGACGCCCGGCACGGACAGATGATCGCGCCACGCATTCGTGACCGCTCCGAGCCGGTGGCCGAGATGATCGGCATCGATCAAGACGACCTCGCACGTAAGCGCGCCTTTCGGCCCGTCGACTTGCGCGGCATCCCAGCGCGCTTCGAACCCGGCGCGGTTGAGCGTCTCCTCCAGCTGCACGCCCGAGCCGACGTCAGCGTGCGCGATCAGGACGTGCACGGAGCGAGCGTATCACTCCGCCATCATCTCGACGAGATCACGGCAGAGCTCGTCGACGGCGGCACGCGCGGCATCGACGGCGCCGGCGAGTGACAGGAACCCGTGGATAAGCGTCGGGTAGCGGCGATGACGCACCGGGGTGCCCGCCTCGCGCAGCCGTTCCGCCCACGCATCGCCCTCGTCGACGAGCGGGTCGAATCCCGCGGTCGCGACGATCGCCGGCGCGGTCCCGCGGACGTCCTTCCAGAACCACGGCGATCCAGCTTCGAGGTCGGTGTCGGGGTGGACGTAGTGATCGTGGAAGTACTGGATCATCGTACGCGTCAGGAGATAACCCTCACCGAGACGATCGAGCGACGGCGACGTCAGCGTCAGATCGACGAGCGGATAGATGAGCAATTGAACGTCCGGCGCGCGGACTCCTTGCTCGCGCGCCCAGTGCTCGACATGGGCTGCGAGAAACCCGCCCTGGCTATCGCCGCCGACGGCGACTTTCCCCATCACGCGCGGCACGAGCGCCTGCCACGCCGCACAGCAATCCTCGATCCCGGCGGGATGCTTGTGCTCCGGCCCGAGCCGGTAGCCGACCGATGCGACCGTGCACTTGGTGCGGCCCGCGAGGTAACGCGTCGCCGGCTCCGAGCCGGCGATCGATCCGATCACGCCGCCGCCGCCATGAAAATAGATCAACCAGTCCGGGCCGGCGTCGTGAGGGACAAAGATCCGGACCGGCACGGGCCCACCGGGTCCGTCGATCGTCGTGTCGATCACCTCGGCCATCGGCACCGGGTCGAAATCGAGCGGTGACATGCCGACCTCGGCGTAGCGCCGCGCCGCGGGTGGCTCCATCGACTCGAGCGCGGGGAGGCCCGCGATCCGATCGAACTCGAGCGCCGCGGCGATCTGCGGATCGAGCTCCGTGTCGCGACCGGCGGAGCGTTTGCGCCCGATCATGCGGACGAGCCAGGGAACTGCCATCGCGCCGCGGGCAGCCGCGCGCATCAAACGTTGTCGCACGCGCGCAGTCTAACGCGCCCCGCCACGTAACGCGCTGAATCTCAGTTGCGCAAGGATCGTACGTTGCGCGCGACGCGCAGGCGGATGATCGTCGCGTTCGATGAGGGCTCACTATTTGATGCCGCTGTTACTCGTAGCGGCTTGCGGAACACCAAAGCGCGGCAATACCGGGGATGACGGTGGCTCCGCCGACGGCGGCACCAGTTGTCCTGCGGACTGCCCCGAAGGAACGACGTGCTCGAACGGCCAGTGCAAGACGCCGTGCGAGGCCGCGCTCGATCAGCCGTCGAATCTGGGCTGCGACTTCTGGGCGGCCGATCTCGATAATGAAGCCACATCGATCAGCAACGCGGCGGCGCAGCAGTTCTCGGTCGTCGCCGCGAACAACAATGACTACGCGGTCGATGTCACGGTCACGCTGAACACGGCGCGCGTCGGGCAGCCGGTGAGCGAGCAGCAGGTGACGATGGTGACGGTGCCACCGCGCACCGCGTCGCGGATCGATCTGCCGCAGCGCGAGGTCGACGGCTCGATGGGCCAGAACGGCAGCTACGTGATGAACTCCGGCGCGGGCACGTTCGTGTCGCCGCACGCGTTCCACGTCGTGTCGACCGGGCCCGTCGTCGTCTATCAGTTCAATCCGATCATCCAGCAGTTCTCGAACGACGCGTCGACGCTGATCCCGATCCAGGCGCTGGGGGCGGATTACACGATCATCGGCTACCCGACCGCGAATCCGTGCGGCAATCCGATGTTCCCGCTCGACAGTATTCCGGATCACACCGCGATCACGATCGTTCCCGTCGTCGACGACACCCACGTCACCGTCACGCCGAACCATCCGATCACGCCGTCGGGCGGTGATTCGGGTATCGCGATCCCACTCACCGCGAAGAACGTACCGCTCCAGTTGACGCTGTCGCGCTACGACGTCGCGAACCTCGAGTCCGATCAACTCACGTCCGCAAATCCGTTCGATTGCCTCGCCGCGGGTCAGGATGGTGACTTCACCGGCAGCCTGATCCACGCCGACAAGCCGGTCGCGGTGTTCACGTCGGCCGAGCGCGGCATCGGCTTCGGCGGCGCCACGAACGTGGTGTATCCGCCGGATTGGGTGATGTCGGGCGACGGCGCCGACGACATCTGCTGCACCGACCACCTCGAGGAGCAGCTGCTTCCGACCACCGCACTCGGACGCGAGTTCGCGATCGCGCGCAGCCCGATCCGCTCGACCGATTCGACGGGCTGGGTCGAGCCCGACATCGTCCGCGTGGTCGGCACCGTCGATGGCACGGTCGTGACCACGAACCTGCCGGCGCCCTACGATTCGTTCACGCTCGGCGCGCGCGGGTTCCAGACGTTCGCGGCAACCCGCGGGTTCACGATGACCTCGAACAACGCGATCGAGGTCGCGACGTACCTGGTCCCGCAACACTTCGTGAAGCACGGGTACACCGGTGATCCGAGCCAGCTGCTCATGCCGGCGGCAGAGCAGTTCCGCAAGGACTACGTGTTCCTGATCCCACCGTCGTGGCAGACGAACTGGATCGTGATCGCGAAGCCGACCAATGCGGCCGTGATGCTCGATGGCGCGCCGCCTCAGGGATGCACGACCGGTCCGATCGGCACCGTCGAGAATGTCGACTACGACCAGATCACGTGCGCGGCGAACGAGGGCCATCACACGGTCTCCGCGGACCAGCCGTTCGGGCTCTCGGTCTACGGTTACTACAACGTCGGTAGCTACGCGTTCGTCGGCGGCAGTGACGTCAAGCTGATCAACCCGATCGAGTAGCCAGGCACTTGCGAACCCCCGGGATTCGCGCGATCACCTGCCCATGTTGAGCATCGATCTGAGCGGCAAGCACGCGGTGGTCGCGGGCGTCGCCGACGACGTCGGTCTGGGGTGGTCGATCGCGAAGGCGCTCGCCGAAGCGGGAGCCACGGTCTCGCTCGCGGGGTGGCCGCCGGCCCTCGGCATCTTCAAGACCATGCTCGAGCGCGGCAAGTTCGACGAGTCGATGCAGCTCGCCGGCGGCGGCAAGCTGACGTTCGCGAAGATCTACGCGGTCGATGCCGAGTTCGACAAGCTCGAGGATGCACCCGCGGAGCTGCGCGAGAGCCGGCGCTATCGCGATCACGGAGACTTTTCGATCAGCGGCCTCGCGGCGGCGGTCGCGGCCGACGGTCCGGTCGATATCGTCGTGCACTCGCTCGCGAACGGCAGCGAGGTCAAGAAGCCGATGCTCGAGACCTCGCGCAAGGGTTATCTGTCGGCGGTGTCGGCGTCGGCGTACTCGATGGTGTCGATGGTCCAGCATTTCGGCGCCGTGATGCGCCCGAACGGCGCGTTCGTGTCGCTGACCTACATGGCGAGCGAGCGAGTGATTCCCGGCTACGGCGGCGGGATGTCGTCGGCGAAGGCGGCGCTCGAGAGCGACACGCGCACGCTGGCCTTCGAGGCCGGTCGCAAGTGGGGCCACCGCGTCAACACGATCAGCGCCGGCGCGTACGCGTCGCGCGCGGCGAGCGCGATCGGCTTCATCAGCGAGATGGTCGACTACGCGAAGCGCAACGGACCGCTGCCCGAGGCGATCACCGCGCGCGAGGTCGGTACGACGGCGGCGTTCTTGTGCAGCCCGCTCGCGAGCGGCATCACCGGCACGACCGTGTTCGTCGACAAGGGCATGCACGCGATGGGCATCGCGGTCGATCGCGAGGGCGCGAAGAAGTGAGCCCGCGAGCGGCCGCGAAGTTGGCGCCCTCGTCCGCGCGCGTGATCGCGGATCTCGAGGAGCTCGCGGCGCTGACGTCGGACGAGCGCGGCGCGCAGCGCGTCGCGTGGGGCCCGACCTGGCGCAAGACGCGCGAATGGTTCACCGCGAAGCTCGGCGAGCTCGGCATCACGCCGGAGCGTGACGGGGCCGGCAACTTGTGGGCGACGGTGCGCGGCAAGACCTCCAAGAGCCTCGTGATCGGCAGTCACCTCGATTCGGTGCCGGGCGGCGGCTGGCTGGATGGCTGTCTCGGCGTGCTCGCCGGGCTCGAGGTGTTGCGCAAGTATCGTGAGTCGGGCGACCCGGACCTGACGATCCATCTCGTCGATTGGGCCGATGAAGAAGGCGCGCGGTTCGGGCGCAGCCTGATGGGCTCGGCGGCATCGGCGGGCGCGCTCGATGCGCGGGCCGAGCTCGCACATCTGGTCGATCGCGCGGGCGTGAAGTTACCGGATGCGCTCGCCGAGAACGGGCTCGAGCTCGATCAACTCGAGACGGCGGCGGAGTACTTCCAGACGCTCGACGCGGTCGCGTATCTCGAGCTTCACATCGAGCAAGGCCCGGTGCTGCAGGAGCTCCGCAAGCCGGTCGGCGTCGTGCTCGGGACGATGGGCGTCGAGCGCTACAACCTGAAGTTCGTCGGCCAGGCCGCGCACTCGGGCGCCGCGCCGATCCATCTGCGCAAGGATGCGTTCCTCGCCGCGGCAGAGTTCGCGCTCGGCTGTCGCGAAATCTCGATCAAGTACTCCGGCAAGACGCCGCGCACGCGGGTGGTCGCGACGTGTGGCGTCGTCAAGGTCGAGCCAAACTTCGTCACGGCGGTGCCGGGCTCGACGGAGATCTCGATCGATCTGCGCGCGCTCGACGCGAACGTCCTGAACAAGATGCTCGCGGACGCGAAGACCGTCGCGGCGAAGGCTGCGAAGAAGCACCTCGCGCAAGTGACGTGGTCGCCGCTCCTCCACATCGCGCCGCGGCCGTTCGACGAGACGTTGATGGGCTTCGTCCGCGATGCGGTCCGCGAGGTCACCGGTAGCGCGACCGAGCTGCCCTCGGGTCCGTTGCACGATGCGGCGGAGATGGCGGCGATCGTGCCGACCGCGATGGTCTTCGCGATGTCGTCACCGGGTGTGTCGCACACGCGGATCGAGGACACGCCGCGGCCCGCGCTCGACAAATCGATCCGCGCGTTCATGATCGCCGTCGAGCGCACGCTCGCGCATCACGCCGCGGGCGCGAAGACGCAGCCACGCCGCAAGCGCGCGTAGCTCACGGCGCCGTGACGTTGCAGACCGGGTCGTTGCCTTCGTAGTGATCCGAGACCGGATCGCCATCGACGACGCCGTGATAGCCGTACAGCGGGTTGTCGTTCTTCCAGCGATGGCACGAGAGGATCTTGACGTCGTGCGTGCCATCGAACGACTCGGTCATGTGGAGGTGCGCGCTGATCTGCGCATCGGCCGTGCCCGGCGGGAGATCGTGCTCGCCGTACGTGGCGTGCTGATCGAACGTGACCGTGCCGGTGAGCTGGGTCTGCCAGAGCTCGTCGTCCCAGTTCGTGACCGTGATGTCGAGATGGAGGTCGAGCCGGTCACCGATCTTGCTGCCGCTGCCGGTGAACGTGCCGCTGCTCGAGTCCCACGGATTCGTGACGGCGCCCGAGACCGTGAACGCTTCGGGCGTGCCGCTCAGGTGTGTCGCGGCAGGGAAGTTGAAGAGGTCGGCATAGACCTCGCTCGCCGCCATGTCGGTGACGGTTGTTGCCGAATCGCTGATCAACACCCGATGCGACTCGTCGACATCGATGCAGCCGGCGAGGCCAGCGCAACCGGCGAGAATCGACGCGAGCCCGAGAGCGCGAAGCATGGTCGAACCATCCCGCGGATCGCCGGGCGAGCCCAGTGCACGTCGCGGCAACGGCAGGCAGCCGGCGACCCGAGTTGCCACGGTGCGGCAACGCCGTGGTTTGACTGGGCCCGGCGCCGGCCCGCCGCTTGCTCGATGCGACGCACATGCGTGGCAGCTGGCTGATCGTCTTGGCACTGAGCGGGTGCGCGGCGGAGGATCTCGTCGACGATCCGGGTGATGCGAGCTGGGGCGCCGACGGCGGCAAGGCCGATGGCGCGACCGCGGTCAACGTCGCCGCGACGCATCTCGACGTTCACCTCGCCGGCCACACCGCGGTCGCGACGATCGACCTCGAGGCCAACGGTAACGTCGAGCTCGAAGCCGGCGGCTTGACGATCGCGAAGGTCCACGACGACCGCGGCAACCGCCACTTCACGAAGACCACTGCGGGCAAGCTGCGCGTCGCGAACGTGCGCGGGCCGCTCGTCGTCGAGTACAGCTTCACCGTACAAGACAACGCCGACGGCCTCCTCGCCGGCGGCTCGACGGTGATCTGGCCGTACTTCTGCGGCAACTTGTTCCCGTGTCATTCGCAGCCTGCCGACGGCACGACGTTCACGCTCGCGCTCGACGGCATCCCGAGCGGATCGACGGCGGTGTATCCACCGGCGATCACCGCCGAGGCGCCGCCGTACATGGTCGCCTGGGCGGTCGGCGCGTACAGCTCGCAGGCGCTCGGAACGACGACCGGGGGAACGAAGGTCAGCGTGTTCTGGTTGCCGAACGGCAAGACGGCCGCGCTCGCCGGAACGAAGCATCTGGTCCAGGCGTTCGACTGGTACGAGCAGCACATCGGGCCGTACGCGTTCGGTCACGACGTCGCGAGCGTGTCGGTCGTGTGGGGCGAAGGCTTCTACGGCGGCATGGAGCATCATCCGTACTGGCACGTCGCGAACGACGCGATGAACGACGAGGAGACCCACGTCCACGAGGCGGCGCACGGCTGGTTCGGCGACGGGATCCGGTTGCGCTGCTGGGAGGACTTCGTGCTGTCGGAAGGCACCGTGAGCTATCTCGCGGCGCATGTTCTCGGCAAGGTCGCCGGCGCGGATGCCGAAGCGGCGGTGTGGACCGAATATCGCGGCGAGCTCGAGAGCGCGATCCACGACGGTGGTGCACCGGCGTGGCCGACCGGGTGCAACAAGATCGACATCATCAAGGACAAGCTGTTCACGAACCTCCCGTACATGGAGGGCGCGTACTTCTACAAAGATGTCGCCGCGAAGATCGGCGCCGATGCGCTGGACGACGTGCTCCATGATTTCTACGCGGCACACCGCGGCCAGCCCGCCGGGATGCAGGACATGATCGATCTGATCCAGACAAAGACCGGCTTCGACGCCTCGCAGCTCGTCGCCGATCGGCTCCGCAAGAAGTTCTAGGCGATCAGGGTCGCGTGGACCGCGAGCGCGACCATCCCGATCAGCACCAACGATGACAGCGCGAACAGCGCGAACCGAACCTCGATCTTGTTCCAGGTCGTCTGGACGAGGCTGTGAACGATCCGGATCGCGACGTAGGCCCACGCGAGCCGGAGTGCCCAGCCGCCCCCATGGCCGACGAGCACGAGCACGATCGCGACCGCATAGAACACGGTCGGCTGCTCCATCAAGTGATTGTAGTTGTCGGCCTTCCAGCGGACCTGCGCCGGCAGTCGCGACATCTGCTCGCCGCGCGGCGCCTCGGGATCGAGCTTGATGTTCGCGCGCCCGACCGCTGGGATCCGCGTGACGTACATCCACGCCCAGATCACCATCGTCCACCCGGCAAGGATCACGACCGGCGCGAGCTGAGACTTCTCCATGTGCACCCTCCAACCTCGACGCTGCCACAAATGCCGAGCCGGTGTTGGGCGAAGCGTGGTCCCCTCGAAGAGGGTGAGCTACGGCGAGTCCAAGCAGATGATCCAGCGCGTGATCGCGCGGTGGAAGCTCGGAGACCACGCGGCTGCGCTCGCCGAAGCCGAGCGGACCTACGCGATCGAGATCGGCGAGATCGGCGAGATCGGCGAGATCGGCGAGATCGGCGAGATCGGC
>JBDUAS010000033.1:0-44816 GCA_040004535.1 Deltaproteobacteria bacterium
TCGAGGATTTCCGGATCGACTTCGAGGACGGCTACGGCAACCGCCCCGACGAGGAAGAAGATAGTCACGCGGCCGCTGCGGCCGCTGAGGTCGTGCGCGGTCGCGCCGCCGGCACGCTGCCGCCGTTCCTCGGCATCCGGATCAAGCCGCTGACCCGCGACCTCGCGGCGCGCTCGCTGCGCACGCTCGATATCTTCCTGACCGAGCTCGTCAGCGGCACGGGCGGCAACCTGCCCGAGAACTTCGTGGTCACCCTGCCGAAGATCCAGACCCACACCGACGTCGAGACGATCGTCGACATGTTCGACCTCCTCGAGAATCGTCTCGATCTCGAAGCGGGCGCGTTGCGTCTCGAGATCATGGTCGAGACGACGCAGACGATCTTTGACCCGAATGGTCGCTCGATGCTGCCGCGGCTTCACCGCGCCGCCGGCTCGCGACTCGTCGGCGCGCACTTCGGAACGTACGACTACACCGCGAATTGCGACATCACGGCCGCGCACCAGAAGATGCGCCACCCCGCGTGTGATTTCGCAAAGCACATGATGAAGGTCTCGTTTGCCGGCACCGGCATCGCGCTCTCCGACGGTGCGACGAACATCATGCCGGTCGCGCCGCACAAGGGCGGGTCGTTGTCGGAGACCCAGAAGGCCGAGAACAAGGCCGCCGTGTTCTCCGCGTGGCGGCTCCACGCCGACGACGTTCGCCACTCGCTCGTCAACGGCTTCTATCAAGGTTGGGATCTCCACCCGGCGCAGCTCGTGCCCCGTTACGGCGCGGTCTACGCGTTCTTCCTCGACGGGCTCGCGCCGGCGTCGCAGCGACTCGAGAACTTCGTCAACAAGGCCGCGCAGGCGACGCTCGTCGGCGACGTGTTCGACGATGCCGCAACCGGGCAGGGCCTGTTGAACTACTTCTTGCGCGGCATCGCGTGCGGCGCGGTGACCGAAGACGAGGCGCTCGCGACCGGCCTCTCACTCGAAGAGATCCGCTCCAAATCGTTCGTGAAGATCATGGCGACCCGTAGGGGCCTGTCGGCCTGAGACCAGGCCTCCGCAACCCTGTGATCGCTTGCTTCCGGGTGTGCGCATTTCATCCGTCCGGAGCGTGGTAACGCCCCTGTCATGCTCGAAGTCCAGGTCAAAGCCGCCAACGCGCCCCGCGTCCTCGCCGAGCTGATCCGCTCGACCCAGAACGAGCCCAGCGTGAATCCCGAAATGGCAGCCGAGGCCCGCCTCGTTCGCGAGCACCAGGCCCAGGCCGCTCAGGATCGTCCGCGCTGGACCACCTTAGATACCGTGGACTTCCACAAGCTCGACGCAGAGAACGACTGGACGGAAGTGTGAGTTTATTGTAGAAACTCCGCTCTCACGGCGAATGTAGCTCAATTGGCAGAGCGCCAGGTTGTGGTCCTGGATGTAGTGGGTTCGATCCCCATCATTCGCCCCAAGGTTTCGCGAAGCTAAACGGCTTAGCTCCGTTTTGAGGATTCTCGCTGCCGCGTGGCTGCCACGGCCGGGCGAGCGCCCCCGAAGACCTGCGCGATCGCATCGCGCTTATCGTTCTCTCCCACATCGATGTAGCGGAGGGTCGTCTTGATGTCCGCATGGCCCAGCAGGCGCTGAAGCACTGGCAGCGGAACTTGCTTGGCCATCAACGTACCGAACGACTGCCGCAGGCTGTGGAGAGGCTTGGCCGGCCGCTCCACTTCCGCCAGTTGGTAGATCTCGTTCACCGTACGACTGAGACCATCGTACGTCACGAACGCACCATCCAGTTCCGCGAGTGTCCGCACCCCCGACGGGGCAGACGCTCGAGCACCTCGGCGAGCCGGGGTGACAACGGAACGGTCCGTGTCTTGTTGTGCTTCGGAGCCGTGAGTTCGTTCGAGCACTTGTCGAGCGCACGACGCACAGTGAGAATCCCGTCCTTGATGTCGGTCCACTGAAGGCCGCGGAGCTCGCCCGCGCGCAACCCAGCTCCGTGCGCGAGGAGCAGCGCTGCGCGGAAGCGATCATCGATCGTCACGCGCAATAACTTCTCGACGTCCTCCACCGCGAGCGGCGTTCGAGTCACCGCGGTGATCGACACGATCGCTGCGCCGGTCCCCGCGACGGTCGTTCAGGTCTCGCCCGCGCTCGATCCCGCATCGGGCCTCGTCCTCGTCGAAGCCGAGCTTGCGCCAACTGCCCCGGCGCCGAGCTTCGCCCTGGACTCGCCGCCACCGTCACGCCAATGACTTGACGCTGGTCCTCGATGGCGCCGAACGCGACGAGCTCTGCCACATGTCGTCCGCGCCGCGAAGGATGCGACGCTGGCGATGCGCAACTGTGCGATCAGGCGCGCACGTCGGTCAGCATCGCGTATGCGAAGCCACGGCGCACATTGCCGCGGTGACCTCGAAGCCCGTGTGAGCCACGCGCTCGCCGACGCGGACCCATGCTGCGAACTTCGCAGCGCGTCGGGTTGTGCCGGTCGAATGGTTCGCTCGTAGGCCGTGAACCGCACATCGCGATCTGGGCTGCAACGCGAGTCCGATCGCGAATCCTGGCGCCATGTTCGACGACGTCAGGTCTGACTTGCCGGTTGGACGAAAGCAGCAAGCTCTTCCTCGTACTCGCGGAGCGCACGCGCAAATCGGCCGAACCCATTTTCGCGCGCGGCCATCAGCGCGGCTCGAATCATCGTCGCCATCGCCTCGTCGTTCCGGCGGGCAGAGTGTAGCGAGATCGCGAGGAAGGCCAGGACCGCGGCGTCCTCGGGGAACAACCGACTTGCTTCCCGGAGCACTTCCAACGCTTCGTCCATCCGGCCGACGTTTCGGAGGGTCGAACCATAACCGAGCAGGAACCCGGCCTTCTCGTCCTCTGGAATGCCCATCCGGTAGACGGTGTCGTAGTAGGTGACCGCCTCGTGCTCGCGATCCGTTCGATCGCATGCGTAGGCCGAAGCCATCTGGGCTCGCACGTCCGTCGGGAACTCCCCGACCAGACGCATCGCGTGCTCGTACGCGCCCTCGTGGTTGCCGGCGTTGCGGAGCCTCGTGATCGTGGCCAGTTCTTCATCGATCATGCGTGTCTTTCGAATACCGGAGCGGCTTCGCCAAGTCCACCGTTCGACTTCGGCGGCGGCGACCCGGTCTTCGCGAGGTACTCGCCGATGGCACGCGTGTCGGAGACCTCGCCGCGACGAATGAGTTGTACGTACTCCACGATCTCCTTGGCGCACGCCGTCAGTTGGCCAATGATCTCCTCCGGAGAGAGCGTCCACAGGTCCCGATCGAGGAAGTCATCGAGGCGCCCCTTTGCTCGCCAAGCCTTGTGGCGGGCGTACTCCACGGCTCTGGCTTCGCGTTCGCACCATTCGACGTGGTTCAGGGGACGGTCCTGTCCCGTCAGGCACGTCAGGTTTTGATCCGGGATCGTGACGTCACGAGGTTCGAACGCGGTGACCATGCTGATCCGCTGCAACGGGCCGATGCCGGGTCCGGCCCGGTGGAGCACGAGCGAGCTGTGCATCACCACGCCCCAGCCAGGACCCGGCAGAGGGAGCTTCCTCACTCGGTCGGGGGGGAATCGGTTGCCCGGTCAAGAGCAGCTGAAGGCCCTCTTCACGAGTACCTTCGAAGTACTCGAGGTACGCCTGTCGGGCGCCATCCATGCCGCCCAGGCTCATCACGATGACGTAGGCGTTCTGATCGATGTGCCAGCCGCCGATGTCTACCAGGGCGCCGTTCGTGTCGGGAAGCTCCGTGTAGTTGGTGATCAGCTCGAGGCTCGATGACCAAGCTCCGTCCTCGGATCGATGCTGGAGCGTCAAGCCCGCGGTCAGCGCGCGATCGTGGAGCTCATCGAACGCCGTGCCGCCGAGGCGCCGAAATACGCCGGTCGCGATGCCGCCGATCGTCGTGCGACCGTCGTTGGCGTCGCGTCCCACCTTCAGGACGTTGTAGGACGTCAGAGGCTCGACCGCCGCCTGCTCGACCTGGGCCGGGTCGGCCGCGCCCGGCGACGCCGCTACCGTTCCGGTCTCGCCCGCCGTGACTGCGGACAGCGCACCGATCGAGAGCCCGCTCGCAGTCTTGCCGCTCAACGCGGCCGCTCCGTAGATCGTCGTCTCGGAGTCGGTGGTGTCATCCAGCGCGCTGTGAGGTGGCGCGCCGATTCGCCGCGTGTACAGGAGCTGCTCGGTCGGATCGCTGATCGCACCTTCGGTGAGAACAAACCGCAGGATCTGCGCACCCTCGAGGAAGAAGGGACGCTTCTCGGGCAAGAACGTCTCGCGGTCGGTCAGGTTCACCACCTCCGGGTCCGCCTCGACCTGCCGGAAGTCGGGGTTGATCGCGCCGCTGATCGTGAAGTTGCTGGCGAGCCCGTACTTGAAGTCGAGCCCGGCGGCCGCGACCGGAGCGACGATGTCAGCGACGTGGATACCGCCCACGACGTAGGGCATGAGCTCGAGCCGGCGCACCGGCGGGATCGAGCGAATGCCGTCGACACGGCCGAACACGCTGACCTGCTGATCGCGATCGGACGGCGTCGGCGACCAGTACGTGACCTCCTGCGTGCGCTGGACAAAGCGCTGCACCTGAATCCCCCAGTCCTGCACATCGCGCCGTTCGAACCGCAGCTGCGTGAAGGGGATCCGAAATTCCGCGACCCAGCCGAGCTCGTCGATCGAGGTCGCGCCTTCCCACACCGCGTCCCAGCCGAGATCCTGGTTGGTGTCGTCGAACAGCAGCATGTCGACCTGCACACCGGCAGGGTTCAGCGAGAACGAGGACTCCGCGATGCAATGGTGGGCCGACGGTCCCGACCATGATGGTGCGCCTGCTGGTGGCATCCAGTTCGGCCCGGGCGACTCGCTCACCCACGCGCTCAAATCGCCGAGGCTGGCCGGTCTGTGGGCTCAGAGGCGCTTCCTCCACGACGGCGCGCTCGACAGCCTCGACCAGTTGCTATGCCTGACGCCGCGTCCCGGTATCACGGTGCCAGCGTTCGGCGACGCGGGACACACGTACGGCTGCGATCTCTCGGCCGACGATCGCCACGCGCTGATCGATTACCTCCTCGCGCACTGACTTGTCGGACGCTGGCGCTAGAGTGTCGCGATGGCCGCGCCCCAGCTCCGCGCGTATCAACGCGAGGCGATCGATGCAGTGATCGCAGCGCGCCGGCGTGGCGTGCGTCGCATGGTCGTGTGCTTGCCGACGGGCGCGGGTAAGACGGTGATCTTCTCGCACCTCGCGCGGCTGGCGCACAAGCAGGTGCTCGTGCTCGCACATCGCGAGGAGCTACTCGCCCAGGCGATCGATAAGCTGTCGCGAGCGCTCGAGGGAACGCGCGTTGTCGGGCTCGAGCGCGGGAGCTCGCGTGCACCGGCAGATGCGAAGGTGCTCGTCGCTTCGTTGCGCTCGCTGCATCCCGACCGGATCGGTCAGGTGCTCGGCGGGCGAGACCTCGGGCTCATCATCTACGACGAGTGCCATCACGCACCGGCCGAGGACAACCAACGCGTGCTGCGCACGATCGGTGCGTTCGAGCCCGACTGGCCAGGCACGCTCCTCGGCTTCACGGCGACGACGGCGCGCGGAGACGGCCTGGGCCTCGACACGGTGTTCGAGGAGATCGTGTACTCGCGCACGCTGCTGGATCTGATCGATGCGGGCTTCCTCGCGCCTCTCAAGGGCTATCGGATCGCGACGGCGGCGGACCTGACTCGGTTGTCGCCCGGTGGCGCGGACTTCGCGGAAACCGCCCTTGCCGAGGCGATCGACATCCAGGAGCGCAACGCGCTCGTCGCGCGCTCGATCCAGGAGCTCGCCCGCGATCGCCGCACGATCGCGTTCTGCGTCACGGTGAACCACGCGCGCAACCTCGCGCGCGCGCTGAACCACATCGGCGTGCCGGCGGGCATCGTCCACGGCGAGATGGCGGCGGCGGAGCGCGTACGTGCGCTCGCCGAGTTTCGGGAGGGTCGCATCCAGGTGCTCGCGAATGTTGCCGTGCTCACCGAGGGGTTCGATGATCCGGGCGTGTCGTGCGTGGCGATGGCCCGACCGACTCGCTCCGAGGGAATGTACGCGCAATGCGTCGGGCGCGGCACGCGGCTCGCGGAGGGCAAGCGCGACTGCCTGATCCTCGACTTCGTCGACCTGTGCGAGCTGAGCTTGTGCACGCTGCCGACGCTGTTCGGCTGTCCGCGCGATCTGGATTTCGCCGGCCAGGATGCCGGCGACGGCGCGCGCCAATGGATGCAGATCCAGCTCGACTATCCCGAGCTCGAGCTCGAGGCGGGCGCGCTCACGCTTCGCGAGATCCAGGATCGCGCGGCGGCATTCGATCCGCTGACGCTCGAGCTCGACCACGATGTTCGTGCGATCTCACCGAATGCGTGGTTCTCGCTCGGCCGGCACGGCGTGGGACTGCACTACGCGCGCGGACCGAACTTGATCAGCGGAGTCGTCGTGCTGGTGCGCGGCGGGCGCGGCAAGCGTTGGGAAGTCGTGATCGATGGTCGCGCCGTCGAGAGGTTCTCGACGCTCGAGGACGCGGTCGAGGCCGTCGATCACGAGATCGCGATCCGCGGCAAGGCCGCGCAGGCTTCGGCAAAAGACGGCGCTCCGTGGCGCCACGGGCCGCCACCGCCGGAGCTCCATGCGCTGGCGACCACCCACGCCGACGCGTTGCGTCTCGCCGTCTGGGCGGCGGTGAAAAGGCCAAGCGATCGTCCGTAGTTGTGGAATAGTTGGGACCGCGGTGCGCAAACCCGCTGGCTCGCGCTCCCAACGATCATGATTTCCAAGGTGCTGCTTTTGATCGTGCCGCTTGCCGCCTGCGCTTCGCAGGTCGATGGCAACAACCAGGGCGAAGTGATCGCGACGATGCGTGGGGCGCTGACCTCGTCGCGGACCTCGCCGCTGCCGAGCCCGGAGGTCTCGCTCGTGTGGCTGAAGCCGTCCGAGATGAGCCGGATCTCCGGCGCCGAGCACGTCGTGGCGGAAGGGCTCGTCTCGCAGTTCACGCTGTCGGTCTACAGCCCGCCACCCGATGACATTCTCGAGCTGAACGCGACGCTCGAGAACCTTCCGTTCGGCATGGGCCTCGTCGTCGTCGGGAGCACGACCACTGACTTCACCAAGATGACCGAGTGGCGCGGCGCGGACCTCGACCACATGTTGCTCTACTTCCCGGAGGCGCCGCCCGCCGATAGCGTGCTGACCGCGTTCCTGCACGGGCCCGGTGCGCCGACGAAGGGCTTCCACCTGTACACCGTCACGCGGCTCACCGAGACCGAGCGGCAAGAGCGGCTCGCTTGCGTGAACGCGATGCCGCAGAACGGGATGACGCTCGACTGGGTGAAGATCTTCCGCGACTGCCGCGGCGCCGGTAACGACGAGCTCGATCCGGCGCCCGACGATCTCGACACGTTGCTCACCGCGGACGTGATCGAGGACGGTGCGATCGTGAAGTTGATCAACGACATGCCGCATCCGCTCGGGATCTAGTGGCGAGTGGCGCGCTCGACATCGGCGCGCTGTACCGGACGTACGGTCACAGCGTGCTCCGCCGAGCGCGGCAGATCCTCGGCACCGATGACGACGCGAAGGATGTCCTGCACGAGATCTTCACCGGACTGGTGTCGCGGCCGGCGCAGTTCAGCGGAAAGAGCGCGCCGAGCACGTTCCTCTACGCGGCGACGACGAACGCATGTCTCGCCCGGCTGCGCGATCACAAGAACCGAGCACGGCTGCTCGCAGAGCACGTGAAACCGTGGACGACCGAGCGCGATCCACGCACCGTCGAGACGCGCGTGCTCGTGCGCGCCGTTCTCGCGGAGCTCCCGGAGGACGAGGCGCACGCAGCGGTCTACTCGCATCTCGACGGGATGAGCCACGCGGAGATCGCGGACGTCCTCGGATGCTCGGCGCGCCACGTTGGCGATTTGCTCGTACGCGCGACCGAGCGGCTACGCGGCCACAAGGAGGCATCATGAGCGAACCGCACGTCTCCGATCTGCGGTGGGACAGGCTGCTCGCGGGCGAGCTGACCGACGACGACCGTGCCGAAGCCCTCGCGCACGTAGAGAGCTGCGCGACGTGCGCGGCGAGGCGAGGCGAGATTACTTCCGGGTTCGAAGCCTTCGCGAACGGCGCGCCGGCGCTTCCGCGTCGGGTGCCGGCGCGTCCCATGGTTGTCGCGTTCGGCGCGGTCGTCGCGTTGGCCGCGGCCGTGATCCTCGTGGTGCGGGCGCCGTCGGGCGAGACGACCGAACGCACGAAGGGTGGAACCGGTCCGAAGCTGATGCTCGCGGCAGGTCCGCGAGCGAGGGTCGCGCCGGTGGTGTCAGGCGATCGCGTGCAGCCGGGCGATTCGGTCCAGGCCGCGTACACGGCGACGCGCGACGGGTTTGGCGCGGTGGTCGCGCGCGATGGCAGCGGCGCGGCGAGCGCGTACGTGCCAGCGCAAGGTGATGCGATGGTCGCACTCCCCGCCGGGACAGTGCGGTCGTTCCCCGGCAGTACGATCCTCGACGAGGTCGTCGGCGCGGAGGTCGTCGTGATCGTGTGGTGCGAGACGGCACGGCCGCTCGCTCCGCTGATCGGCGAGCTGCGCGCGACCGGCAACGTGACGGCGCCCGCGGGTTGCACCGTCGATCGCGTGGAGCTCGACGTGCGCGGAGCACCATGAAGCTCGGGCTCGCGATCGCGTTGCTGCTGACCGTCGCGGTCGGCCACGTGCACGCGGAGGTCGAGCGCTACGCGGTGATCGTCGGCGACAACGCCGGCGCAGCCGACGAACAGCGGCTGCGGTTTGCCGAGACGGATGCCCAGCACGTCGCCGAGCTGCTCGGCGAGGTCGGCGGGGTTCCCGACGAGAATCAAGTCGTGCTGCGCGGCAAGTCCGCGGAGCAGATGCGGCGCGCTTTGATCGCTACGAACGAGCGGATTCGCAGTGGGCAGCACGCCGGGCGCGATGCCGTGCTCATCGTCTACTACTCGGGACACGGCGATGCCGATGCGCTGCACCTCGGCGACTCGCAGCTTCCCCTGCGCGAGCTCGAGGCGCTCGTCCGAGGCTCCGCGGCCCAGGTGCGCATCCTCGTGATCGACGCCTGCCGGTCGGGTGCGATCACGCGCGTCAAAGGTGGCAAGCCTGCGCCGCCGATCGTTCTCAGTGACACCGACGAGCTCGACGGCGAGGGCGTGATCGTGCTGACCGCAAGTGCGGCCGGCGAGGATGCGCAGGAGTCCGATCAGCTCGGCGGATCGTTCTTCACGCACTATCTGCTCTCGGCGCTGCGCGGCGCCGCGGATGACAACGGCGATCAGACGGTCACGGTCGCCGAAGCATTCCGGTACACGCGAGACCGGACGATCCTCGCCTCCGCACGCACGCTGAGCGGCGTGCAACACCCGACGTTCCACTACGACATGCGCGGCCGCGCCGAGCTCGCCCTCGCGAACCTCGGCGGCGATCGCACGCGCGGGCAGCTGACCGTGCCCGCCGGCGCGACCTGGCTGATCGCGCGCGAAGGCGACGATGCGATCGTCGGTGAGATCGCGGCGGACGCGACGCGCCGCACGCTCAGCCTCCGCGGCGGCCGCTATGTCGTGCGTGGGCGGACGCGCGACGCGTTGCTCGAGGGCAGCGTCGCGGTGAGCAGCGGTCGCGAGACCGTCGTCGCGCCGACCGATCTGACGAGCACGAAGTACGCGCGGCTCGTGCGAAAAGGCCGCGGCGACATCATCGACGGCGCGCTCGGTTGGTTTGCCGGTCCCGCGGTCGCGAGCACGATCATCGAGGGCGCTAGCCCGTGCTTCGGCGCCATCGCCGGCGCGATGTGGGCAAGCGCGGACGTCACGTGGTCGCCGCGCGTCATCGGTTGCGGTGGCCGGTTCTCGAACGACACGCTGTCCGCACGCACCGGCCTGCTCTCGCTCGATCTGCGCGTCGCCAAGGCGTGGGACGTCTCGCGCCTGACGATCGATCTCGGCGTCACCGCTGGCGGTGAGCTCCTGCAGGAGCGATTCACGACGCGCGGCCTCGCTCCGACGCGTACGTCGCCGGCGGGCCACATCGATGCGGGGCTCGGTCTCGAGCTTCCGATCTGCGAACGCTTCTTTGTCGCGAGCGAGGTCAGCGTGCAGACTCACTTCCTGTCGATCGAAGAACAGCAAGGCGATGCTCACGTCGTCGCGAGATTTGCGGTCCGCGGCATGTTCGTGCTCGGCGTCTGGCACTGATCGATGTCGCGTATGAAGCTGCCGGCGGCGCCGCAAAGCGCTGCAGGGCGGTCGGGACGCGTTAGCGCGGCCACAAACAATTCACGAAGGTCAGCGCGAGTCAGCGCCGAGCGCCCTACAACCGATGGCGAATTTTGACTCGTGTGTGCGCGCGTCGACGCTTGTTAGTTGGTGCACAAACAAATTCGATTGACGCCTACATCAGATGGCCCTGATGGTGATCTCGGTTTCACAGAGGGAGTCCCGAAATGCGAGCTCGCGTCCTTGGCCTGATCCTTCTTGTTCCTCTTGCAGCCTGCGGGCTCGACGAGACCACCGGTGAGACTGCGCAGGCGCTCACACCGCAGCTCCAGCATGGTCACGACGTCTGGTTCAACAGCACGTTCGGCGGTGAGCAATTCTTCAGCGAGATCCTGCCCGCGCCGCCGTTCAACCTCGCGCTCGGTATCGATTCGGCGATCACCTCGCCGCGCGATACGCGATTCGATAACTACGGGCTGCTCAACGATCCCGATTGCACGCAGGGCGATGCGTCGACTGGTTATCTGGATCGTTGTGCCGATCCTGGATCTGCCGGCGTCGTCGGCGTCCGCAAGAAGATCGTGATCACCGCGAGCGGCCCCAAGGTCCTCGTCGGTGTCGCATGCGCGGCGTGCCACGCCGGTCTCGATCCGTCCAATCCGCCGGCTGACCCGAACCATCCCGCGTGGACGAACATCCACGCCACCGTCGGCAACCAGTACATCCAGATCGGGAAGCTCTTCGGCGGCCATCTGTCGCCGCACGATCCACGCAAGCAGGTGTTCGACACCTGGGCGCCCGGTACCGTCGACACGACGGCGATCGAATCGGACGGCATCAACAACCCCGGCATCATCACGCAGTTCTTCAATCTGCCGGATCGTCCGTACTTCAACGTGACGAACCACGGCCTTCCCGTGTCTGCGCACCGCGCCGGTCAGGGTGGCGAGGACGACGCGGGTTGCGAGACTGCCGCGCTGCGCGTCTACTTCAACATCGGCATGTGCGCCGCGGAGTGCATGGTGCCGCACCTCGCGAACGGCCCGGGCGGCACGCAGACGCCGATCGACGACGCCGAGTGCACGGCGCGGTGCCCGGCGTACAGCGACGCGAAGGCCGCGGTCGGCGACGAGTGCGCTTTCATGGCGTCACAAGTGCCCGCGAAGCTCGAGGACGCGCCCGGTGGTTCGTCGTTCATCGATCACAGCAAGGTCGGCCGCGGCAAGGAAGTGTTCCGCAACAACTGCGCGAGCTGTCACTCGAACGGCGAAGGCGACCTCCACGATGTCCTTTCGGATGACTCGATCCATCCGATGGGGGACATCGGCACGAACTCCTGCCGCGCGCGCACGACGAACTGGACGACCGGTCACATCTGGCAGAACTTCTCGTCGGATCAGTACAAGCAGCGCCCGACCGGCGGACCTGGCTACTACCGCGACGTACCGCTCTTGAGCGTGTGGGCGACGGCGCCGTTCTTTCACAACAACCGCCTCGGAACGTACAACGGCGATCCGTCGGTCGCCGGCCGGCTCGCCGCGTACAAAGACGCGATGGACCAGTTGCTGAATCCGTGGAAGCGCGATCTGCTCGGCTCGATCCAGAAGACGAGTGATTCGATCCAGGTCTCGCTCGGCAGCGTGTCACTGACGTTGCCGGCCGGCACTCCCGTCGCGCTGTTCGCGAACCTGAATCCGGCGAACCCGCTGCAGAACCTTTGTCCCGATCTGATCGAGAACGGCGGCCACGTCTTCGGCTGGTATCTATCGGCGTCGGACAAGGCCGCACTGACCGAGTACCTCAAGACAAAGTGATATCGGTCGTGCTACCTCGTGACCGTGCTGTCGGTGCTGCTCGTCGATACGAACGACCACGCCTTTATGCCGCAAGGTATCGAGCTTCGACGAGCACCAGCGACCGCTGACGCTGCGAACCAGTCGCGGATCCGGGCCTTTGATCTGATCGTGGCGGCTCAGCCGCGAGCCGTCTGGCAGAATTTCAAGCGGTCACCCGGCTGGCACACCTGACCCGATGGTTCTCGTCGGCAGCGAACCGACCGCCGGCACCGGTGTGGTTTCAGTTGGCGATCTAGCGGTCGACGCGGGCGAGCGCGTTCGTGATCGTCTGGTCGTCTATGGGCTTCACGAGATGTTCGTCGAATCCTGCCGCTAGTGAGCGAACGACGTCGTCTGGCGAACCGAACCCCGTGACTGCGATCAGTCGCGGTGTTCGTAGTGAATCTCGTGCGCGAATTGCGGTTGCGAGCTCGCAACCATCCATTCCGGGAAGGCCGATGTTGACGAGCACGACATCGGCGTCAAACCGGGTGAGAACTTCGAGCGCGGTTTCTCCGTCGTGAACGATCTCGACTGTATGGCCTCGCGCCGAAAGCGCGGCTCCGAGGGTCTCGGCCAGATCGACATCATCCTCGACGAGGAGAATCCGGCTCGCCGGCGCGACTGCATGGACGTGACTCGGGACAATCGCGTGCGCGCCGGTCGAGAGGCGCGTCCGCGGCATCGTGACGACGATCTCTGTGTGGCCGCCGTCGACCGTGGTTTCGAGGGTGCCGCTGTGCAACTCCACCATGTGCTGTGCGATCCGCAGCTCGCTATCGAAGGGCTCGACCGCCCGAGCCCGCTCCAGCGGCAGCCATGCGCCGGAGCCATCGGCCAAGCCTCGCAGTCTCGACTTTGGTTTCTTGCTCACTCGCAGGATCGCGCGCTCCTTGTCGCGGACGACGGCGACCGAGATCGTTTCATCGGGGCCGGAACGTCGCGACACGTAACACACGAGCTTGTGCACGACGTTCGCCATGCGGTCGAGATCCGCCAACACGAACACGCTCGCGACCGGCACATCGACGGCCACCGAATGGCCGCGCCCGTTCAGCTCGGACGCGGCTCTCTCGAGTCCGACATCGATCAACAACGGCAGATCCGTCGGCTTCAGGTCCAGCGTCACCTTGCCGAGGCTGATCTGCGCGGTCTCTAACAACCCCTCCGCGAGTCGCGTCATGTAACCGAGTTGACGTTCGACGACCGCGAGGCCCCGAGGTGGACGCTCGCCGTACTTCATGGCCTCGATCGCGCCGTACATGGTCGAGAGCGGGGAACGCAGGTCATGGCCGAGGAGCCGTAGGAACGTGTCCTTGCGCTTCGTCGCCTTGTCGACCTTCTCCAGCGCGGCAATCCGACCGAGCATCGCCGCGATGAACGGGGTGCATGCTGCGACGAGCTCTGACAGTCCGTCGGAATAGCGCGGCGACGCGAGCCACAGCGCGCCGACGACGCCATTGGACGCGCGTAATGGCGCGGTGATGACGAACACCTGACCACGAGCCATCACGAGCTTGACGTCGGTATCGGCGCAGATCATCCGGAGCCGAGAGCGAAGCTCGGGTGCAAAGCCGTCTGTGCCGCATGGCCGAAACTCTCCGCAGCTGTCGGTCTCGAACTCTCGATCGCGAAGCGAATCGAGGACCGCGGCGTGCTCGAAGCCCAGCAACTCTCTCAGCTCGGCAAATGCCGAGCTGAACGAATCTTCATCGATGACGCGATCCCAGCGAGCAACGATAGCGAGTAACTTTTGGACATCCTCGCTCGACATCTCCGACGCCATAGCCGACCTCCCGCGCGACCTCTCCCGATTCGGTTCGCTCACTTTACTGAGGCGGTGAGGATGCGTCAACGAAGGGTTGAAGGCCGCCAGGAAACGAAGGTGGTCATACTAATTCCACGAGCGCCCGCGCTCGCTCTAACGCTCGCGGTCGACGAGCACACTGTCGTCCGTGTACGTGCCGGTGGGCAGGAGAGAAGCGATTGTCGATGGCTGTGTAACTCCAAGCCGTCGACAGCATCGAAGTCCGCGTGACGTACGACTTTGCGCTCGTCGGAGGCGGCCTTCAGAACGGGCTGATCGCGCTCGCACTGCGTGCCCATCAGCCGGCCGCGCGAGTGGTGATGATCGAGCGCGGCGCGGTGCCGGGCGGCAACCATACGTGGTGTTTTCACGACGAAGTTCCGGCGTGGGTCGACCCGCTGGTCACCGTGCGGTGGTCCGGCTACGACGTGGCGTTTCCGGCGCATCGGCGCGAGCTCGCGGCGGCGTACGCCTGCGTGACTTCCGAGCGGCTCGCTGCGGTCGTGACCGAGGCATGCGAGGTCAAGGTCCACACCACCGCGCTGACGATCGGCGCAGATCACGTGCTCGTCCGCGACCGCGACGGCGAGGTGACCGAGCTGCGCGCGGCGAACGTGATCGATGCACGCGGTCCGGAGCGTGCGCACGCGGACGCATGTGGCTGGCAGAAGTTCCTCGGCCAGGAGCTCCGGCTCGTCACGCCACACGGCCTCGCCCGGCCGATGTTGATGGACGCGACGGTCGCGCAGCGCGACGGGTTTCGGTTCATGTACGCGCTGCCGCTCGCGGCCGACCGCGTCCTCGTCGAGGATACGTACTTCAGCGATGGCATCGAGCTCGACGCCGAGGTGTCGCGGGGCGCGATTGCCGACTACGTGGCAGCGCACGGCTGGACCGTGGCCGCGGTCGAGCGCGAGGAGACCGGCAGCCTGCCGTTACCGCTGCGCGGTTCGTGCGCACGCGCCGGCGCTCCGTTGATCGCGGGCTACGGCGGCGGCTGGTTTCATCCCGTGACCGGCTACTCGTTCCCGATCGCTGCGCGGCTCGCGGATGCGATCGCGCGCGGCGAAGATCTCGTGAAGCTAGCGACGGCTCACGGCAAGCAAGTCGAGTTCGCGCAGCGGCTCAACCGCATGTTGTTTCGCTGGTTCGCGCCAGACCAGCGCTACCGCGTGCTCGAGCGGTTCTATCGCTTGCCCGAGGCGACGGTGCGGCGGTTCTACGCGCTCGAGCTCACGGCGCTCGATCGCGCGCGGATCTTGTTCGGTCGTCCGCCGCGCGGACTGTCGCTCACGGCGATGTTGCGGGGGCATGCGTGACGAAGCGCGTGGGCTCGCCACCGCTGCCGCCGGCGCTCGCGCTGATCGAACGCGCGTTCGCGCCGCGTGGCACGAGCTCGCTCGATCCACGCGTACCGTCGGCGGTATGGAAACAAGCGCTGGTCGGCCCCGCCGGTGAATTCCTCGCGCGCCCGGGCAAGGGTCTGCGCGCGATGATCGTCCGTACGGGCTGGCAGCTCGGTGGTGGCGCCGGGGAGCCCCCGGCCGGGCTCGCCGGTATGCTGGAGCTCCTCCATGCGGGCTCCTTGATCGTCGACGATGTCGAGGATTCCGCCGAGGAACGACGCGGCGAGCCCGCGCTCCATCACCTGATCGGCGTGCCCCTCGCGATCAACACCGGATCGTGGATGTACTTCGTCGCACTCGCCGACCTTGCCGAGCTCGAGCCACGCGCGTTGCCGCTCGCGGTGCGCACGCTCGTTCGCTGTCATCAAGGCCAGGCCCTCGACCTCGCGTCGACGATCACGACATGCGATCGCGCCGGCGTGCCTGCGCTCGTCGACACCGTCACGCGCTTGAAGACCGGCGCGTTGTGTCGGTTCGCGGCAGAGCTCGGTGCCACGGCGGCGCGGGCGGTCCCCGATGCATGTTCGGCGATCGGCACGTTCGCGGAGCAGATGGGATGCGCGTTGCAGATGCTCGACGACCTCGGTGCGCTGACGTCGCCGGCGCGGCGTGCGAAGGCCTACGAAGATCTGCGCGACGCGCGACCGACGTGGCCATGGGCGTGGCTGGCAGAGACCGCGGCGTGGGACGAGTGCATCGCGACGACGGATCTCGACGATCGCGCGACGGTACTCGCCACCGCGACCCGAGAGCTCGGCCGTGAACGGATCCGCGGAACACTCGATGCGGCGCTGCGTGATCTGCGCGTGGCGTTCGGACCGAGCGCGGTGATCGACCGACTCGCCGACGAGCTCGCTCGCATGGAGGTTAGTTATGGCTGAGCGCTTACGTGCCGCGGTGATCGGCTCCGGCTTCGGCGGGCTCGCCGCGGCGATCCGGCTCGCTACCGCCGGCGTCGACGTCACCGTGTTCGAGGCTCGCGATCAACCGGGCGGCCGCGCGTATGTCTATCGCGACGGTGGCTACACGTTCGACGCGGGCCCGACGGTGATCACCGCACCTCACTGTATCGAGGAGCTGTTCGCGAACGCCGGCCGCTCGCTGCGCGATTACGTCGAGCTCTTGCCGGTGTCTCCGTTCTATCGCCTGTTCTGGACTGCAGATGGCGACTCGTTCGACTACGACGGCGACGCCGGGCACATGCGCGACCAAATCCACGCGCGCTGCGCGGAGGATGTCGATGGCTACGAGCGGTTCACGCGCTACGCGAAGGAAGTGTTCGAGACCGGCTATGCGAAGCTCGCGCACACGCCGTTCCTGCGGTTCTCCGACATGGTGAAGGTCGCGCCGAAGCTCGTGAAGCTGCGCGCCGATCGTTCGGTCTACGCGACCGTCGCGAAGTTCATCAAGAACGAGCACGTCCGCGAGGCGCTGTCGTTTCACTCGCTGCTCGTGGGCGGAAACCCGTACGAGACATCGTCGATCTACACGTTGATCCATCACCTCGAGCGCGAATGGGGGGTGTGGTTCCCGCGCGGCGGCACGGGTGCACTCGTCGCGGGACTCGTGAAGCTGCTGCGCGAGCTCGGCGGTGAGATCCGGCTCGCCACACCGGTGCGCCGGATCCGGGTCGAGGCTGGCAAGCATCACGTCGAGACCGGCGACCGGACCGACGTGTTCGACTTCGTGGTGTCGAACGCCGATCTCCATCACACGTACGACGCGCTGTACGCGGATCGCCGGACCACCCGCAAGCTGGAGAGAATGGACTGGTCGATGTCGCTGTTCGTGCTGTATTTCGGCACCGACATCTCGTACGCCGATCGGATCGCACACCACACCGTCGTGTTCGGGCCGCGTTATCGCGCGTTGCTCGACGAGATCTTTCACGGCGCGAAGTTGCCCGACGACTTTTCGTTGTACTTGCACGCACCGCACGTGACCGATCCGAGCCTCGCCCCACCTGGGGGTGGAGCGTTCTACGTGCTGGCGCCGGTTCCGCACCTCGGCCACGCGCCGCTCGATTGGGACCGCATCGCCGGCGCGTACGGTGACCGCATCCTCGAGAGCCTCGAGCGCCTGCTGCCCGGCGTTCGCGAGCACGTCGTCGTCCGCCGCCACTTCACGCCGAATGATTTTCGGACGACGCTAGGCAGCCATGTCGGCTCGGCGTTCAGCGTCGCGCCGACGCTCACGCAGAGCGCGTGGTTCCGGCCGCACAACAAGGACCCGCGAATCCCGGGGCTGTATCTCGTCGGCGCGGGCACGCATCCCGGCGCTGGCGTGCCCGGCGTGATCAACGGTGCGAAGGCGACGTTCGCGTGCATCGCGAAAGACTACAAGCTCGAGCCGGCGAGCGAGCCCGAGTGGATCCCGCTCGAGGTGCCGTCGTGATGGAGCTCGTCGCGGCCGCCCCGGCTGCCGTCGCGCGCGCGACGATCGCCCATCACTCGAAGAGCTTCGCGCTCGCGAGCCGCCTCCTGGGCCGTCGAGTCCGCGATCAGACCGCGGTGATCTATACGTGGTGCCGTCGCGCGGACGACGCGATCGACGAGGCGCCCGCCGCCGGTGACGACACGATCGAGCGTCTCGACGACGAGCTGGTTGCCGCGTATACGGGCCGTGCGCGCGATCCGGTGCTCGCGGCGTTCGGTGCGGTCGCGAACGAGCGTCGCATCCCGCTCGCGTATCCCCGCCAGCTCCTCGCCGGCATGGCGATGGATGTCCGCGGCAGTACGTACGTCAGCGTCGACGATCTGATCGTGTACGCCTGGCGCGTCGCCGGCGTCGTCGGCTTGATGATGACGCACGTGTTCGGCATCGCCGACGAGGCAGCATTGATCCCTGCGGCACATCTCGGGATCGCGATGCAGCTCACGAACATCTGTCGCGACGTCGGTGAGGATGCGCGGCGGGGGCGGGTCTACCTTCCGGCGGACCTGGTAGGCGAGCTCGGTTACCTGCGTGCGCGGCGCACGTTGCTCGCGCTCGCGGCTCGCTACTATCGCTCCGCGGATACCGGCATGACCGCGCTACCGTGGCGCGCGGCGCTCGCGGTCCGAGCCGCACGCAACGTGTACGCCGCGATCGGTGACCGGATCACCGATTCGCTCGACCGTGCCGTCGTGTCGACACCCGCGAAGCTCGCGCTCGTCAGCCGCGCGTTCGGCCGCGCCGCGCTGGCCGCACCGCTCCACGCGTTCCGCCGCTATCACGTCCCCACGCGCGTCCTGGAGCTCGCCGATGTTCCGAGGCTCTGAGCTCGCGACCTACGTCGGTCGGATCCGCGAGTTCGATCGCACGGACTGGGTCGTCTATCTCACGTGGGTCGGCATGATGCTCGGCCTCGTCGGTTCGACGGGTTGGTTCGTGCTCGTGGGCCAAACGCACGGTGTGGTGTGGCCGCCGGAGGCGTATCTCGTCCCGATCGGCGCCGCCGTGTTCACGGTCGCGATCGCGATCGACACGATCGGCCACCGCACGATCTACAAGGCCGTGCTCCGCGGCGGCGAGCAGCTCGTCCATCACATCACGATCGGGTGCGGCGTCGCGAGCTGCGTCCTGCTCGTGCTCGCCTACTCGTACCGGGTGTGCGCCATCCCCGCGCTCGTGCTCACCGCGATGTCGTTCGTGTACAGCCTGGTCGACGAAGCGTTCCACTGGCGGCGCTACATGACCTCGAACGCGGATCGCGTCGAGATGTGGAGTCACGTCACGATCTTCATCGGCCATGGCACGATGATGCTCGGCTGGTGGCGATGCTATCAGCTCGGCTATCCGGGCGTGAAGGCGACGCTCGCGGCGCTCGCAGGCTAAGCGGCGCGCGCGGCGGGCAACCGCTCGAACGCCGTGCGCAACTTCGCGCGGGCGCGGTGCGCACGGACTTTGACGTTCGCGATCGTGATGCCGAGGCGCTTCGCGGTATCGGCCTCCGAGTATTCGCTGCGCAGCATGACGACATCACGAAACGCCGGTTCGAGGTCCGCGAGCAACTGGTTCGCGATCGCCGTTGCTTCGCCGTTCGCGACGAGCGCTTCCGGCGACGAGCTCGGGTCGAGGAGCGCGGGAAGCACGTCGTCCTCGAGCTGTACCGATTCGCGCGAGCGCTTCAGCTTGCGGAGGTAACCGAGCGCCGCGGTGGCGGCGACCCGGTAGAGCCACGTCCGGTAGCGCGAGTCGCCGCGGAACGCGTCGCGATGGATGTACGCGAGCAGCATCGCGTCCTGCGCGACGTCCTCGGCCGCATCTGGCGAGCCGACGATCTTTCGCGCGATCGCGTAAACGAACTCGCGCTCTGGGGCGCCGAACCTGGGCTCGCGCGAGGCGACCGATTTATCGTCCAAATCGTTCATAACGGTCACCATAACACCCGAAACGTCCTTTGGCATCTCGGTACGTCCTTTCAGGTAAGTGTTCGGAGCCAAAGCAGTTTTGGATGCGCGAATCCTCTAACCCTGTGAAATCGTGTAACCGGATGTCAGGGGCAGGCGTCAGAATGGAGTCCAATGCGCCTCCTGTCACCCCGCGAGCTCGCCGATGCCTTGGGCGTCAGCGAGTCCTCGCTCAAGCGATGGGTCGACGCGGGCAAGATCACGGCGGCGCGCACCGAAGGCGGCCATCGCAAGATCGCGCTGCCCGAAGCGATGCGGTTCATTCGCGAATCCGGCGCGCCGCTCGCGCGCCCCGAGCTCCTCGGGATGGGCGACTTCGCGCCGAACGCGCGCAGCCCGCGCGACGAGGACGGGTTTCGCCACTACTTGCTCGAAGGCGATGCCGGCGGCGCGCGGCGCTGGTTGGTCGAGCGCTATCTCGCCGGCTACACGGTCGCCGAGCTCTGCGATGGTCCCGTCAAGAACGCGATGCATCGGATCGGCGAGCTCTGGGCCCACGATGCCGAGGGCATCTTCATCGAGCATCGCGCGACCGATACTTGCTTGCAGGCGCTCGCGCATCTGCGCAGCACGTTCGAGCCAGCGCCGCGAGTGCCGATCGCGATCGGTGGCGGGCCCGAGGACGATCCGTACATCGTGCCGTCGTTCATGGCCGCGATGGTGGTCGCGGCCGCCGGGCTACGCACCGTCAACCTCGGCCCCGACACGCCGGTCTCCGCGTTCGAGCGCGCGCTGGCCCATCACTCACCTGCGCTCGTGTGGGTCAGCGCGAGCGCGCAGGTCCCGGCGGCGCGCGCGAAGGAGCTCGTACGCTGGCTCGTCTCGCTGCCGCCGCCGATCACGGTCGTGATCGGCGGCAGGCGCGGCAGCGATCTCGTATCGGGTCACCCGCGCATCCAGCGGCTCGAGACGATGGCGGAGCTCGCGCGACTCGCCTCGACGATCGAGCGTTGAATCAGTACTGCATCGCGATCGCGAGGTTCTGCGTTCCCGACGTGTAGTGGAACTTGCACGCATCGAACGACGGCGCCGAGAACCGAGGCTTCGCGTTGTTCGAGAAGCCGTAGCCTTCTCGCGGAATTCCGAACGCGCTCTTCTGGAACACGTTGTCGTTGTTCTCGTCGTGGAGCGTCACGATCGCATAGTCGCGATCGCGCGTCACGCCGCTGAACCTACACGTCCCGGCGCGCGCGGCCGGCAATGCGACCGCCGCCGCGATCACGTGTTGCTTGGCGTCGGGGAAGTCTTCGCCGTTATCGTAAAGATAGCAGCGGATGGTGCCCTGATCGCTGCGCAGCGCCGACACCGCGACGACGAGCTCGTCGACGACGGCGCCGGAGCCCTTGGCCGCGACCTCGACGTACGGCTGGGGTTTTCCCGCGGGCGTACTGCTGCAACCGAGCACGAAGACGATCAACCACGAGCAGCGCATGCCTGAGAGTGTGACCGGAACCGGCGCCGCGAGGTTGCTTCGCGCAAAGCGGCGGCGGGCTACCCGGACATTTGTTTTTTTGGCGAGCAGGACCGCCTGCGCGTCGATTGTACTCGTAGAGCCCAGGCCGTAAGCTTTGTCATCAACCTTGGAATGCCTCGACGACAACGCGGTCAATGCGTACCTCGAGCATCGCCTGGCGGCGGGCGACCAGGCGCGCATCGTCGAGCATCTTTCGACCTGCGAGTCGTGCCTAGAGGTCGTGTGCGCTGCGAACCCAGGGATCCGGGGCACGATCAGCCCGCTCGACGCGACGACACCGGCCGACGGCACTGTTGCCCCGACCGGCTCGCTGCCGCGCGGCTCGAAAGTCGGGCGCTACGAGATCGTACGAGTCGTCGGCCGCGGCGGAATGGGTGCGGTCTACGCGGCGTACGATCCGAAGCTCGATCGCCAGGTCGCGCTCAAGGTGTTGCATAGCGGCCTTCGCACGGCATCGCTGATCGAGGAAGCGAAAGCGCTCGCGAAGCTCGACGATCCGCACGTCGTCCACGTGTTCGATGCCGGCGAGCAGGACGGCGAGGTGTTCATCGCGATGCAGCTCGTGATGGGCGAGGACCTCCGGACGGTGCTCGCAAAGCGCAAGGCTGCACCGGCGGACATCATCCGGTGGTTCGTCGATGCCGGCCGCGGCCTCGTCGCCGCGCACGCGGTCGGTCTCGTTCACCGCGACTTCAAGCCGGGCAACGTCTTGCTCGATCGCCGCGGCCGCGTCGCGGTGACCGACTTCGGGCTCGCCGTCGACACGCTCGACCCGAAGGCGTCTGCGCGAGCATTCGCGGGGACACCGCTCTACATGGCGCCCGAGCAACACGCGCTCGAGCCCGCGACTGCCTCGAGTGATCAGTTCGGATTTTGCGTGGCGATGTGGGAGGCGCTGTTCGGCCAGCATCCATATGTCGATCCGAGGACCGCGACGACGCCGGCACTCGTCGGTCAGCAGATCACGGAAGCACCGTTGCGCGCACCACCGCGCGTGGCGGGCGTGCCGCGTTCGGTCGGTGATGTGCTCCAGCGCGGGCTCGCGAAGCGACCGAGCGAGCGATGGCCGAGCATGGCGGAGCTCGTCGCGCAGCTCGCGCCGCACCATCGCCGTCGGGTCTGGCCGACCGTCGCGGCCGCGCTCGGATCGGCAGTGCTCGCCGGCGGTGGGTTCTGGTTGTTCGCCGAGCGCGGTCAGGTTGCGAGCTGCGAGGTCGGTGCCGAGCACGCACTCGCGGGCGCGTGGTCGCCGGTCCACTCGGCATTGCAACGTGTCGCGTTCCTGCGCTCGCAACGCGCGTACGCGGCAACTACCGCGGCGCGCACGAGCGATGCGCTCGATCACTATGCGGCGCGCTGGCGCGAGCTCTCGGTCGGCACGTGCGCTGCCGAGACGACCGATCAAGGTTCCGAGCTGCTGGTCAAGAAGCGCGCGTGCCTCGATGCGAGCCTCGATCGGTTGCGCGCGCTCGATGGTGTGCTCGAGTCGGGGACGCCCGAGGTCGTCGATCACGCGAGCGAGGTGCTCGCGACGCTCGTCGATCTCGGCGACTGCTCCAATCCGAAGACGCTCATGGCGAGCCCGGACGTGCCGTCGCTCGCGCTCGCACCGGCCGTGATCGCGCTGCGCAGCGATCTCGATCGCGTCGTGGTCGCCCAGGCGACGGGCTCGACCCACACCCTGGACGCGTCGCGCAACCTGCTCACGCGGGCGGAGGCGCTCGGCTGGGCACCCGGGATTGCCCGCGCTCACATCGCGGTCGGCTCCGCGCTCGCGCTCGTCTATCACCCCGCGCTCGACGAGCTGACCCGAGGAGCATCGCTCGCGATCGCGAGTCACCTCGATCGCGAGGCGCTCATGGCGTGGGCGCGTGCGTTCGGCGAAGCCGCGTACGAGCACAAGCCGGACGTGCTCGCCATGTTGATCACCGAGGCGCGCAGCACGGCGCAACGGCTCGGCGATCCGAGCGCCGCGCTCGGCATCGAGATCTCGTATGCGCGGGCGTTGATTCCCACCAACCACTGGCAAGAGGCGCTCGCGATCTGCAAGCCCGCCATCGCGACGGCGCAGAAGCTCGGCAACCCCGGCGTCGAGAACAACGCGCGTGATTGCGTGCTCGAGGCGCTGGTTCCCGCGGGCAACCTCGACGAGCTTCATCAAGTCGCCACCGAACGGCTCGCAGCGGCCGCTGAAAAGTTGGGCCCGAACGCACCACCGATCGCGACGTACGAGGAGGTCCTCGCCGATACCGACGCGAATGCCGGCAACTTTGCCGCTGCGCGCCCCGAAGTCGACCGCGCTCTCGAGGTGATCTACAAGGCGTTTCCGACGGGCCGCAATCCGAAGGTCGCGGAGATCCTGCAGACCCGTGCGGCGGTCGAAGCCGGCGAGGGCAAGATTCCAGCGGCGCTCGCGACGCTGCGCAAGGCTCGCGAGATCACGCTCGCGATCGAGCCTCGTCCGGTTGCCACGCTCGCGACGATCGACACGATGCTCGCCGCGATCTTGGCGCAGACCGGCGACGAACCCGGCGCGAAGCGCTATCTCGAAGAAGCGATCGCCGTCGTTCGCGCGCAGGACCCGCGCAGTGTCGAGCTCGCGATGCTTCTTCTCGACTACGGTCAGATCCTTGCCACCACGGATCTCGACGGTGGGTTGCGCACACTCGCCGAGGCGCGCGAGATGCTCGAAGCCCTCCACGATCCGCGCGTGAGCTACGCGGCAGCGGCGATGGCCGTGATCGAGGTCCAGGCGCACCGCTGGGTCGATGCGCGCAAGCACGCCGAAGAAGCGGTCGCGTACGCCGCGCACGATCCGGGCGCGATTCCTCTGAACACCGCCGAGATGCAGTTCGATCTCGCGCAGGCGCTGGTCGAGACTCACGGTGACAAAAAGCGCGCGCGAGAGCTCGCGAAGACGGCGCATGCCACGACCGTCGCAGTCGGTCCGGAAGGCGCCACCTGGCGCAAACGGATCGAGACCTGGCAGGCACGCCACCGCTAGGTCGTCGCGACGAGCAACTCTTCAGCGCCGAGCGGCGGCCGTAGCCGTCGATCGTGCAGAGAGATCGTCGCGAAGCTGCAGCACAAGTGCCACGCGCGTTCGAGAAACTCGCAGCTACTGGAGCGAGCCGGTGACGCTCAGCATGTTCTGGACGCGCATCGTGCCGGTCGTCGCGGTCGCGGCGAAGCCGTAGATCCGGACCTCGAGCGCGCTGGTGGCGCTCGCACTCAGCGTCGGCGTGCTCGGCGCCGAGGTCGAGATCTGGACCGCATGTGCGAACGTGTCTGCGCTGGTTCCGACCGATGCGTTCGCCGGCCCGGTTCCGCTCGAGACCACGTCGATCGCCATCATCGTCAACGCGACCGTGCATCCCGCCGGCGGCGTGAGCGTCAGCGTGTAGTACTTCGTCGGATCGACGCCACCGGTCGCCCAGTTCGTGGAGCTGATCGAACCGGTGCCTGCCGCCGCGGTGAGCGCCGACGCCCGCGACAGCGCGCTCGCGGTCAACCCGGGCCGGTTCGTCGCGGCCGGCGTCGAGACCTGAGATCCGGGCTGGCCGGTCATGTCCCAGGTCGCGAGCACTCCGGTGAATTGCATCGTGCACGAGCCCGAGCCCGAGCCCGAGCCCGAGCCCGAGCCCGAGCCCGAGCCGTTCGTGCACAACCCGGCGACGCACGCGTAGCCATCCGGGCAGATCGGGTCACTCGATCCGCACGTGAACGGCGTGCCCGACAGATCCGGCGAGTACGACGCGCAGCCTGCGAGCACGAGCGTGATGACGACGGCCTTCACTTCAGGCTCCCCAGGTACGCGAGTAGGCGCGGCTTGATCGCGCGCATCGCCCGCGCGCGATGCGACAGCTCGCTCTTCGACCCGACGCCGGCTTCCGCGAACGTCGTCCCGAGCTCGGGTGCGAAGAACAGCGGGTCGTAACCGAAGCCACCGGTGCCGCGCGGCGCGGTCAAGATCGTGCCCTCGCACGTGCCATCGGCCGTGATGATGTCGGCGCCGAGCGGACCGGCTCCATCTGCGAGTGCGAGCACGGCGCGAAAGCGCGCGCGCCGATCGGCAACGCCGACCAGCGCCGCGAGCAGCTTCGCGTTGTTCGCGCTGTCGCTGTGCGGTTCCCCGGCGTAGCGTGCGCTGAAGACGCCCGGGGCGCCGCCGAGCGCATCGACCTCGAGGCCGCTGTCGTCGGCGAGCGCCGGGAGTCCGGTCGCGGCCGAGACCTCGCGCGCCTTCTTCGTCGCGTTGCCGATGAACGTATCGGCGTCCTCGATCACCTCGGGTACGTCCTTGCCGACCTCGTCGATCGAGATGACACGAAGACCGGCGTTCCCGGCGAGCAATTCGCGCAACTCGACGAGCTTGCCCTTGTTGCGGGTCGCGAACACCAGGGGGCGGGTCATGCCACCGCCGCGCGCTGCGCCGCCACGAGCTGGGAAATCCCAGCGAGCGCGAGGTCGAGCATCGCATCGAGCTGCTTGCGATCGAACACGTCGTGCTCGGCAGTACCTTGGACCTCGATCAACTTGCCGCTCGCATCGCCGACGACATTCATGTCGACATCGGCCTTCGAATCCTCGACGTACGGCAGGTCGAGCACGACCTCACCGCCGACGATGCCGACCGACACCGCGGCGACCGGCGGCCGCAACGCACGCATATCCGCGACCGCGCCCGACTTCGCGAGCTTTCCGATCGCGATCGCGAGCGCGATCCACGCGCCGGTGATCGACGCGACACGCGTGCCGCCATCGGCCTGGAGCACGTCGCAATCGACGTGGATCGTGCGCTCGCCGAGATGCTCGAGATCGACGGCCGCGCGCAACGAGCGCCCGATCAGCCGCTGGATCTCCTTGCCGCGGCCGCCCGGATCGCGCTTCGTGCGCGTGTGCGTGGAGCGCGGCAACATCGCGTACTCCGCGGTCAGCCAGCCTTGGTTCTTGCCGACGAGAAAATTCGGGACACCTTTCTCGACGCTAGCGGCGCACAGGACGTGGGTGTCGCCGAGCTTGATCAGCGCGGAGCCCTCCGCGTGCTTCTGAAAGCCGGTAATGATTTCGAGGGGCCGGAGCTGGTCAGGACGTCTTCCGTCGGGGCGCATCGGGCGGGGAAGCTACTATATGATCAACAGATGCGCTGCCTCGCCGTCATCGTCGTCGCTGCCGCATGCCATTCCCCTAATCCGGGTGGCGCAGATTCGTCACCGGCCGCCGACGCGGACGTGCTGAACACCACACCGAACCAGTGGGTCTGGGTCCCGGTCCCCGGTACGACCTGCGCGAACGGCACGACCGCGGGGTTCGGACTCAACCGCAGCGCCACGCCCGGCGGCGACGTGTTCGTCTACTTCGAGGGCGGCGGCGCGTGCTGGGACACGGCGACCTGCACCGCGAACCCGCCGGTCGCGGTCAACCTCGACGTCACCTACACCGCGCAGAAGCTCGCGACCGATGTCGCGGCGCTGACCGTCAACCGGGCGGCCGGCCCACCGCTCGACACCGCGAACTTCGTGTTCGTGCCGTACTGCACCGGCGACCTCCACGCCGGTACGAACGTGATGGCGTACCCGGGCGGGCCGACGCTGCACCACACCGGCGCGACCAACACCCAGGCGTTCGTCGATCGCCTCGCGCCCTCGTTCCCGGCGGCGCAGGTCGTCTGGGTCACTGGCTCGTCGGCCGGCGGCTACGGCGCGACGCTCGACTTCCATCGCTTCACCGCCGGCTGGCCGAGCGCGAGCGTGAACCTCCTCGAGGATTCCTCGCCGTTCATCCCGTTCGTCGTGAACTACGACAAGCTGACGACCGCCTGGAAGATCGCGTTTCCGCCCGGATGCACCGGTTGCGACACGAGCTTCACGCCGGTGTTCGACGCGGTCGCCGCGGCGCACCCGACGAGCCGGCTCGGGCTCATGACGTGGGACAACGACCAGACCGTCGCCGCGTACTTCGGTTACACGACGTCGCTCGTGCCGGTGCAGGACGATCTGATCACGAACCACTTCGATCATCCAAATACGAAGGTGTTCGAAGCGGCCGGGACGAGCCACACGATGTTCGGTCAGCTCGCGACCGTGCAGTCGCACGGCGTGAAGCTCTCCGACTGGGTCACGCAGTGGCTGGTCGGCGACGGCGCCTGGGCCACCGTACGGCCATGAAGGCCGCCAGCATCCCGACTAACCCGCCGCTACCACCGCCCGCGTTGCAGCCGCCACTCGGCTCGGCACACGTGAAGCCACCGGCGGTATTCGTACAGGCTCCTGCGCCGCAGGTATCGGTGCCGAGCGAGCACTCGTCGACATCAGCGCACGTCGTGCCGTTGCCCTGATAGCCCGCTCCGCACGCGACGCACGTCACGCCGTCGCTGCCGAGGCCTTGATCCGGCGTGCAAGAGCACGAGAACCCACCGTCGGTGTTCGTGCAGATGTTCGAGCAGCCGCCGTTGCCGGTCGCGCACTCGTCGACGTCGGTGCACGTCGTGCCGTCGCCGATGTAACCCGCCGCACAGCTGCACGTGAACGAGCCCGCGGTGTTCGTGCAGACTTGGGCGCAGCCGCCGTTGCCGGCGCCGCACTCGTCGACATCGGTGCAGCCGTGGCCGTCCGCATCGAGGGTGTAGCCCGCGGCGCACGCGCACGTGTAGCTGCCGACCGAGTTCGTACAGGTCTGCGCGCAGCCACCATTCGCGGTCGCGCACTCGTCCACATCGACGCACGACACCCCGTCGCCGGCGAGGACGTAGCCAGCGGTGCAGCCGCATGAATACGATCCCGCGGAGTTCGTGCAAGTCTGCGCGCAGCCACCGTTGTTCGTCGCGCACTCGTCGATGTCTGCGCACGACGACGGCGTGCCGCCGCACGTGTAGCCGGATTCGATCGTGCAGGTCTGGCTGCAGCCGTCTCCCGCGGCGAGGTTACCGTCGTCGCAGGCCTCGCCCGCCTGGATCACGCCGTCGCCGCACTGGCGCACGAACCGCGCGACGACCGCGGCCGCCGATTGATACGCGAGCAAGTAGCCGTGCGCGGACGCTTGATACGCGATCGCGGGCGCGAGCTCCTGCTTCACGACGTCGGTCGCGATCGCGAAGCCATCGGTCGCCGATACCGTCGAGCCCGAGAGCAAGTCGCCGTAGATGTCCTTCGAGTTGCCGCGGTCGTCTTCCCACGCGAGGAAGAAGTCGTAACCGTTCGACGCCATCGCCGGGAACAGCTGGTGATTCGCCTGTAGCGACACCGGGATCTCGGTCCCGACGGTGCCGTCCGTTCCGACGTGCTTCGCGTAGATATCGAAGCTGATGTCGGTGCGCGCATCGTCCCACGCGACCGTGTAGCCATTGCCGTTCGTCGCGATCGCGGCGTAGAGCTGCTGCTTCGCCGCCGAGCAGATCAGAATGCCACCCGCCGCCGAGAGCGTGCCGTCCGCGGCGACGAATCGCCCGTAAAGATCGCCTTGGATCGTGTCGCGGAACTCGTCCCACGTCACGAGGTACGCGCCTCCGACCGAGCCGACCGACGGATACCACTCGCGCGTACTGGTCGCGGCGATCGCGAGCGTGTCCTCGACGACGCCGGCGGCGGTCACGCGCGATGCGTAGATGTCGTAGTTCTCGCCGTCGTTCGCGTCGTGCCACGTGACGAGGTAGTCGGTGCCGTTCGAGGCGACGTGTGGCCACTCCTGGAGATTCGCGCCGGTGTGGATCGCGATGCCGTTCGAATCCGAGACCACGCCGGCCGCCGTGACCCGGGCCGCGTAGATGTCGCCGGCGTCTGTGCGCGCGTCGCTCCACGTCACGAGGAAGTCATTGCCGTTCGATGCGACTTGCGGCTGGCTCTGGACGCCGCTCGCCGTCGAGATCGCGATCGAATCGAGGATCGTGCCGACCGCATCGATCCGCGAGCCATAGATGTCGGCGCCGTCCGACCACACCAGCAAGAACACCGAACCGTTCGATACGACCGCGGGCGTCTCACCGGTCGACGCGACCGTCTGCTCGGCGCTCGTGATCGGCATCGGCGGCGCGATCCGCGGGACCGGTGGCTCGTCCGACCCGGCCTGCATGCCACACGCACCTAGTAGAAGGACGACAGCAACTCGGTACCAACCCAACACATTCCCACCGTAGTTCAGCTGTCTGCGCGCAGGCACGAAAACTACACGTAGGCACCCCGGTCATAACCGAAGCGGCCTACGGGATTCCGTAGCTAGTAGACGAGCGTGCGCACGCGCGCGATGACCGGTGCGAGGACGTCGCGGGCGGTCGCGCGCAGCAGCTCGGACTCGCCGACCGGCGCTGCGACGAGCGGCCCGAACGTGTAGTACGCCTCGACGCCGAGCTCGCCGAGCGCGTTCGTGCGGAGAAACAGATCGCGTGTGCGCCGCAGCATCTCGACGTCGTTCGCGAGCAACGAGCCGTACGCCGCCGTCGCGACGAAGCACGCATCGACCGAGCCCGACGTCCGCGTCGCGGTGACGAGGTGCGTGATCGCGAGGTCGCCCGCGTTATGGCAATCGTCGAACGCGCGTACGCCGATCCAGTAGTCGGTCTCCGGCAACAGGCCGTCGAGCTCGAACGCCTGCGTCGTGCCGGGCGCTGCGGCATCGACGTGCGCGGTCACCGGCATCGAGGTCGCGAAGTTCGCAGCGGTCATCTCGTCCGACGCGCGGATCCGGATCTCGTAGCCGCTGACCTGCGCTTGCTGCGGCCCGACGCTCGGTGCGACGAACGACATCTCGGCATCGCCCGCATGGATCGCGGTCGCGCTAAACGCGCTCGGTGCGAGCGGCGGCGAGCCGCCTTGGTTCGGATCGATCGTGACGCGCACGCGATACATGTCGTTGCCTTCGCTCACGAGCTGGAGCCGCGCGGCGCCCGAGCCGGGCGTGTCAGACGTGATCGTGACGTCCGGGGGCCGGATGTCGCCATCCGTACCATCGGGTGAGCCGTAGCCGTAGTACGTCGCGGTCGACGCCTCGGTGCTCGTCGAGCCGACCGTGAACGGCACGCGGTACACGACCGACGGCTGGCCGCGATAGGGCATGCCGAAGTCGGCGAACGTGATGTTCGAGGGCGACGGATACGCCGTCGCGTTGTACTCGGCGTTCGTGTCGTACTCCTTCGCGGTCTCGACGTAGAGCACGTAGTCGCCGGCAGTCATCGACGCGGCCCACGGTGCGTGCGTCGCGGTGCCGCCGATCGGCGTCGGTGCCGACACCGCGTCGAACGGGTTCAACGTCTTGTACATGTCGACCGACGGCGAGTCCTGAGCCTTGCGAATCACGTCGATCCGCGGCGGATAGCCGGTCGTCGCGGTCGGGCTGAACCTGCCCTTGTCGGTGAACACCGAGCTCGCACACGTCCCGGCGTCCCATTGCTCCTGGTCGCTCGGGTTCGTGCCGTTCGGAACGGTGCTGTAGTAGTCGAGCGGCCGGCAGAAGTGGCTCTCGGCCGAGCTCTGGCTGAAGTCGTGGCTGAGGTTGTTCTCGGCGCACAGCGTGTAAGCGGTGCCGGTCAGCGCGAAGCAATAATCGGGATCGCCGGATGACGCGCTCTGGAACATCACCGTCGGGAACTGGAGGCCATGGTGGTGCGACCACACGGGAAACGTCGTGATCCGGCGGCCGTACGGCCAGTTCGGGCCGCTGTTGAAGTCGAAGCGGCCGGGGCGATTGCCGAGCCCGAAGCTACCGGTCTGCTGCGTGATGTACAGCGTGTCGACGTACTGGCCAGAAGCGGTCTCGACCCACGCGACGATCTGGAGCTTGTCGGTCGGTGTGAACTGGACGTCGACGCAGCTGGTGTCTGCGCGCGCGGCGGCGGGGAGCGCTAGAGGGACGAGCAAGAACGCGAGCCGCATCGGGGCAGTATGGCTGATTCGTGTTACGGCGGTTACTGCGAAAGGTCGCGAACCAACCGCTTCGCGACATCTCGCACGGCGATCGGGTAGCTGGTCTGCGTCGCCGCGAGCTTGAGCTCGTGCTTGGGCAACAGGCGCAGCACGCGCACCGCTTGATCCGAGGACAACCTAGGATTCGTCAGGAGAGCGCGCCGGATCTCCGGAATCTGCAGCCACGCACCGTTCGTGCAGATCAGCTCCAGCATCGGCCGCGGCAGAGCGCCCATGCGCGCGATCCGCGCGACCTCTGGCGCCGTCACGCGCGGATTGCGCAACAGTGGATCCCACACGGTCTTGCCGTACATCCGTTCGAGCACGATCCGTTCGCTGACCTCACCGTGCTGCGCCGCCTTGATCTGCTGGACCAGCGTGAGGCCACGCAGACGCTCGTGGATGTTTCGCGCGACGTGTTTCGCATCCGCGTCTTCTTCTTCTTCTTCGAGCGCGGGTTCGGGAGACGCCTTCGCGAGCGCCGCGAGTCGAGCCTTGACCTCGGGTGGGCATGCGACGAGCTCGCAGCCGGCGCCGCTGTCGGTGACGAACACCACGCGCGCGGCGACCACGACCTCTTCATCGCCCGCGCGGATCGCGAGCTCGAGATCCGACAGCAGAGGTTCGGTGCAGCCCGGTACGAACACCCCGCCGGCCGCGAGGTCACGCGCCAGCTGAGCGTCCTCGGCGAGGTCGAGCACCACGCGCGCCATCGCCCGAGTGTACTACTGGGCGTTCGTGATGCGGACCGCGACCTCGCTGGCCGCGCCGCCCGGAACGTCGTGCTGGTAGCTGTAAGCGGCCCGCCGACAGGCCTCGTCGATCGTGTGGTCACACGCGATCCGGACGCGCAGCCACATCGCGGCGTGCATCTCCTTGCCACCGGCGAACCGGCGGAAGTACCAGTCGAGCGTCCGCATCGCCTCGGCATCCTGGCCGAGCGGGCGATAGAGCAGCACCGCGATCTCGTAGAGCGCTTGCGACGCCTCCGGCCCGACGGTCGTCGAGTAGGCCAGCTTCTTGAGCTTCGCGATCTCGGTCGCGGCGTCGGAATGACCATCCATCGCCGGCGCGCGCTCGATCGGCACGGCGCGGATCGCGGTGCGCAGATCGACGAATGGATCCGCGGGCGCGGTGACGGTGTCGTGATGCGGCACGGGGGGGGCGACCGCGACCGGTGCGGTCTCGGCGACGTGGTGCGGAGTGCGCACGACGGGTGCCTCCGTCGCGTGCGGCCGCACGGGCGGCGCCGGTACGATCGCGGGAAGCGGATCGACGTTCGCGACGACGACCGGATCGAGCTCGCCGAGCGCGAGCAACCCGCGGTCGGTCGTCCAGCCGTTGCCGGCGGCGACTCGCACGACCTGCGCGTGGCGCGTGACCTTGACCTCGCCCTCGGTGACCCGGACCTGGACCGCGTTCGCGCCGTCGAAGTCGACGCGGAACCTGGTACCGACGTCTTCGATCTCGGTATCGGCCGCGCGGATCACGAGCGTGCGATGTGGATCGTGAACGACCGCGAGCTCGAGCTTGCCGCGCTGCATGTCGATCAGGACGCGCTGCGGATCGCGAGTGACGTCGTAGCTCGCATTACCGGCGAGCGTCGCGCCGTCGACGGAGATCCGCGAGCCATCGGCGACCTGGAAGTGTTGCGCCGTGGGGGCGGGCGGCGGATCGGCCGCGGGTACCGCGTGGAGCTTCCAGCCGATCACGGCTGCCGCCGCGATCGCGACGACGCCGGCACCCCGAAACCCGATCGCCGCGAGGCCGCGACGCGCGCTGCGCTTCGTCGACAGCTCCGAGACGCCGACGACGAGCCGGCGTTCGATGTTCGTCAGCCGCTCGTCATCGAGCTGCTCGACGGGAATGCGATCTCGCAGCGTCATGCGCTTACCTCGGTGGTGCCCAGAAACTCGCGCAGCACCGGATCGGCCGCGGCCGCCGCTTCGACCTTGCCGCGCGCGCGCCACACGCGAAGCTTCGTCGCCGTCACGGACGACCCGACCAGATCGGCGACCTCTGCGAGCGGGCGGCCATCGATCTCGTGCAGTGTGAATGCGAGGCGCGCCGCGGCGCCGAGCTCGTCGAGCACCGCGTAGAGCCGGCGCACCCCGTCGCGTGCGAGCTGGCGACGATCGTCGGTCGCTTCGCCGCCGGGAATCGACTCCTCGTCGCTCAACGGATCGGTTTGAATCCGCCGACCGCGTTGCGACAGGTAGCGATAGGCGACGCGGACCGAGACGCGATCGATCCAGGTCGAGAGGCTGGCTTCAGCGCGCCAGCCGCGCAGCGACTGGAACACCTGGATGAAGGCCTCTTGCAGTAGATCGTCCATGTCGCGGTTGGAGCCGAGCACGCGAAACAAGCTCGCGTGCACGCGATTGCGGTGGCGGCGGAACAATTCGCGCGTGGCTGCGGGCTCGCCGGTAAGACACCGGTCGACCAACAACACATCCTCGACGTAGGCCGTCGCCACGGTCACTGCCCAGATCGTGCACGAATTCGCACCGCCGGTTACAACGCTCCCGCAGGGCTGACTATTTGTGCGGGCGCGCCTTGGCTTTGCGAACCGTTACCGGGGGTTGCAGGCCTGCCGGAACAACCTCATCGAGCGGCCCCGGGCAGTCCTCGCGCAACCTACATCCGGCGCACTCGCCGCCCGTCCAGATCCGCTCGTACAGCGCCTGGATTTGATCGAGCAGCGGTGCGTCGTCGGTGACAAAGCCGAGCTCGAAGTTGCGCCGGCCGCTACCCTTCGCGCCGAGCCCGGCGCCGGTCCAGTTCGCGCTGCCGAGGTAGAGCACCGCGCCGTCGACGATCACGGCTTTCAAGTGAACGCGGGGGCATCTCCGCAGTGCGAGGCCACCGGCGAGCAGGCGAGGGCGGCGCGCGAGCTCCGCGCGAAACGGCCGCGACGGAATCTCGGCGTGGAGCAAGCGCAGCTCGACACCGTTCTTCGCGAGCTGGTCGAGCCGCGCGAGCACGGACACGTACGCATCGCGTTTGCGGGCCGTCGCGGGTGGTCCCTCGACCATCAGCTCCTTGACGTTCGCGGTCGCGATCCACACGCTGACCTTCGCGTCGAGCACCGCCGCGAGCACGCGCTCGTAGTGACCGCGGCCGGCGATCAGCTCCATCGCGATCGCACGCGCCGGCATCGCGACGTCGACGATGCTCTGTTCCGATCGAGCGAGCGCGCTACCGCGCCGGGAGGCTCCGAAACGGCGCTTCACAACCGCGCGAAGATACGCGCAGTCGATGCACCGCGCGACTTACTCGTTGTTCGGGGTACAGCTCCACTCGACGCCGTTGATCGACCAGCCGTCGTCACCGCAGATCGCCGCCGAGGCGACCTTGACGTCCTCGCTACCGGTCGGCAGCGAGACCTTCGCGGACTCCTCGTGGACCGCGCGGCGCTTCTTCGACTCCGGCGCGCACACGACCTTCCACGAGATCGAACAGTCGACGGGGATCGTGCACGAGTTCTTGATCTTGAGCTCGACGGTGTCGTCGCCCTTGTCGTTCTGATCGAACGAAGTGCAGTCTGCGAGCGACTTCTTCGAGTGAGCAGCGAGTGCAGGCAAACAGATCGAGATCGCGAGGGCGCACGTCGCCCAGCGCGCCCAGGTGGTGGAACGCATCGGTCAGACCTCCGGTAAAGACCCTTCGCTCGCCAGCGCCAACTCGACTCTCGTCGGCGCGGCCGTGCATTTCGGGTTCGCGAAGTCAGACACCACGGCGCGCGCGGGGTTCCGCAATTCGTGCAAACTCCCCGCATGTCCAGTCCTCTCGATGTCTTCCGCGCAGACGTGCTCGCCGGTCACGTGGTGCTCGTCACCGGCGGTGGCACCGGCATCTGCCGAGGCATCGCACATGCGTACGCGCGGTTCGGCGCAGACGTCGCGATCGTCAGCCGCAAGCAAGACGTCATCGAGAAGACCGCTGCCGAGCTAACAGCCGCGACGGGACGGGCCGTACTCGGCCTCTCCGCCGACGTGCGCGATCCGGAAGCGATCGCCGGCGCGATCCGCGCGACCGCCGACAGGTTCGGCAAGCTCGACACGCTCGTCAACGGCGCCGCCGGCAACTTCCTCGTGCCGGCGGCGGGCCTGTCGCCGAACGGGTTCAAGACCGTGATCGACATCGATCTCGGTGGCACGTTCAACGCGTCGCGCGGGGCGTTCGAGCTGTTGCGCACGAGCGGCGACGGGCTCGTGCTCAATATCAGCGCGACGCTGCACTATCACGGCACGCCGCTGCAGATTCACGCGTCCGCGGCGAAGGCCGGCGTCGACGCGATCACGAAGAACCTCGCGGTCGAGTGGGGGCAGTTCCAGATCCGCGCGTGCGGCATCGCACCGGGACCGATCGGTGATACCGAGGGCATGCGCAGGCTCGCGCCCGGCGACGCGGCGAACCGCGCGAAGGCAGGAATCCCCGCAGGCAGGTTCGGTACGATCGACGAGATCGCAGCGGCGGCGGTCTATCTGCGCTCGCCAGCAGCCGCTTACATCACGGGCCACACGCTCGTCGTCGACGGCGGCCACTCTGTCGCGATGCCGTTACTGCCGACCTGAGATAACGCCGGGTTAGCCCCATGCCTCCGGGTGGCCGTCGTTAGATCCACGGGCATCATGGTGCGTTGGTAGTCTTACAAAGCGAACGAACGTGGCCCGAACGAATGGTACGAAGTACGTGCCAAACGCTCGTATCTCCTGGCCATTCGTGTCGTCGCCCCATGCGTGTACACGTAGTATAAGGACAGAAAAGAAGTGTTGGAACGTCAGGACATCGATGCGCTTCTCGTGGGCGCGCTGTACGGAGAGCTCAGCTCGACCGAACAGGCGCAGCTCACGGCGCATCTCGAGTCGCATCCGGCCGACCGGAGCGCGCTCGATGACCTGAAGGCCGTGCGCGCGCAGTTCACGACCAGCCGGATCTTCGAGGTCCAGCTCGATCCGCCGCAGGCCGTGTCGGCGTTGCTGCTGCAAGAGGCCGCGCGCCGCGCGCCGAAGCAGGTGGTCGCTGCCGACAAGAAGGAGAGCTGGTTCGATCGCTTCGTGCGCTCGTTCATCGCGCATCCCGCGATGGCTGCCGCCGCGACCCTCGTGCTCGTGGTCGGCGTGGCCGGCACGATCTATCTCGAGGGCAACAGCGAGATGGCGCAGCCGCGCATCGCGCAAAAATCCAACGAATCCGTTTCTGCGATCACGCCGAACGCCACCGCGACCAAGGGCGAAGGCGCGTGGGGCTCTGCGACGATGAACGGCAACGTGGCCGCGATGGACCCGGCGGCTCGGGCGCAGGCGAGCGCTGGCGAACCTGTAGTCGCGATGACGCCGACGATACCGTCGCCGACCGACCAGGGCTCGATCGGAGCGGGTGACTTCAAGCGCGAGAGCGTCGCGGTTGGTCTCGACGAGGACAAGATCGCGAAGACCGGTAGCGCACCGAAACAGTCCGTCGCCCACGATCGCGGTCGCGGCGAAGCGCTCGCATTCGCGGATGACACGAAGCAAGAGATCGCGAAGCACGCAGCGTCGCCGCCTGCGAAGGCGCCGAAGGGTCGCTATGTCGAGGTCCCGAAGGACTCGCCGCAGCCCAAGGAGCTCGAGCAGGAGCAGCAAGACGTCTCGGGCAAGGACGCCGTTGCGAAGAACGATCGCAAGGAAGCGACGCGCGGCGCGGGTCCCGGCGCCGGCGCTGCGGGCGGTGGATTCGCGACCGCAACCACGACTGCACCGACCGCGCCACCGGTCGCGAACGGCGCACCTGCGCCGACGGTCGCCGACAACCGCGCGGCGGCACCGCCTCCGCCTCCCGCCGGTGAGCCAGCTCCGCAAAAGACGGTCGCGAAGCCTGATTCGAGCCTCGCGTGGGCGAAGGATCAGCACGCGAAGATCATCGCGCTCGTGAAGGACGGCAAGTGCTCCGCCGCCGTGCCGCTCGCCGCGACGCTGAAGACGCGCGCGCCCGACTACTACGCGACGAATGTCGCGACCGATCGCTCGCTGAAGTCGTGCATGCAGTACGTGAACGATTCGACGACCGAAAAAGCCGCCGAGAAGCGCGCGACCAAAGCTACGGATTCGAAGTAACGCGGACCACCGCCGCGGAGATGTTGTCGCGCGGCGTGCCGCGCCAACCACCTGACGGCGCTGGCCGGCCTGGGGTGGCGATGCCCCGGACTCCGCGTATGGTCGGGGTGTGGAAGGCGTCGCCTTGTTTCGCTGGTTGCCGCAGCTCGCCGCGCGCGTGCCGTGGGTCCGGCTCGGCGACTGGCCGACACCGCTCACCGCGATCGAGATCGGCGGCAAGAAGCTGTGGGTCAAGCACGAGGGCGATTCGAGCCCGCGCTACGGCGGCAACAAGATCCGCACGCTCGAAGCATGGCTCGCTCACGCGCAAGCCGAGGGCTACGAGCGGATCTGGGCGATGGGCGCGTACGGCTCGAACCACGCGATCGCGACGGTGCTCCACGCGCGCGCGCTCGGCCTCGACGCCGGCGCGATCCTGTTCCCCCAGCCGCATAGCGAATGGGCGCACGAGAATGCGAGCGCGCTCGTCGGTTCGGAGTGCGAGCTCGTCCGGTTGCGCCACGTCGTCGAGCTCCCGTTCGCGGGGCTGCGGATCGCGCGCCGCGATCGCCGGGGCGTCGTGATGCCGCCCGGCGGCGCGACGCCGGTCGGCACGCTCGGCGCGATGTCGGCGGCATTCGAGATCGCGGAGCAAGTCACGGCCCGGCTCGCACCGCCGCCGGTGCGGATCGTGTTGCCGATCGGCAGCACGTGCACGAGCGCGGGCCTGCTCGCCGGATTCTCGCTCGCGCACGCGACCGGCGCGTGGCCGTGGCCGGTGCCGATCATCCACGCGGTGCGCGTGACGCCGTGGCCGGTGACTTCGCGCGTGCGCACGGCGCATCTCGCGTTGCGCTCGCTCCACCGGATCGCGAAGCTCGGCGGGCCGCGCATCGACCTCGGGCTGCCGACGTTGGTTCGTAGACTCGTCGTCGATGGACGCGAGCTCGGTGCGGGCTATGGCGTGTCGACACCTCGCAGCGAGGCGGCGATGCGCACGCTCGCGAATGCTTCCGCACCGCGGCTCGATGGCGTCTACAGCGGGAAGGCGAGCGCCGCCTTGCTTCGCCTACACCGCGCGGGTGTCGGGCCGCTCTTGTTCTGGGCGACCAAGTCGACCGTCGAGCTGCCACCGGCCTCGCGCACCGCGCATGCACCGGCAGCGCTGCGCGACTGGCTACGGCGTACAGACTAAGGCGGTCACGTTCGGATCGGAGAACCGCGGCTCGGTCATCGCGGTCGTGTTCGGCAGGCCCGCGCAGCTGTTGTTCTGCGGCGCAGACTTGGCGACGCACATGCCGTGCGCGGTGTCGTCGGGGTTCGCGATGCAGAACGTCGGGGCCTTGCCGCTCTCGTCGGGGCAGGTCGTCGTGCACGCTTCGGTGCAGAATCCGGCCGGCGCGCACGTGCCGCCGGTGAAGTTGCAGTCCGCGTTCGCGGTGCACGTGTCGCCGATGAACTTGGTCGCGACGCCGTTGAGCTTCGGCAGCACGGTCGTGTCGTCGAGCCGCGCGAACGTGAAGCCTTCGCCCTCGAGCTTCGTCAGGATCTCGTCGAGGTGATCGGCGGTCGACTGATGGATGTCGTGCATCAGGATGATGCCGCCGTTGTTTTGATGGATCTGCTGCATGATGAAGCCGACCATGTCGTGGCGCAGCGAATCGGTGACGTATCGGAACGTCGCCGGCGCGCAGTAACCGTGGCCGGCCGCATAGCACCAGTCGGCGCTGTCGATGTGCCAGCCGACGACGGTGTAGCCGAGGCCCTCGACGTAGTGCTTCGCCGAGCAGCTCGCGCTGCCGAACGGGAAGCGCAGATATTTCGCGTTCGAGCCGGCCGCCTTGATCAGCGCGTCGGTCAGCATGACCTCGCTCGTCACCCTCGCCGCCGTCTGCTTCGCGAGGTCGATGTGATTCTGCGTATGGTTGCCGAGCATGAAGTCGGGGTCGTGCGCGATCTGGCTCGCGATCGCCTTCGCGGCCGCCGAGTAGCGCATGCCGTTGTTGAAGAACGTCGCGGGCGCGTGGTGCTTGTGGAGGATCGAGATCACCTTCGGGGTCGTCGCCGGGTTCGGTCCGTCGTCGAACGTCAAGACGACGTGCTTGGCGAACCCCGAGCGGTCCGGCACGCGCACGCCCGAGCAGTCGTAGCCATCGGCCTTCGCGTCGGTCGTCGCGTCCTCGTACGCCTGGTTCATCAGGTCCGAGTCGTCGCAGCCTTCTTCCGAATCGCAGCTATCGGAGCTGCTCACGCAACCAGCGTGGGGGATCAGAGCGAGCACGGGAACCAGGGCGAGGAGCGACTTCATAGGGCTTACGGCTCGCCGTTCAGCAAGCGGTGCGCCAACGATCCGGCCGCCCTTGCGTATTCAAGCTCGTGATCCGCGAGTAGACGGGCGGCCCCGCACTGGCTACTCGCGACCTCGCGGCAACTCGAGTTGCCTACCGTTGCGCAACTCGTGCAGCAAATCCGACCCGCGCGCGACGATGCAGCAGGTGCTCGGCAGCGATCTCGCGGCGAAGCTACGGCGCTGACTTCGCCGCCGCCCCGGCAACTTGCGCCTTCGCCTCGGCGACGAGCGCAGCTGGCGCGCCGAGCGTCCGCAGCGCTGCGACGTACGGCTGGTCGACGGGCGTGAACAGATCGAGCACGCGGTCGAGCGCCGCGCGGTGGATCTGATGGGGCCGCAGCGGCTCGGGATCGATCGTCTCGAGCCCCGTCGCGGTCGCGTGGATCACGGCCGCGCCATCTGCGACGAGGTCGAAGCTCTGATCGGCCAGGGTCCAGCGCGTGTCGTAGTCGAGCAGGTGCGGCTGACCCGTGCGCTTCGCGATTGCCTTGCCGTCGACGATCGCGTGGATCGTGGTGCCCTCGAACACGAGGCCGACGAGCGTCGGGCCGTGCATGAAGAACCCGCCCTGGTGAACAAAGCCCTGCGACCCGGGACCTTCGTAGATCTCGCCCGCGAACGTGATGACCTTCGTCACCTTCGCGTCGGCAACCGCGAGCAGTGCCTCGACCTGGCCGTCTTTCTTGAAGAAGGTCGTCCACACGTAGTTGCCGCAGTCGGGTTCGATCGCGGGCGGCATGTCCTGATGCGCTTGGCGCTCGACCCACTTGGTGACCGCTTTCTTGACGTCGTCGGTGAGCGCGGTCACCGAGCACTTTTGATCGCCGAGCTGGCGTCCGAGTTGATCGAAGAACACCCCGGCCTCGCCATGCGTGCGCTCGATCCGCTCGTCGGCGGGATCGTACTGGTTCGTCGCGATCAAGAACTGTTCGACATCGCGGCGCAACCGCGCGTCCGGCGCGAGCACCGGCATCGCGGCGATGAGCTCGGCGTGGCCCTTGATGCCGGCCGTCGCGAAGTCGGCCGCGAGTTGCTCGCGGTTCCACGCGCTGTGATCGTCGATCCGCGCGAGCGCATTGTACTTGTCGAACCAGCGTTGCACGGGGGCGGCTTCCGGGCAGCTCGTGATCTGGCGATCCTTGTCGAGACAGCGGAAGTACGTTTGATGGTGCTGGTCGTCGATGGCACCGACGACGAGCTTGCCGTTCACGAGCTCGATGTCCGGCAGGTCGGTGATCGTGGCGAGCTGCGTGACCGTGCCGTCGGCGGTGCGCAGCATCACCGCTGTGTGCTGGTGCATCGCACCGCCCTCGTGCTGCTGGTCGACGTAGATCGTGTCGCGCTTGCCGTCGCGATCGAAGTCGACCGTACCGACCGCGCCGAGGCTGCCTTCGTCGGCCCACTCCATCCAGTCGATCGACGGCGTGCTCGTTCGATCGGCGACGACCTCGACGCGCTCGCCGTCGATGCGGAGTACGTAGTTGCGGCGGACCGTCGATCGCTTGGTCTTCTTGTCGGCGCGGTCCATCGCCACGGTCACGAGCACGCCTTCGGGCTCGGCGCATCCGACGGAGACTTCCTCTTCCGTGCCCTCGGCATACGACTCGCCGAGTCGCTCGTCCGGGTGCTGGGTGTTGATCCACGTCCGCACCAGCTTGGTGATCCGCTTCTGTTCCGGACCGGGGACGGCATCGCAGGTCGCACCGGCCGCGAACGGCGTCTTGTCGAGGCGCTTGCGTGCGGCGGCGCTCAGTGCCGCGATCTGCTTCACGAGCTCGGGATCCAGCTGGTCCGTCGCCGGCTGGAGGTTTGTCGCGACGGGCACTGCGGCGATCGGCGGGTTCGGCGGCGCGATCGGCGGGGTGGGGACAGCCTCGACCCGGCGCGGCGTCACGTGCGCTTCGATCGCAGGCGGCACCTTCGGCAACACCGGCAACCGCATCGGCGTCCCGCGATCGTGGCCGTCGCGCCCGTCGCGCCCGTCGCGCCCGTAGGCGATCGTGAAGGCCGCAATACCCGCGGCGATCGCTCCGCCGAACAAGACGGTGTTGCGAACCGTGACGAGGCTAACCATCCTCGTAGAACGCGGCGCGGCGCCCGGCTATTCGTGCTCAGCCCCCACGCTTCGCTCTGCGGCGGCGCGAGACCACCACGAGGACCGTGGCGAGGATCGCTAACAGGCTTGCGAGGCCGGCCACGCCTGCGAGCTGATCGAGGAGGCGGAGTGCACGCGTGTGCGCCCTGAGGTATCCGGCGGTGGCGTCTGGGTTGGCCACGATCTCGGCGGGCCAGCGGTAGTCGTCGCCGGAATAGTCGTGCAACTGACCGACGAGCGTCGTGCCTGATCCGGTGCTGTCGACCGCGCCGACCACCGGCAACACGCGGTCGCCGGTCGCGCACGCATACATCTTCGCGCCGTTCGTGAATGTGCCGGCGAGCTCGAGCCGGTCGCACACGACCTCGATGTCTCTCGATGTCTTGCTGTGTTTCGCGAGGAACGCAGCGTCCGCCTTGATGACCGGAAGCAGCGACGCCGCGCCAACCCACGACAGTCCGACCGACCAGATCAACGCGGCGATCAGAGCGAAGCGCATGCCGGCGGACACCGGGGCTGCCCACCAGGTCTTGGGCCGTGGAGGCGGACGCGGCGGCTCGACGTCGACGCCGGGGCGCTTGCCGCAGGTCTTGCACGCACCATCGGGACCGATCAAACCGACGCATGCTCCGAAGCTGCACGGCGTGCGATCGCTCCAATCGGCGGGTGGCTCGCTCGGTTTGTCAGCGTCGCCCGGATCCTCGTCATCGACCTGCGGCGAGACGAACGCGACACCGGCATCGCCGCGATACGGCGATCCAGCGGTCGGTTCTCGTTCGATCCCTGCGAGCAGCTTCTCGGCGGCGTGCGCCGCCGCCGGATCGCGATGCTCGACCGCCGCGAGACGCAGCAGGCCGTAGGCGAACAAGCTCTCGTCGGGCGTTCGCGGCCCGAAGGTCACGACATCCTCTGGCGAGCGACCGCCGCCGAGCTTGCTCCAGCGGTCATCGAGGCGCCCGCGAAGATCTTGGCGCATGTCGGCGGTCATCAACCCCGGCGGGCAGCGACTCCCGAACACGAGTCGGTCGGCATCGCCGTGGCGGATCGCGCGAGCACTGCGAACCGAGCGCAACGACCAGCTGAACGCGACCGCGGCCACGAGCGGCGCGGCTACCGCCACTCCGACGACATCGGGGGACAGTGCGAAGGCCAGCGCGGCGAACCCCGGGCCCCACCATCGCAGGTAGGTCGCGATCACGCTGCGCGCGCTGAGGCGCGTGTGAAAGCCACGATTGCCGCCCGTGACCCAAAAGGAGGTCATCGGGATCAACGGCATATAGTAGAGATGCGCGAACTGGGTTTGCGCGTACTCCGCGCGGTGGCCGTGGACGCGGCCGTACCAGCGATGCCCGTAGACGATCATCATCGGAGTAGCGATGGAATTGCACGCGGCTCGCGCCAGGTCAACGCGTGATCACACGAGGCATGCGTGTTATGCCGCGGAGATGATGCGAAGCATGGTGATCGCGCTGCTCCTGGTTGCAGCGTGCGACAAGGGGAATCCAACGACCAAGCCGGAAAAGCTGGAGGTCGGAGACTTCCCCGATAGCCCGCTGCTCTCATCGATCCCCGCGGATACGCCGTACGTGTTCGCGACGTTCAAGCCGATTCCGCCCGAGTACATCCACAAGATGGTCCAGGTCTTCGGCCCGATCTATCGCCGCGCGTTCGACGCTTACATGTCGAAGCACCCGGATGGCGACGGGGACGCCGCGACGTTCTTCGATCTGGTCGGCAATCTCGACGCGAAGCGGTTCGACGAGCTCGGCCTGTCGGTGAACGCGCGATTCGCCGCGTACGGTCTCGCCGGCGGCTATCCGGTGTTTCGCGTCGAGATCGCGAACGGCGATCGGGTGATGGCGTTCGCGCAGAAGGTAGCCGCTGCCTATCACCAGCCGCTGCCGGCGCCGACCCAGCGAGGCTCGTGGAAGCTGTGGCGGAGCTCGATCCCCGACAAGGACTGGAGCTGGGTCACCGCGATCGGAACGAAGGAGCTTGTCATGAGCATCGCGCCCGCAACGGTGCTGGACGCGGAGCTCCCGGCGATCCTCGGCGAGACCAAACCGGCCGCGAGCCTCACGACTCGGCAGCTCCGCGACCTCGCGCAGCGCGATGGGTTCACGGGCCAGGGCCTCGGTTACGCCGATCTCGTCCGCATCGCAGCGATCGCGGACCACGATCGCTCCGCCGATTGCCGCGACGCGATCGCGAAGCTGTTCGCGCACGCGCCGCGGCTAGCGTTCGGCTATCGCGATCTCACGCCGCAAGAGACCACCGCAGGTGTGGTTCTCGAGCTCGCGCCCGACGCGCTCGCCGGCCTCCGGACCGTGTCCGGCTCGCTCGCCGGTCTCGACCACGTGATCTCGACGCACCCGGCGATGGCGGTCGCGGTGGCGGGCGACATCGGGCACGCGCGCGCGTTGCTACCCGCGCTCGCGACGGTCGCCGACGAGCTCAACAAGCGCTGCGAGACGTCGGACCTCGGCGACTTCGCCGACAAGCTACGCACCGCGGCGACGGCGCCGCTGCCGCCGTTTCTCGATGGCGTCCACGGCGGGATGATGGTGTTCGACGACATGAAGCTCCGCGGCGGAGTCCCGGAGAGCTTCGACGCCTACGTCACGGTTCGCGCCGATCACGCCGCGGAGCTCGTGAAGTTGCTCGCTTCAAAGCTCCCGGGCCTCGATCTGCCGCTCGATGGAAAGTCGCACGCGCTTCCCGCGGGCGGATTTCCGGTCCCCGCGAACGCGGCGGCGACGTCCGACACGGTCGCGCTCGCGTTCGGCAAAGACAGCGACAAGGTCACGGGCCTACTCGGTGGGAAGCTGGCACCGGCGCCGCTCGCGTTCGTCATCTTCGACTACCAGCGCCTTGGCGATCTGGTCCCGAGCAATCCGAACGATCCAGAGTCGGCCGACGTGAAGAACCTGATGCGCGCGCTCGGCGTTGCGCAGATGAAAGTCACGGTCGACGATCGCGGCCTCGTCGGCTGGATGACTTTCGGGATGAAGTGATCTACGCAGGGCTCGAACACCTCGAGCTCCATCAACAGCGGCATGCTCCGCGATTTCATCGCAGCTCGGCGCGCGCGATCGGATCCGGCTCTGGCGGCTTCACCGGCTCGGCCAGACCGATCCATAGCGACACCGCCAGCGTCGCCGCACCACCGCCGAAAAACAGGATCGAGCCGATCCCGGCGCGCTCGATGAAGAACGTCAAGA
>JBDUAS010000173.1:0-15550 GCA_040004535.1 Deltaproteobacteria bacterium
TTCTTCAAGATCCTCGGCGACTACTCGCCCGAGGTCGAAGGCCTGTCGCTCGACGAGGCGTTCCTCGATTGCACGGGCAGCGAGCGCTTGCTCGGCGACCCCGAGAGGATCGCGCGCACGATCAAGCAACGCGTTACCGCCGAGACCGCGCTCGTCGCGTCGGTCGGCATCGCACCGATCAAGTTCGCCGCGAAGATCGCCTCGGATATCGACAAGCCCGACGGCCTGCGCATCGTCACAGAAGAAAATCTCGTCCGGTTCCTGCACGGACTACCGGTCACGCGTTTGTGGGGTGTCGGCGAAGCGACGCGGACCGCGCTCGCGAGCATGGGGCTCTCGACGATCGGTGACGTCGCGCGCTATCCCGAAGCCGCATTGATCGGCCGGCTCGGCGCGGTCACCGGCCAGCACCTCGCGGCACTCGCCCGCGGCGAGGACGGCCGCCCGGTCGTGTCGGAGCGCGAAGCGGTGACGATCGGCCACCGCGAGACGTTCGAGCACGACCTCGAGGACAAGGGCGAGCTCGGCGTGGTGTTGCTCGACCAGGCCGATCGCGTCGCGTCGCGCCTGCGCGCCGCTGACCTCCGGGCGCGCACCGTCACGCTGATCATCAAGTACGACGACTTTCGTCAGATCACGCGGCGGACGACGCTCGAGCAAGCGACGAGCGACGGCGGCATGCTCGCCCGCACCGCGATCGAGCTGCTCGCGAAGGTCCCGATCGAGTCGCGCCGCGGCGGCCGCGTGCGGCTGTGTGGGGTCTCGGCCGACAACCTCGAGCCACGCGACGCGCCCCGCCAGCTCGGGTTCGACGAGGCGACCCGCGAGAAGGGCGAGCGGCTCGGCAGCACGATCGACAAACTCGCGGCGAAGTTCGGCAAAGGGACGATCCGCCGCGCCGTCCATCTCCCCGATTCCGACGAGGATTGATTTAGGTTCCCACACTGGGCCAGTTGCGTGTCATCAGGTGGAAAGGCCCTCTTGATGCGATTTCTCCCCCTCGTAGCGCTCGCGCTTCTCGCCGGAACGGCACACGCCGACCCGGCAGTCGCCACGTACGCGATCGTGGTCGGCTCGAACGCGGGAGGCCCGGGCCAGGCCGATCTGCGCTACGCCGAAGACGACGCGCGCCGGGTCGCGGCGGTGCTCACGGATCTCGGCGGCTACGCGCCTGACACGGTCGACGTCGTCGTTCATCCCACGCCGGATCAACTGCGCGACCGGCTCGCGAAGCTCGCGGACCGCGTGCAAGCCGACGTCGCCGCCGGCCGCCAGGCGCGCGTGTTCTTCTACTACTCCGGCCATGCCCGTGCGCAGGCGATCGATCTCGGCTCGACCGAGCTGCCACTCGCCGAATTGCGCGAGCGGTTGTTCAAGGTGCCCGCGGCGCTCACCGTCGTCGTGCTCGACGCGTGTCAGAGCGGCGCGTTCTCTCGGATCAAAGGCGCGGCCCCGGCCGCCGACTTCTCGTACAGCTCCCGCCAGCACCTCGATGCGACGGGCGTTGCGGTGCTCGCGAGCAGCTCGGGCAGCGAGCTGTCGCAGGAGAGCGAGCAGTTGAAGAGCTCGTACTTCACGCACCACTTCCTGGTCGGCTTGCGCGGCGCCGGCGACGCGAACAACGACGGCCAGGTCTCGATCGACGAGGCCTATCGCTACGCATATCACCAGACGTTGCTCGCGACCGCGGAGACCGCCGTGGGCGGCCAGCACGTCACGTTCGAGGCCGATCTCAAAGGCCACGGTGAAGTGCCACTGTCGTATCCGCGCGCCGCGACCGCCGCGATCGTGTTGCCGGCGCGGCTCGAGGGCAAGACGCTCGTCGAGGACCGCCGCGCGCACGCCGTCGTCGCGGAGACCTACAAGGCGAAGGGTGCCGCGGTCCGGATCGCCGTGGCGCCGGGCGACTACGACGTGCTCGTCCGCGATGGCGATTCCCTCTCGCGCTGCCCGATCAGCGCACCGGGCGAGATCGATCTCGCGCAGTGCCGCCGCGAAGCGCTGGTGACCGACACCGCGAAAGGCGGCGGCTGGGAAGACCCGCACCGCTACATGGTCGTGCTCGATCTCCTCGCCGGGCCCGAGCACCACGACGCGTACACCCAGAACCTGGGCGCGTTCGGTTACTCGGAGGACCCCGCGCCGAGCGGTGGCTTCTCACTCACTGGCTTGCGCCAGATCTACGATCGCCTGTGGGTCGGCGGCACAGGAAGTCTCGCGTCGATTCCGTCGTGGAAGCACGACATCGTCGGCACCCAGGATCTTTCCCAACAGCTCGCCTGGAGCGTCGCGACCGCGATGGCGACCGCGCGGTTCGAAGATCGATGGTGGAGCTGGCTATCCGGATACACGCAGCTGTCGGCCGGCCTCGGCCTCGGTCATGCCGCGCTGACCGGTGCCGACGGCATGACGTACTCGTCCACGAACGTCGGGCCCGCATTCGCGGCCGGGCTCGGCTTGCACGTCCACTTCCGGCACTTCGGCTTCAGCGCCGGCTGGGAGTACGACGGTGCCTGGGCGGTGAAGGACTTGATCGGCAACACGCACGCCGCCGGTGGCAGCCGGCTCGCGCTCGGCCTCTCGTGGGGGTTTTAGTCATGCGCGTCTCCACTGTGTTTCTTGTCGCCGCTGCGGTCTCGCAGATGGGCGCCACCGATTGCGGCAACGCCCTGCGCGACCCGGGCTTCGACCTGTGGTGCGGCGATCAGATGTGCGCGTGGAAGACCGAGCGCGGCGACGTCCAGAAGGTCCCTACCTGGAACGCCGGTGACCCGGGCGTCGAGCTCGTCGGCAACGATGTCGCGATCGAGCAAGTGTCACCGGTCGATGAACGCGATGGAAAGTGCCTCGAATTCGATCTGATCGCGAACGTCGACACCAGCGCGCAGGTCGCGCTCAACATCGACGTCTACGCCGATGGCAGCGTCGAGCACAGCGAGATCATCCCGACCTCGAGCTGGGCCCCGCTGAAGTTCAAGCTGCCGATCAGCGGCCCCTACCGCGGCGTGCGCTTCGAGCTGACGAAGCACGGCAGCGGACACGCGGTGCTCGCGCAGATCGGCGCGAAGATCACCGATGGCTGCGATGCATTCACGCCGATCGTCCCCGCTCCTGCACCACTCGGCTCGCCGTGCGACAACATGATCGGCTGCTCCTCGGGCTCGTGCGTCGACACAGGGTTTTTTGGCAGCTTCTGCATGGGCTGCACCGCGGGCTCGTGCGCCGCGAACGAGGTGTGTGGTCCGAGCGATCCGACGTCACCTCTGCGCGAGCTACCGCGCGAGTGCGAGCCGACCGGCGGCCGCGAGCTCGGCGAGCAATGCCTGCAAGACAGCGAATGCGGTAGCGGCATCTGCAACCTCGGCTATCCGTCGGGGTCGTGGGACCCAGGCAGCGAGTACGGCAACTGCTCCGCGTGCCGCAACGGCGATGCGTGCGGCTGCACGTCCGCATACCTCGACGGCAACCTCCACGGAGCGTTCGTGTGCAACGCAGGCGCCCACCTCGGCACGTCAGGCACTGCGTGCGGCGATAACGCAGACTGCGCGTCGGGCACCTGTAAAGGCACGCCGCGCCTGCAATGCGACAACGACGGCCGCGAGTGTGCGACCGCCGCGGACTGCCCGTTCGACGGACTTCAGAACACGCCTTGCACTACAGTCGGCATCCAGGGTGGCAGCTGCGAGTGATCTACAGGCGGCGTATCGCGCCTACGGCGCGCAGCTCGTACGTAAAGCCGAACGCATGCTGCGCAGCCGCGAGGACGCGATCGATGTCGTGCACGCGCTGTTCACCGACCTCATCCCTCGTTGGAATTCATCCGTGGACCTTCCCTACCTCTATAAAGCGGTCACGAATCGCTGCTGCAATCTCCTTCGAGATCGCGGCACGCGTGCGCGGCTGCTCGAGCGCGAGCACGCGGCAGCGGCGCCGGTGGGACGCGTGCGGATGGACGACGAGGTCGTCGGCATCGCTCTGATCGCCGCGCTCGCGGAGGAGCTCGACGAGTCGCACATCCAGGTCCTGGTCGCCCGGTTCGTCGACGACATGACGCAGGACGAGATCGCCGAGCACCTCGGCGTGTCGCGCAAGACGATCGGCAAGCGGCTCGATCGGATCCGCGAGGCCGTCGTGAAGCTTCGGGAGGTCGCATGAGCGCCTGCATCGGCACTCCGATCTCGTGGCCGCGGCTCGAGCGCCACGCGAGCGGCCCGACCGACGCGACGGTCGTCCAGCACGTCGAGCAGTGCGCGGCGTGCCGCGCGTGTCTCGACGAGATCATGCGCGATGTCGTCGCGCTGCCCGTGCTCGCCGGTGCCGCGGTAGCGGCAAAGCGCGCGCGCTGGTGGTGGGTCGCGCTCCCCGCGTTTGCCGCGGCGGCGCTCGCGCTATTGCTCGTGTGGCCGCGCGAACCGCACCGCGCCGGCAACGTCGCGCTGCTCAAGGGCGGCGGCGAGGTCACGCTCGGGCTCGTCCGCGAGCGCAGCGGTGCGATCCGCGAGGACGCGACGACGTTCGCGGCCGGCGATCGCTGGAAGGTCGTCGTCACGTGCGCGCCGGGTCACGGTACGTGGGTCGACGTCGCCGTCGTCGAGGCCGGTGCGAAGGCCGCGGATCATCCACTCGCCGCGGCGCACATCGCGTGCGGCAATCGGATCGAAGTGCCCGGTGCGTTCGAGCTCACCGGCAAGATCGCGAACCGCGTGTGCGTGCGCGTCGCCGCCGAGGTCGCGCCCGCGCGGGACTTGCTCGGCGGTGACGACACCGCGTGCATGACGATCACGCCCGAGTGAGCTCAGTGCGCGGCGACGACGATCGGCAACCAGGTCGCGGCAGTCGCGTCGGGGCCGACGGCAGCGAACACGAACGGGCCACGCTCCCACGCGACGACGCGTAGATCGCCGTCGCGTTCTTCGGTGTGCTCCGGCGCGATCCGCGCGGCGCGACCGACGACGTAGCTGACCTCGTCGTTGCCGATCTCGAAGCGGATCAGCGCGACGTGACGATCGAGGACCTCGATCTTCGCGGCACCGATCGCGGTCGCGGTCGGAAGCGGCGCGTCTTTGCCCGCGGCCCCGACCAACCACGCGCGGAGCTCGGCGGGAGGCGGCGCCGGCAGGTCCCACACCGGCGGCTCCTGGTGATGCGCGAGCGCCTGCTTCGCGAGCTCGTTGTGGCGCGCCGGGAACACTTGATAGATCGCGACGACCAGCCCGATCAGCACCGACAGCGTCAGCACGAGCGATACCGACACGCGGCGGTGGCGCGGACGCGGCGGCGTGACGATCGGATCGTCGCCCTCGACGGGTCCAGTGGATTCGGCTTCGACGAGGTTCATGGCGGGATCAGAGGCTCGAACGACGGAGCGCAGCCAAACCTTCGCACGAACTCTCCGAGCACGCTGGCGTGGAACGCAGCCAGATCGACATCGCGCTCGCCTTCGAGATCGAGATGGCGGCACCACAACACGGGCGGCGCCGGATGCGAGGTAGCGAGCGCCAGCGCCACAGCCCTCACGTCGCGCGCGTGCTCGTAATGGACCATCGCGGTCTTGCCTCGCGGATAGTCGAGGAGCCCTTCCGCGACGCGAACTTGCAGCACCCCTTCGGCGGCCGGCGCGTGGGCGGTGGCATCGGCGAGCGGGTACCAGGGACAAAATCTCACACCCATAAGGTAGCGTCGTGCGGGTGGAAGATCAGGTGATCCACGGCGATGCCTTCGAGGTCGCCGCCGGCGTGGCCTCGGGCTCGCTCGCGGCCATCTATATCGATCCGCCGTTCGGTACCGGTGCGGTGCAGCGCGGCCGCGGCCACAGCTACGTCGATCGCGCCGATGATCCGGAGGCGTTCGTCGCGTGGCTGTCGCCTCTCCTGGTCGAATGCCAGCGCACGCTCGCCGCGACCGGCTCGTTGTTCGTGCACCTCGACTACCGTGCGGTCCACTACGTGAAGGTCGAGCTCGATCGACTGTTCGGGCGCGACCGGTTCGTCAACGAGATCGTGTGGTGCTATGCGGTCGGCGGCAAATCGCGCCGCGGCTTCGGCCGCAAGCACGACACCATCCTGTGGTACGCGAACGGCCCGGACTGGGCGTTCTATCCCGATGCGGTGCGAGTGCCGCGACGAGGCGGGTCTCACATGCGCCTGGTCGCCACTGCCGATGGGGCGGTCCAGGAGAAGACCGACAAGAAGACCGGGCGGGTCTATCGCTATCCGGTCGCGGCCGGGAAGGTGCCCGAAGACTGGTGGATCGACGTCGAGACGCTCAACCATTCCGATGCCGAGCGGACGGGCTGGCCGTCGCAGAAGCCCGAACGGCTGATCGCGCGGATCCTGGAGGCGGTGACCCAGCCCGGCGATCGGGTCGCGGACTGGTTCGCCGGATCGGGGACGACTGCCGCAGTCGCCCAGCGGCTTGGGCGGCGGTTCGTCGTCGCGGACCGCGAAGAAGCGGCGGTCGCGATCATGAAAACCCGCCTGGCGAGCCAAAACCGCTCACCAAGTAACGCCGGAAACGTTCTAGTTCGCATTTGATCCCGAACGCTTGCGGGTTAGGGTGCCCCGGGTGAAGATCCGTGAGTCGCTAGGATGACGTCCGGATCCGCACAGCCAACCGACGAAGCTTCGCGCGTGACGCTGGAGGCCTGGCTGGTCACCGACGTCGGCATGGTTCGAGATCACAACGAAGACTCGGCGCACATGGAGCCTGACGCCGGGTTCTTCATCGTCGCCGACGGCATGGGCGGTCACGCTGCCGGCGAGGTCGCGTCCGCGATGGCGGTCGAGACCGTCAAGAAGACGCTCGAAGAAGCGCAGCTGGAGATCCTCGCGTTCAAGAAATCGCCGACCGATGCAGGCCGGCGCCAGCTCGTCCAGCTGCTCCAGCAGGCGGTGCTGCAGGCGCATCAAGCGGTGTATCAGCGCGGCCAGACCGAGTCCGACAAGCAGGGCATGGGCACGACGCTCGATGTCGTGCTCGTCGCCGGCGCCGAAGCGTTCGTCGCGCATGTCGGCGATAGCCGCACGTACCTGGTGCGCGATGGCCGGTCGTCGCAGATCACGACGGATCACACGGTCGCCGAGGTCCTGGTGATCGAAGGCAAGCTCACGATCGAAGAGGCGCAGGTCTCGCCGCTGCGCACGATCCTCGTGAACGCGATCGGCGTGTCGGCAGACGTCGGCGTCGAGATGGCGCACGTGACGCTCAAGCGCAACGACCGCCTCCTGCTGTGCAGCGACGGTTTGCACGACTACTTCCCGGTCGAGGACGAGATCGCGCAGCGGTTGTCGGCCGACAAGCCCGGTGAGGCGATCGCCGAAATGGTCGAGCTCGCGAAGACTCGCGGCGGTCACGACAACATCACCGGCATCGCCGTGCACGTGGTCGAGGTCATCGAGGCGGTGCCGGCGCAGTTCGGCGAGGACTCGACGCAGCCGGTGGATGTCGGCAATCCGTTCTCGGCAGACGAACCGACGCAGACGGCGTTCACCGCGGGGGGAGTGACCGCGCCGGGGTCGACGGTATCGCTGACGACCCCCGAGCCGCAGAATCACGGACGCACGGTGCCGATGCGAGCGGTCGCCGATGACTTCGCGGAAGCGCCGACGTTGCCGCCCGGGACCAAATCCCCGCTCAAGAGTGACGGCGTGAAGGGCAACGTCAAGGCGAGTGGTGGACCGGCCCCGCTGCCCGAAGTCGACACCGAAGCCGAAACGTTGAGCGATGACGATCGCGCGGTGAAGATCGACAGGCCCGACGACAAGCCGGGCATCCCGCACGACACCATCGCGACCGCGGATACCGGCCCGACGAAGAAGGCCTGAGCTACTTCTCGACGCGGTGCTCGTTGCAGCACCGACGCCGGCGGCCCGACGACCTTGACGTTGCTGACCGTCTGGTAGTGCTCGATCGGCCGCGCCTGGCGATGGATCGTCACGACGCGCTCGAGCGGCTCGTCGGAGCGAGTGACGTTGACGTCGACCACGTGCGTACCTGACCGCGTTACGAAAAACCGCGCGCACCATCACGTTCGGGTCGAATGCCCCGCACGTTATGCTCGCGTGTCTCATGATCTGGGTTGTTCCACTCGAGCTCGAACAGGCCGTCCTCGCTGCTGCCCGCGGCGTGCTCGGCGACGCACCACTCGCCGCCGCTGCCTTGCATCGCGCGGTCGTCGACCGCTCCGAGCGCTACACCAGCGAGCGCGAGCACCTCGCGCGTCCAAAGGATCGCGTCGCCGATCTCGCCGCGCGCGCTGCATTCTTCACGATCGCTGATGCGATCAAGATCCAGATCCCTCTCGCCGAGCTGCGCGGCCGCGCCGCGTTGCCGGCGACCCGCCCGCTCCGAGTCGTCGACGTCGGTGCCGGGTGCGGGGCACTCGGCCTCGGCCTCGCAGCAACCGGCTTGACGTTCTCGTACACCGCGCTCGATCGCGACAACGAAGCACTCGCGATCGCGGCGAAGGCGCTCCGTGCATTCGCTCCGACCATCGAGGTCGCGACGACCGCGTGCGACGTGACGAAGCAGCCGCTACCGGCCGCCGATCTGATCGTGATGGGGACGATCCTCAACGAGCTGCCACCCGACAAGCGCTTGCCGCTCGTCGAGCGCGCGCTCGCCGCGATCGCCGACGACGGCGCCGTCATCATCCTCGAACCGGCGCTCCGCGACACGACCCGCGCCCTGCACGAGCTCCGCGATGCCTTGCTCGAGCGCGGCGCGGCGCACGTGTTCGCACCGTGCACGCGGCGTGGAACGCCCTGCCCTGCGCTCTCTGATCCGGACGATTGGTGTCACGAGGATCGCCTGGTCAAGCTGCCGCCGCACACCGCCGAGCTCGCTCGCGTGACGCACCTACGCGACGGCAACTTGAAGTTCTCCTACCTCGTGCTGCGCAAGCAACCGACCCCGCTCGTCGAGCAAGGCGGTGCCGCCTGGCGCGTCGTCAGCGCGCCGCATGCGCCGAAGGGGAAGCTCGAGCTCCTCGGCTGCAGCGACGCCGGCCGTGTGCAACTCCGGCTGATGAAGCGCCACCGGAACGACCAGACCAAATCGATCGAGCGCGCGCGTCGCGGCAACGTCCTGGTGATCGACGGCGTTGCCGGTGAGGAGCGTCTCGAGATCACCGGCGAGATGCACGTGACGACGATCGAACCGTCCGCGCTCCACGAGCCTGCCGGATAAGTACAGCGCCCACCGCCACCGGCGTTCGAGAATCGCGGCACGCGAAGTCGAAACACGAAGCCTCGTCCAGAACCCGAAGGGTTCGAAGCGCGGTTGCGGCTTCGCCGCTCGACCGCGGGCGGTTCGTGGACGAAGGCGATGGCCCGCACCGAGAGCAACGCATCTCGCGTGGCTGCCCGAAGGCAGCCGAGATCGAAGGCGGATCGAAGGCGGATCGAAGGCGGATCGAAGGCGGATCGAAGGCGGATGAAGGCGGATCGAGCGAACCTGATCGGTCCGTATGTAGAGCGGTCCGCGTACGGCTCGCGAGCGAGCGGCGAAACCGCACTAACGCTGCGAAGCCTTCGGGTTCTGGACCAGGCTTCGTGTTTGACTTCGCGTGCGAGCGATGGGCTACAGGGTCAGCGTAACTTCCGCGAGCGTGCCGGCGGTCACCGTGACTTTGCCGCGTGCGGTGCGCGCGGATCGACCGGCGCGTGCGGGCAGCCAGGCGGCGATGTCGAACGTGCCGATTGGCACGTCGCGCAGGATGACCTGGCCGTTCGCTTCAGTGATCGCGTAGTACGGCGTCGGCGCGACGACCGCGATCGCGTAATCGTCGTCGGAACGAAGCTCCGTGATCGAGTCGGTGTCGAGCGCGAGCGCGGCCTCGTGGCCGGCGATGGGAAGCTGGATTGTTGTGCCTTGCGGCGTAGGCGCCGCCGGCGCTACTAGCGGTCGTGCCGGCGCGAGCTTCGCCAACGTCAGCTTCGCCGGCGCTTCCATCGCGCTCGCGATGATCAATGGCGACTCGACGATCGCGACCCGCGGCGACAGCGCGCAGCGCTCGAGTACGATCCGCGATTCCCCGATTCGTGTGGTCGAGCCCGAGCCCGAGCCGGATCCCGATGCCGACCCCGATGCCGGCATCGCCTTGCCGTGGTTCGCGTCGATCATCACGACGACATCGGGAATCCCCCACGTCGTCGTCGGCGCGACCGCGGCGGGCTTTGCGGTGCCGCACGCGGTACGGCCGGCCGACGCGCGCGCCTCGACCGGGACGTCCTTCCACTCGACCCGGATCTGAACATCGCCCTTGTCGAACGTCGCGTCGACCTTGTACGGCCCCGCCGGTACGACCGGCTTCGCCACGGCGGGCGCATCCTCGACGACGCGCGGCTTCGTCGCGCCGCGGCCAGAGCACGCCGCAGATGCCACCGCGACGAGGATCCACCTCACGCCCACGCGGTGACCTCGGCCACGATCGTTTCGGCGTCCGCGCACAGATCGTTGATCGCGGGTCCCCGATAGTCAGCGCCCGCGAGGACGATGCGGTGGCGGCGCGCGACCGCGGTTGCCTCGCGCACGTGATCGCGATGGCCGACCGGGTAGCGCGGCAAGCCGTTCGGCCAGCGCACGACGCTCGCGTGAACGGGCGTGATCTCACCTGCGCTACCGAGCGCACGCGCGACATCTCGGCGCGCCTGCGCGATCAGCGCCGCGTCGTCGAGCTTCGTCGCCTCCGGATCGCGGCCGCCGCCGTAGATGCAGCGCAACAGCACGCTGCCGGCCGGCGCGCGATCGGGCCACACCGTCGACTCGAACACCACGCCGAGCACGCGGAGCTCCTCGCCCTGAGCGACGAGGAAGCCGAACCCGTCCGCGGCGCGCGGCACCATCGCCTCGGGCACGCCGAGATACACGAGCGCGACCGGAGACCGCGTGAACACGCTCAGGCGATCGCGGAGCTCCGGCACCGCCGCTACGACGGGCGCGGCGTCCTGCGCCGGAATCGCGAGCACGCATCCATCGAACCTGTCGCCATCGACGACGATGCCATCGCGCGTCGCCTCGATCGCGCGCACCGGATCCGCGACCTCGAGGCGATCGCCGAGGCCGGCCGCGAGCGCCGTGATCAGCGCACCGAGTCCACCGACCGGCGCGTACAACCCGCGCTCCGTCCGCTTCGCACCAGCACCGCCGTCGCGTCGCGCACGGATCATCTGCTTGATCATTCCGCGCACCAAGCCGCCTTCGGCCTCGAGTGCGGCGAGCCGCGGGAAGCCGGCCTCGAGCGAGACATCGTGTGCGTCCGCGGCGAACACACCCGTCACGAACGGCGCGACGATCGCACGCGCGGCCTGTGGCCCTAACCGGCGCGCCGCGAACGCGTACATCGACTCGTCCTCACCGACCGGCCGCTTGTTCGCGACGAACGGCTCCTTCAGCAGATCCAGCTTGCCGCGCCACGTCAGCAGGTCGCTGCGCACGAACGCCACCGGATTGCCGGGCAACTGGCGCAGCTTGCCGTCGATGAAGATCCAGCGCTTCTTCGCCGCAGGCGCCGCCTTGTCGACCGGCACGCCGAGCTCTCGGCATAGCGCGAGCGCACCGTGCGGCGGTCCGCCGACGAACGAGCTCGCCGCGTGCTCGCGCGCGAACCCGCCACTGCTCGAGGTGCCTACAACACCTCCCGCACGCGGTCCCGCTTCGAAGACGCGCACATCGTGGCCCGCTGCGACGAGCGCGCGCGCCGCCGTCAACCCACCGATGCCGGCACCGACGATCGCCAGCTTCATGACGCCGACAGCTCGCGCACCGCGGTCACCATCGCGCGCACGTGCTCGGGATCCGTCGGAGGCAACACGCCGTGACCGAGATTGAAGATATGGCCGACCTTGCCCGCGCGCTCCAGAATCTCCGCGACGCGCGCGCGAATCTCCGCCGGCGGCGCGAACAACGCACCGGGATCGAGGTTGCCCTGGAGCGCGACGCCATCACCGACCCGTCGCCGCACCTCGTCGATGCCGACGCGCCAATCGACTCCGAGCACGTCCGCGCCGCTCGACGCGTAGTCATCGAGGTACGGCGCGCAGCCGTTGACGAAATAGATGATCGGCACGTCGCGCGGAATCGTCGCGCGGAGCTCCGCGATCACCTGCTTCGCGTAGCGCAGCGGGTACTCGCGGAAATCGCCCGGCGACACGATGCCGCCCCAGCTATCGAAGATCTGAACCGCCTGCGCGCCGGCCTCGACCTGCGCGGCGAGGTAGCGCGAACAAGTCCGCGCGAGCTTGTCGAGCAGCGCGTGTGCATCCTTCGGCGCGCCGTACAGCAGCTGCTTCGTAAGCGCGTAGTCCTTGCTGCCGCCACCTTCGACCGCATACGTCAGCATCGTCAGCGGGGCGCCCGCGAACCCGATCAGCGGCACGCGATCCGCGAGTGCGCGCCGGATCGTGCGCACCGCATCGATCACGTACGGGACCGGCTCGGGCACCGCGAGCCTGGCGATGTCTGCCGACGTTCGCACCGGGTTCGCGATCTTCGGGCCGGAATCGGGGAAGTCGATGTCGATGCCCATCCCGGGCAGCGTCACCAGGATGTCGCTGAACAAGATCGCGGCGTCGAAGCCGTACTCGTCGATCGGTTGCAGCGTGACCTCGCACGCGAGCTCGGGGTTCTGGCACAGCGCGAGGAACGAACCCGCCTTGGCGCGCGTCGCGCGATACGCCGGCAAATACCGGCCCGCTTGCCGCATCATCCAGATCGGCGTGCGGGGAACGGGCTCGCGCCGGCACGCGCGCAGGAACAGGTGGTCGGTCATCGCCGCTAGTGTATCGTGCGCGAGGTGACGGGCGAGCCCACAGCGATCGCGATCGCGCAACGCGGTGGCAGCGAGGCGCTCTCAGCGGTCGCGGAGCGCCTCCGCACCAGCGGCATCAAGGTCACCGTCACCGACGAGCTCGGTGCCGCGGCGGCGCTGGCGCTCAAGGCCGAGCAAATGCCGTGCATCCTGCTCGACGTCGACGGCGACAACGAGATCGAGGATCGCCGGCGCGCCGCCGAGTCGATCCGCAAGGCGTGCTCCGCGATCCCGCACTCGCTACCGATCGCGATCACGGGGCGTGCCGACGCACTCATGATCGTCGCGTGCATCCGCGCGGGCGCCGGCGACGTCCTCGATCTCCAGCTCGAGGGCACCGGCAACGCGCCGGCGCTGCTCGGCCGGGTGTGGGAACGCCAGCGCGACGCGAACCGGACCGCGCGGGCGACTGGCGAGCTGCGCGGCGTGGTCGAAGATCTGTTGAAGGCGCTGATCCGGGCCGAACGCCGCTCCCTCGACCTCGAGGATCAGGTCGAGCCGCCGCCGGTGCGCGATCCGGCGGTGTTGATCGTCGAGTACGATCGAGACGTCGCAGATCTCCTCGCGGAGCGCCTGGAGACCGCCGGGATCACGAGCTACGCGTACATCAGCGGTGAGGATGCGGTCCGCCAGGCGCCGAAGCTCGCGGTCGACCTCGCCGTGATCGCGGCGCAGCTACCCAACATCGACGGGCTCGAGACCATCCGCCGGCTGCGCGACCAGGCCGCTGCCCTGCCCGCGTTCCTGTTGACCTCGGTCGGGGATCCCGAGCTCGCTGCGCGGGCCGCAGAGCTCGGGGTCGTGGGCTTCGTACAAAAACCTCTGGTGGACGCCGCCAAGCTCGTGGAGCGCCTGGCCCAGCTGGCCCGAGAAGGCCAGGCGCGCAACCGCGAGCAGACGTATTTAGAGCGGATCAAAGAGCGCCACGAGCATGTTCTCGCGAGGTACCGATCGTTGCCTCGCGATGCATAAAAAGCCTATGATCTCGCGGATCGGTAATGGCCGCTTCGACGCTAAGTATCAAGCTGCGCTGCGCCTCGTGGCAGCAGCTTGCGACCATCTACCGCCGTGACCTGAGCCGCGGTTCGATGTTCCTCAAGGCGTCGACCCAACCGCCGCTCGGCACGCAGGTGAAGATCGATCTCGAGCTGCCGAGCGCGACCGTGCTGGAGCTGGTCGGATCGATCAGCGAGCATGTCACCGATGCGCAGCGCGGCACCGGCGTGCAGCTCACGCTCGAGGCGCTGCCGACCAAGACCGTGTGGCTGATCGAGAGCGCACTCGCCGCCGAGAACAAGATGCGGGCGGCGACGCAAGGTGGCGCGGGTCAGACCGGCATTACCCGCACCGTCACCGACGCCGATACGTCCGGCACGCCCGGCGAATCGCAGGCGCAGATCACTGAAGGCGAGAACATCGCCGAGGCCGAAGCCGAGCTGATTCGCGCGCTCGAAGCCGAGGCCGAGTCGCTGCGCAAGCTGAACCCGTTCCTCGTGCTCGGCGTCGGCTACGAGACCACCGATGCGGATGTTCGCTCCGCGTTCGGCGAGCTGACCAAGCGCTATCACCCGGATCGGTTCGCGCGCTACCAGTCGACGAAGCTGCGCCAGATCGCCGCGGAAATCTTCATCCTGATCCGCGATGCGTATCGCCGGCTCGCCGATCAGCAGAGCCGCCAGCAGGTGCGCGCGACGATCGGAGGCCGCACGCCGCCGCCGATGCCGATCGCGAGGTCGACGCCGCCGTCGGGGATGCGTACGCCGACCGCGCCGCGGATTCCGACCGAAAAGATCGCGAAGATTCCGCTGCCGCCGGTCAAGCCCGTGCCCGACCGCGCCGAGGCCAAGATCGAGCTCCAGCCGCCGGCCGCTGACGGCCCGGCCAAGTCGGGCCCGTACGACGCGCCGACGAATCCGAGCAACCAGAGCGCATCGATCGCGGCGACCCAGCTCGCGCGGCCTGGCGAGCCGCTCGCGATCCCGCAGGCGCACGTCATCGATCGCAAGAGTGGCCCGGTTCGGATGCCGGCGGTGACGACGCCGATGCCACAGAGCCAGGCGATACCGATCATCGATAGCGGCCCGATCCGTCGTCCGTCGACGGGTCCGGTGGTGGAGAGCAGTGACACCAGCGCGCTCGAGGCGCTGATCGACGAGGGCAAGCTCGAGGAGGCGATGACCGGGTACAGGGTGTTGGCCAAGAAGAGTCCGCAGGATCGCGGCGCGCGTGCAGGCATCGAGCTCGTCGAGGGCTTGAAGTCACTGGCGCAACGCGATCGTCTCGAAGCCGCGCAGCGGTTCGAGTCCGCGCTCGAGATCGATCCGTCGAACGAGCGCGCGGCCCGCGAGCTCGCCGACATGCGCCGCCAGGCGACCAACGAGCGTAAGGGACTGCTGTCGCGCTTGATGGGGAAGAAAGAAGGCCCCCCGTGAACCGGATCATCGGCATCGACCTCGGCACCACCACCTCGTGCGTCGCCGTGCTCGACGACAAGAACAATCCCAAGACGCTGGTCGCCGCCGATGGTGAACGGACGACGCCCTCGTGGGTCGCGTGGACCGCGAACGGTCAGGTCACCGTCGGCACGCGCGCACGCCGCCAGGCCGTCACGAACCCGTCGGCGACCGTGTATGGCGCGAAGCGGTTGATCGGCCGCAAGGTCAATACCGATGACGTCGCGTGGTTCGCGAAGCTCGCGCCGTTCCGGATCGTCGCCGCGCCGAACGGCGACGCGTGGGTCCG
>JBDUAS010000174.1:0-15543 GCA_040004535.1 Deltaproteobacteria bacterium
TGTAGCGCGTCGCGATCTTCACGGCCTCGACGGCGCAGTAGAACGTATCGCCCGGCGACTTCGCGGCGAGCACCGCAATCGGGCTCTCGCCATTGCGGCCGTAGATCGCCTGGTTGAGATCGCTCTGTTCGGTCTTCGTCGGCAGGCCGGTCGAGGGACCGCCGCGCTGGACGTTGATGATCACGAGCGGGAGCTCGGTCATCACGCCGAGGCCGATCGCTTCGCCTTTGAGCGCGATGCCAGGACCACTCGATGCGGTCACCGCGACCGCGCCGCCGTAGGCACCGCCGATCGCCGCACCGATCGCGGCGATCTCGTCCTCGGCCTGGAACGTCACGACGCCGAAGTTCTTGTACTTCGCGAGCGAGTGCAGGATCGACGAGGCCGGCGTGATCGGATAGCCGGAGTAGAAGAGCTTCTTGCCGGCGAGCTCGGCGCCGACGACGAGCCCGAGCGCGATCGCTTCGTTGCCCGTGATGTTGCGATACATGCCCGGCGCGAACGTCGCAGCCGGCACCTTGTAGACCGTCTGGAACACCTCGGCGGTCTCGCCGTAGTGATACCCGGCCTTGAACACCTTCACGTTCGCTTCGCCGAACTGCGGGTTCTTCGCGAACTGCTGGTGGATGCGGCGGATCTCTTGCTCGGTCTCGCGGCTGTACATCCAGAATACGAGGCCAAGTGCGAAGAAGTTCTTCGCGCGGCCTTTCTCCTTGTTCGACAGCTCGGAGCCGTCGAGCGCGGCCATCGTCAGCTGGTTGATGTCGACGGCGTGGACCTTCCACTTGTCGAGCGAGCCATCTTCGAGGGGGTTGGTCGTGTAGCTGGCCTTCTTCAAGTTCGCTTCGATGAACGCGCCGGTGTTGACGATCAGCGTTCCGCCGTCGATCAGATCGCGGAGGTTCGTCTTCAACGCGGCCGGGTTCATGCACACGAGCACGTCGGGGGCATCGCCCGGCGTATAGATCTCTGACGAGGAGAAGTGCAGCTGGAAGCCGGAGACCCCGAACAAGCTGCCGGCAGGCGCTCGAATCTCTGCGGGGAAGTCGGGGAACGTGGAGATGTCGTTGCCAGCGTCGGCCGCCGCTTTCGCGAATTCGGAACCGGTGAGCTGCATACCGTCGCCGGAGTCACCCGCAAAGCGGATGACGACTCGGTCCAGTTGCTTCGTTTCCATCGAGTACACCTCTACATCGCTTGGGAGCGACCGTGCGCGCGGACCTTACCTCCGCTACTAACGGTTTCCAACGCTTAACTGCGCTAGGCTTCACGGGTGCTACGCCTTGCCGCGTTGTCCGCAGCTCTCATTGGAACTATCGGAGGCGCCTGCGGCAGCGCTCCCGGGACGCCACCGAGCACACCCGCCAAGCCCGCGGTTTCAAACGACCGGTTCGCGGTCGGGCCTCCGCTGGTCACCCCCGGCGAGCACATGTCGTATCGCCTTCAGCTCCAAGGCATGGAGCTCGCGACCTACGACTTCGCGGTAGGTGAGGTCGCGCCAGTCGGCGGCAAGCAAGCCATCGTCGTACAGGGCCACGCGAAGACGGTCGGGTTGGTCACGATGGTCGTGAAGGTCGATGACTTCTTCAATTCGTGGGTCGACGTCCAGACCGGAAGGCCGCTGCGCTGGAGTGCGGACGAGTACGCGACGAAGGGCTCCGACAAGGAACGCACCGATGCGCGCTTCTTCGAGCGCACCGGCAATTCGGTGCCGGTCGATTTTCACTTGAACGATCAGCCGCCGACCCCCGAGCCGCAGACGGTCTCGATGGTCGACACGTGGGACTACAACTCGTTCCTGGTCGCGTTGCGCACGTGGGATGCGCCGGTCGGCAGCACGATCACCGCCGAGGTGATGCGCAGCCGGTTCATGTGGCACGTCGAGATGAAGGTCCACGGCAAGACGAAGCTGGTCACCGCGCTCGGCGAGCTCCCGGCGGTCCAGCTCGACGGTCACACGTACAAGGTCGACCGTCACGACGTGAAGATCGCCGACTCCGAAGCGCGCGACTTCTCCGTGTGGATCAGCGACGACGACGGACGCGTGCCGCTGCAGACGGTCTCGAAGACCGACTACGGCGACATCAAGCTCGAGATCACGGACTACGCGCCGGGCACCGGCAAGCGTCTACGTGACTGATCAGCTCGGCTTCGGATCCTTCTTCGAGCGGAACTGCTTCTCGCCCTTGCCCATGATTTCTTTGTCGTAGTACTCGGCCGCCGGCACGCCGGACTGCTCGACGAGCTTGAGCTTCTCGTCGATCATCGTCTTGAACTGCTGCTCCGGCAACGCGCCACCGACGTGGGTGCCGTTGACGAACAAGGTCGGCGTCGAGTTGACGTGGAACTTGTCGAGCTCCTTGCGGTCGTTCTCGAGGAAGTTCTTGCAGTCTTCCGACTTCATGTCGGTCTTGAGCTTGTCGGTATCGAGGCCGACGTCCTTCGCGATCGCGATGACGTTGTCCTCGCCGAGCTTGGAGGGGTCACGCGCCGATGCGTACGCGTCGAAGCCCTTGCTCCACAGCGCGTTCTTGAACTGCGGGTACTTGCCCTGCTTCGCGGCGGCGCAGCTCGCGAGATGCGCGGTGGTCGCGACCTGCGGGTGCACGACCATGTTCTTGAACACGACGCGGACCTTGCCCGGGTAGTCCTTGACCAGCGCCTCGAGCGTGTCCGAGACCTGGCGGCAATACGGGCACGCGAAGTCGAACGCCTCGACGATCGTGACCGGCGCGTTCATGGGGCCTTCGACCTGACCGGCCTTGAGGTCCTGCGCGATGTCGACGGCGAAGATCGCGTCCGGCGCGGGCTCTTCACGCTCCTGCGCTTCCTGCTGACCCTTCTGCTGCGCGTAGACCTTGTCGAGGAAGTCGAGCGCTTCGGCGTGCTTCGCGCTATCGGCCTCGAGCTTCTTCACGCGCGCTTCGAGGTCGCCGCTCGGGGCGCTACCTTTGGTGTCGAGCTTGGAATCGTTCTGACAGGCCACCAGGCTCGCTGCAGCCAACAGCACACAAGACAGGGTCTTCATCGCGGGCATCCTGCCGCGTCAAACCGAGGGAAGCAAGCCGGCATTCCAGGGTTGGTTTGTTCTACGATGCGGTCCTCCGAATGCTGAGGTTTGTCGCCCTCGTGTGGCTCGTCGCGTGTGGCGGTGGTGATCCCGTCGCCGCGGACGCCCCCGTCGGGATGAGGCCGGATGCACCGCCTTCCCAGTGCCAGGCGGTGGGCTCGGTCGGCCAGTTCTATCGGCGCACGCCGAATCCCAGGCTGGTCTCGGGCACGCACATGTACAGCGACCACACCGTCGATATCGCGATCACGGATCCCGATCTGCGATGGGACGACGCGAGCTCGACGTGGCAGCTCTACTATCACGGGCCGAACGCTCTCAACTATCAGAGCCCGATCACGCCGATGATCCGGCACGCAGCGAGCCCGGATCTGGCGACGTGGACGATCGACGACGCGCCCGCGCTGGTCGCAGCGAGCGACGCCGACGCATGGGATCACATGACGACCGAGACGCCGTCGGTCGCGTACAACCCCGACGCCGCGAACCCGGAGCGTCGGTATTTGATGATGTACAGCGGCGCGAACGCGATGTTCGGCACTGCCGGCTTTCCTGCCTACGCGATCGGCGCGGCGTTCTCCGCGGACGGCAAGACGTTCACGCGGATCGCCGCGAGTGATTCGCCGCACGGCCTCGAAGGCCAGGTGCTCACCGCGGCCGACGCGTACTTCAACATGACGGGCGTGGTCGCGGATCCGGAGGTCGTGTACCTGAACGGCAAGTACCACCTGTGGTTCTCGAGTTACGCGTGCGTGGGTCCGTGCACGTCGGCGAGCGCGTACGGCGTCGCGCACGCGACCTCGACCGACGGCGTTCACTGGCAAGTCGCCGAGGCGCCCGTCCGTTCGCTGTTACAGATGGCCGCGGTGCCGACGTCCGGCGGTGGCCAGCCGAGCGTGATCTACGACTCGATCCATTGCCGCTGGGAGATGTGGCTGCGCGCCGATGCAGCTCACGAGGCCGACAATCAGCCGATCGTGTTCAACAACATGGTCGGCGTGTGGCACGCGACCTCGCTCGATGGGGTGACGTGGAGCGTTCAGTACAGCGGCACGCGTGACCTCGCGTGGAACAGCACGACGCCGGACGATGGCGAGCACCTCGGTCTGTTGACCGGTGCGGACGTCGCCGTGAAGGGCAACAGTCGTTACATGGTGTACAGCGGCTTCGATGACCAGAACGTGCCCACCGGGTTCGTGCTGTTCGATCGATCGCAACAGGGCTACGAGTCCGGTGTCATCACGCTGAACGTCGCAGCCCGCGACGCGGTCGACTAATCTACGCACCGCCCTTCGGCGGTGCTGCGCGGCGGGGGCATGCCCCGCCTTGCTGTAGGCTCGCGCCCATGGTGGTTCGCAAGATCGGAGCAGCGCTCCTCGTGCTCGCGTTCGCGTTCGTGGCGCCGGCGAATGCCGACGACGCGAAGGCAGACGCCGCGTACGTGCCGCCGGACTTCATGGCGGCGCTGCCACCGCTGCCGCCCGGCGTCGAAGCGGCGAAGGTGTGGCGGCTCTCGCTTTCCGAGGCGCTGCAGGTCGCGTTACATCAGAACCTCGGCATCGTGCTCGAGCGCGAGCAAGTTTCCGCCACCGCGCGCGGGGGCGATGTCGCGCGCGGAGCATTCGAGCCGGTGCTCACCGCGACGTACGATCACAACCGCGCGGACTCGCCGCCGGTGACCGTACAAGAGGGTATCGCCGGCCAGAACATCTTGTTCGTCACCGATGACTGGCGCGTCACGCTGAGCGAGCGGCTCGAGACTGGCACGTTGCTGTCGCTCGACTTCACGAACGGGCGCGCGTACTCGCCGGTGTCGGGCACGGCGATCGAGCCGCTCAACTACCGGTCGGCGCTGACCGCGACGATCACGCAGCCGCTGTTGCGCGGGTTCTCTCCAGATCTCGTGATCCCGCGGATCGAGATCCTGCGCGCGAAGATCGCGACCGAGCGCGAGCGCGCGCAGCTCGCGGTCACCGCGGCCGACATCGTCCAGCGCACCGAGAACGCGTACTGGGACGTGGTCCAGACGCTTTACAGCTACGACCTCCAGCTGCGCTCGCAGAAGCGCGCCGAGGATCAGATGGCGCTGACCCGCCGCCAGATCGACGCGGGGTTGATGCCGCCGTCGGATCTGATCGCGGCGGAGAGCACGCTCGCGCAACGCAAGCTCCAGGTCCTGCAGGCGGAGGCCGCGATCGATCAGAGCTACGACCTCCTGCGCTCGGTGCTGAACCTGCCGCGCGAGCAGTGGTCGCGACCGATCTTGCCGGTCGAGCCGCCGCAGTTCGTCGCGCAGGACAACTCCGCCGAAGACGCCCTCGGCATCGCGATCAAGCACCGGCCCGAGCTCGCGCAACTCGATCTCGATCTGCAGACCGCATTGCTCGCAGTTCGCCAGGCCGAGAACAACGAGCTGCCGCAGCTCGATGTCGGGCTCTCGGGCGAGCTGATCGGACAGGACGGTGCGTACGGCTCGACGCTCGACGATGTCCGTCGCGCGGACGCGCACGCCTACAGCCTGGTCTTGAACTTCATCTGGACGCCGCTGCGGCGGGCGACCGCGGCGCAGACCGAGATCGAGCGCACGCATCATCAGATGGCGATCGTGCGGCGCGACCAGGCGGTCCAGGACATCTGGTTCGCGGTCCGTGACGCCGTTCGCAATCAAGCTAGTGCGGCGCGTCAGGTGCTCGCGGCGTCGAAGTTCCGCCAGTTGTCGACGGAGAGCCTCGAGGTCGAGCAGCGTAAGTTCCTGTCGAATCAGTCGTCGAACTTCACGCTCGCACAGCACCAGGACGAGCTCGCCCAGGCGCAGCTAGCGGAGCTGCAAGCGGTTTTGGTCCACAAGAAGGCGACGGCGGCCCTGCTCAAAGCGACGGGGTTGTTACTCGACCAGCGCCACATTCAGCTCGACGTCACCACGCCCGCTCGATAAGCTCCCGACTGATGAGGATGTCCGTGCTCGCGCTCGGTCTCGTGGTCGCGTGCGCCCAGGCTTCGTCGACGCAAGATACCAGCGGCGGCGGCGACGACGCGAGCAACGGCGGTAGCGACGGCAGTGGCAGTGGCAGTGGCAGTGGCAGTGGCAGTGGCAGTGATGCCGGGCACGTGTGTACGACCTCGTGCGACGACACGAACGCGTGCACGACCGACACGTGTGACAACGGCACGTGCGCGCACGCGCTGGTCGGCTGCGACGACGCCGATGCGTGCACGACCGACGCGTGCGATGCCGTGATGGGCTGCACGCACGTCAACAACAACCACGGCACGACGAGCTTCTCGCCGAACGGCGCGATCCAGACGTTCGCGGTGCCCGCGTGCGTGAGCTCGCTGCACATCGTCGCGGCCGGTGCGCAAGGCGGCGGTGCACCGACCGTGATCGGTGGCTATGGTGCGACGCTCGGAGGTGACTTCGCGGTCGCGGTCGGTCAGAACCTATCGATCATCGTCGGTGGCCTTGGCGCCGACGGCAGCGGCACGACGGGCCAGCGCGGCGGCGCGGGTGGTGGCGGTTCGTTCGTCGTGCGCGACCAGACGATCCTAGTGATCGCCGGCGGCGGCGGTGGCGCATCGGGTGGCACGCCGACCGGTGGAGTCGGCGGCGGTCCCGGACAAGTCGTGACGAACGGCCAAGACGGTGGCGGCATCAACTCGGCTCCGTCGTTTCCTGGTGCCGGCGGCGCGGGCGGCAACGGTGGCACGACGCTGAACTGCTCCGGCTGTTATCAGGGCGGTACCGGCGGTGGTGGCTACGCGACGAACGGCGTGAACAACTCGAACGGCGGGATGAGCGGCTCGACGAACTACGGCACGCCAAACTCGCCGGGGAACGCATACGTCAACGGCGGCGCCGGTGGGATCGGCGGTTCGCAGAGTGGCCGCAACGGCGGGTTCGGAGGGGGCGGCACGGCCGGGTTCACTGGCGGTGGCGGCGGTGGTTACTCCGGCGGCGGCGGCGGCTCGTACGCCGGCTCGACATACAGCGGCGGTGGCGGTGGATCGATCAACAGCGGTACGAACCAAAACAACGTCGCCGGCAATCACCTGGGGCCCGGCTCCGTCGTCATCACCTGGTAGGGTTACTCCGCATGGAGCGCCTGAATCGGATCTAGTTTGGCCGCGCGCATCGCGGGATACATGCCCGACGCGACCCCGACGACGATCGACACGCCCATCGATAGCGCGATCGACCACGTCGTGACCACCGTCGGCCAGTCCGCGTAGACCGCGACGCCACGGCCGAGCGCGACGCCGAGCGCGACGCCGAGCAACCCGCCGAGCAACGCGAGCGAGAACGCGGTGACGAGGAACTGGAACCGGATGTCAGCGCGGCGCGCACCCACGGCGCGGCGCACCCCGATCTCGCGAGTCTGCTCGAGCACCGACGCGAGCATGATGTTCATGATGCCGATGCCGCCGACGAGCAACGAGATGCCGGCGATCAAACCCATCACGAGGTTGAACAGCTGCTGGGTCTGCTTCGAGTGCTGGAGCAACGCCTCCGGCACGACGATGTCGTAGTCGCGGACCCCGCCGTGCAGCCGATCGAGCAGCGTGCCGATCACGGCGCCGGTCTCGCCGGCGGGCGCCTTGTCGTCGAGCCGCACGACGATCTCCGACAGCGGTGACTTCAGCGGATCGTGATCGAGCTTGCGCAGCGCCGTCGAGGCGGGAACGTAGATCTCGTGCTCGCTCGACGACACCGAGACGCCTTGCACGTTCGACACGGGGTTCGCTTCGGGCGCGAGCACGCCGATCACTTCGAACCAGACATCGTTGATCTTGACGTCCTTGCCGAGCGCCGGGTCCGCACCGAACAGGTCGCGGCGAACGCCCGCGCCGATCACACAGACCTGGCCGTGGTTCGTGACATCGCGCGCGTCGAAGAACCGACCTTCCGCAATTGCGAACGAGATCACGTCGCGGTGGCGATGACCGACGCCGTAGACCTGCGCGGTCGTCTTGCCGCCGGCGGCGAGGATCTTGTACGGGTCGAGCTCGACGCGCGGCGTGGCGAACGCGACGCCGGGTACGGCCTCTTCGATCGCTTCGATATCGCGTTGCGACAGCCCGATCGACTTCTTGCGCAGCTCCTGGAGCTCGTCCGGCTTGTACTGCTTCGCGCGCAACACGACGTTGCGCGTGCCGAGCTTGTCGATCAACGCGAGCGCTTGCTTCTCCGCGCCGGCACCGATCGACAGCATCGCGATCACCGCGCCGACGCCGAACATCATGCCGAGCATCGTCAGCGTCGTCCGCAGCTTGTGCTCGCCGAGCGAGCCAAACGCGGTCGCGAAAGCGTCGAGGATCCGCCTCACTTCGCCGACCCCGATCCCGAGCCGCTGCCGAGCGCGTCGAGCGTGCGCGTCGGATCGCGCAGCGCGATCCGGTCGCCTTCGGAGAGTCCCTTCTTGATCACGACCCGCCCGGCACTCGCGACGCCGAGCTCGACCGACGTCGCCGTGAAGCCGGTGTCGTCCTGCTTGTAGACGATCGGCTTGCCGTCCTTCTCGAACACCGCCTGGCGCGGGACGACGATCGCGTCCTCTTGATCGAGCACGAGCGTCGCGCGCACCCGCTGGCCCGGCTTCATGATCTTCGTATCGGTCGCGTCGAGCGCGATCGTGACGCCGAAATAATTCACCGGCGAGCCCTGGTCGCGCGGCTGCGCGAGCTTGTCGACGACGCGGATCTTGCCATGGAACGTCTGATCCGGCCGCGCCTCGACGATCACGTCCGCAGGCTGCTTCTCGACCAAGCCGGCCCCATCGACCTCGAGCACGTAGACCTCGGCCTCCATCGCATCGAGGAGTGGAATCTCGGCGAGACCCTGGCCGGGGAACAGCGAATCGCCGAGCTTCGGCAGCGCGCCGTTCCAGTTGCGTTGCAGCACGAGCACGCCGTCGTGCGGTGCGCTGACCTCCATGCTCGACAGCGTCTTCGTCGCGTGATCGATCGCGAGCTGGGCCTTCTTGCGCTCGACGTCGATCACCGCGGCGTTCGAGCTCGAGCGCCGGCCCTCGATCTGCTTGGCCTGCGTCGCGTGATCCTGCTTCGCACCGGCGAGGTTCTGATCGATCTCGGACTCGATGATCTGGTTGCGCGAGAAGATCTCCGGATCTTTCTGCGCGAACCGCTTCTGCTGCTCCAGCTCGTCGGCCGCGGTGTCCGCGTCGGTCTCGCGACCCGAGACACTGGTCTTCGCCTTGATCCGCTCGCTCGCGAGCTTCGCATTCGCCGCTGCGAGGTCCGATTGGCCGTCGCGCAGCTGCTTCTCCGGATCGCTCGGATCGAACTTCGCGACGACCTCGCCCTTCTTGACGAACACGCCGTCCGGCGCGAGCCAAGCGATCTTCATCGGTCCGAACGTGCCGGCGTTGCGCGGCGTCGAGATCTTGGTTGCCTTGACCGCGCGCAGGTTGCCCTCCGCGGTCACCCGCCGCACGAACTTCTCCTTCTTCGCGACGTAGGTCGCCGTCGCATCGCCGGCGCCCGCATCGCGCGACAGGAACCACCAGCCGCCTACGCCGAGGCCGCCGACCACGACGACCAGCGCGACGACGCGCAGCAAGATCCTCACGACTTCGCTCCCGGTTGCACGCGCGACACGCGATCGCCGGGCGCGAGCCCCGACTTGACCTCGATCGCCGATGCCGAACGCTTGCCGAGCACCAGCCTGACCTTCTCGACCCCACTGCCCTGCTTGCGATACGCGACCGGACCATCCGCGGTGACGAACACGGCCTCGACCGGGACCTGGATGACCTGGACGAGCTTCTCGGTCTCGACCTCGCCGCGAAACCGCATGCCCGGGCGCAGCGGCACCGTCGTCTTGTCGAGCGCGATCACCAGCTTCGCGACGCGGCTCGGATCGGTGTTCGACTTCGCGTCGACCGACTTCTCGATCTGATCGATGTGACCGGTCAGCTTGACGTCGGGAAGCGCGTCGAGCCGCAGCGTGACCGGCTGTTGCGTGCGGACGCGCGCGAGGTCGACCTCGTCGACGATGCCCTTGCCCTGCATCTTGCCGAGGCCGACGACCTGGAGCACGGTCTCACCGCGCCACGCCGGGTCGCCGACCTTCTTCTTGTTGCCCTGCCAGTCGGTCGGCACCACGATCGTGCCGTCGCGCGGCGATGGCACCTGCATCTGGCTCAGGCTCGCGCGCAACACCTCCGCGCGGTGCTTCGCGTACGTCGCCTTCTCGGCGAGCTGTGCGAGCTCTTGCTCGTCGGACTTCTTCGTCGATTCGGCGTGGAACTTCGCGCCCGCGAGCACGAGCTTCGCGTTCTGTTCGTCGAGCCGCTCGGTCTCGAGATCGACCGCCGCGACGAGATCCGGCGAGCCGGCCGCCTTGAGCCCGGCTTTCTTCAAGCCCGACTCGGCCTCGGCGACCTTGAGGTCGTCATCGCGCCGCGCGAGCGCCGCGTCGTTGCGCTTCTGCTCGAGCTTCTTTTGCGCGGCGTCGGCCTCGTTCTGCATCGTCTCGAGGTCGCGCATCACCTCCGACGGATCGAACGCGACCACCGGCTCGCCGGCCTTGACGTCGTCGCCATCGCTCGAGATCTGCGCGATCTTGAAGTTCCAGATCTGGCCGATGCTCGGCGGATGGATATCGGTCGAATCGATCGCCTCGAGGCCGCCGGAGATCTCGGCGCCGATCGTGAGGTCATCCTTCTTGACGTCGACGAACTGGAGCTCGCCGGCGTGCTTGCTGCAACTCGCCAAGATGCCGAGCAGCAGGACGAGCCTCACGAGCCACCTTCGAGCGCGACGGTGTCGCCCTCTGCGAGGCCGCTCTCGACGACGCAATGCTGCGCGTCGCACGCACCGAGCTTGACGTCCTTCGCGAGCACGGCGCCTCGCGGCACGAGCAACGCGGCCTTCACCGACGGGCGCGGCAGCGCGATCTTGACGGACATCCCCGGTCGCATCCGCGTCGGATCGGTCTTCGCGAGCGACAGCCGCACGGCGAACTCGCGGCGCTGCGAATTCTCGTTCTTCGTCGGCCGCGCGACCGGCGTGAGGTCGAGCACCACGCACGCGATCGGATCCGCGGGATACGCATCGAGCGTGCACGACCCGGTCATCCCGACCGTGACGCGGCCGTCGTCGACGTCCGACAGCTGGCTGCGGACCTCCATCGGCTGCGTGATGTCCGGCATCGACACGATCGCCCAGCCCGGCTGGACCTGATCGTTCTCGTGAAACTTGCGGCCTTCCCACGGGTGATCGCCGATCACCACCACGCCATCCTTCGGCGCCCTCAAGACGAGATCGGTGATCGTCTTTTCGGCGACCTCGATCGCGCGCTTCGCCTTGTCGAGCTCGATCTGCTTGACCTCGAGATCGAGCTTCGCTTCTTGACCCTGCGCGATGAGCTCGGTCTCGGCCTTCTTGACCTCGGCCTCCATCTGCTTCTTTGCGAGCTGGCGCTCCTGAAACTCGCGCTTGCTGACGAGGTCCTCCGGGACGTCGGCCTTGACCCGCGCCTTGGCGAGCGCGACGCGATGCTGATCGAGCGCGTTCTTCTTCGTCTCGGTCTCGATCGCGGACAGATCCTTCGCGCTGCGAAACGCCATCTCGGCTTCGATCAACTGCAGCTTCTTCTGCTCGAGCGTCGACGTCACCGCCGTGTTGTCGAACTCGAGCACGCGCTCGCCGGCCTTGACCTCGGCGCCGTCCTTCGCGAGCCAGCGGATCGCGATCATCCAGTTCTCGGTACGCGGCGATGTCAGATCGACCGAGCTCGGCGCGCGCAGGTCGCCGGTCAGGAGGACGCGATCGTTCAGATCGCCACGCGTCACGACCGCGGTGCGCGTGACCTCGCGCGTCGCTTGCTTCTCGACCGCGCCGTGACACGCCGCGAGCGCGGCCAGGCAAACCGCGCGGTTCACGCGGCGCCCTTCGCGACATACGCGACGTCGCTGCCCTTACCATCCGATGTGACCTTGCCATCGAGCACGCGGATCGCCCGCGGGCACCGCGCCGCGATCTCCGGCTCGTGGGTGACGATGATGATCGTGTTTCCTTCATCGTGCAGCGCCTTGAACAACCCCATGATGTCCTCGGTCGTCGAGGAATCGAGGTTGCCGGTCGGCTCGTCGCACAACAGCAGCGACGGCTCGGTCACGAGCGCGCGCGCGATCGCGGTGCGCTGGCGCTGGCCGCCCGACAATTGATACGGCTTGTGCCCCATGCGATGCCCGAGCCCGACCCGCTCGAGCACCTTCTTGGCGCGGTCCTCGCGCTCACGCCGTCGCACGTCTCGGTACTGGAGCGGCAGTCCGACGTTCTTCAGCGCCGACGCGCGATGCAGCAGCTGGAAGCTCTGAAACACAAATCCGATGTCGCGATTGCGCACCCGCGCGCGATCGTCGTCCGACAGGTTCTGAACGTTCGTCCCATTGAGCCGGTATTCGCCGGCGGAGGGCGTGTCGAGACAGCCGAGGATGTTGAGCAGCGTCGACTTGCCGCTGCCCGACGAGCCGACGATCGCGACCATCTCGCCGCGCGCGATCGAGAACGACACGCCATCGAGCGCGGCGATCCGCTCGTCACCCATGACGTAATAGCGGGCGATGTCGACGAGCTCGATCAGCGCTGTCATCGCGTGCTCGGAGCGTACACCGGCCGAGACACCGGGTATTCCCGCAAGTTGCGATGTCAAAACGGCAATAGTGACGATGCGCTTAAAGACCGTTACGCCGGAGATCCGCGATGTCGACCCTGCGGTCGACCAACGTGCGTTCGAAGCGCTCGGCGCCGAGGTTGCGCCACGTCTGATACTCGTGCTCGCTGATCGGGAACACCTGCGCGAGCGTGATCGCCGGCGGACCGATATCGAGTGGCAAGTGGACGTTCCACGCCTTCGGCAAGTGGACGTAGACGTGCGGGAGCCGATGCGACAATTCGCCCGCATCGAGCGACGCCACGACATCGCGCACCATCGTGCCGGGCTCCGGAAAGAACTCGGTCGAGGTCAAATGGAACCCGAGGTTCGCGAGGATCTGACCGCAGATCTCGGTATCGACGGTCGAGGCCATCACGAGCTCGACGCGCGGCCGCGCCTCTGGCCAGTCCTTGTTCGACACACCGATCGTGACGAACGTCCACTGCCCGAACACCGGCAGGTTCGCGATCCGGCCGACCTCGATCGCGCGCTGCGAATCCATCGCGTGGCGATACGTCCGGCCCGAGAACGCGCCGAACACCGCACGCAGTAAATCCGCGGCCTTCGTCGAGATTTGGAGGAAATGGGCGAGCTGGGGCACGCCCTGCGCCATCGCGATCCAGGTCGGCTGGAGCACGAGCGTGCGGCGCAAGTAGTTCTGAGCGACGACCTTGTTCCCGATCTCGGCGTGCGCGAGGGCGCCGCCCCATAGCGCCGTCGCGCTATCGGGCCGCAGGCCGACCGCCTGATCGAATGCGCGCGCCGCCTCGTGTGGCTTACCGAGACACAGCAGCGCGTGACCGAGCCCCTTCCAGCCGACCGCATGCGGTGGGAACGCAACGACCGCGCGCTGAAAACGCGAAGCGGCTTGATCGAACTGTTCCGCACGGAACAACTCGTGACCTTCACTCACCAGCGCGTCTGCGGCAGCCTGGCTCACGTCAACGAAATACCATGTCTGCTATGCTCTGCGCGATGAGTGCTGCCGTCGGAGCTGATGTCGAAGCTTTGTGCTCCAAGTGCGGTGACGTCTGGCACGTGGTGGTCGCCAAGGTCGGCGATCAAATCGTCAAAGTGCACTGCAAAGAGTGCAACAAGGAACATCGCTACAAGAACCCGCATGGCGCGCCAAAAGCCGTGCGCCAACCGTCGTTGACGACGCCGAAGCCCGAACGGACGAAGGTGGTCGAGCGGTTCGAGAAGCCGGCGGTCGCCGCGGATCTCTCGAAGCCCGCGCGGTCGTATCGCGCGTCCGAGAGCTTCGCCGTCGGCGAACGCGTCGAGCACCCGAACTTCGGGCAAGGCGTCGTCGAGGTTTCGGAGGACGGCAAGGTCACCGTGTTCTTCGGGAGTGGCCGGCGCGTGCTCGTCCAGGCGAAGCTCGGAGCGAAGTCCGCGCTCGAGCGCCCGAAACCGTTCGATCACACGAACACCCTCGGTGGCAAGCCGGTCGGTCAGAGCTGAGTCGGGCCACAGGAACCTCATGAAGATGCGCTGGCTCGGCCCCACGATCCTCGCCGTCGGCCTCGCGGGTGGTGGCGCCGGCATCTGGTACGTGGTCCACGCGCGGCCGCACGCCGGCGAGGTGATCGATACGTTCCAGGTCGATCCGGATTCTCGGCTCGTCGTCCGCGCCGAAGCCGGCGGCGATCGCTCGTTCCTCGAGCTCGATCGCAAGGGCGAGACGGAGTGGCAGGCGCTGATCCCCCACTACGTCGGCGAGAAGGGCCGGCCGGCGATCGCGTGGAATGACGTCGCGGTCACCGTTCGCGTCGAGCGTAGCGGCAAGGCCGAAGTGTTCGCGCTCGGTATGAAGGATGCGGCGAAGATCGGTGGGTTCCGGCTCGAGGTGGCACACGAACCGATCACGACCCAGGCGAAGGGCCCGATCACCGTCACCGATCACATCCGGTCCTACGAAATCGTAGGAGGCGACAACAAGTGGCACGCGCTCGTCGCGATCGAGCTGCGCACGGGTAAGGCGTTGTGGCGGGCGGACCTCGGCCATTGGGACGTCCAGGACGCGGGAGTGCAGATGCCGTATGTCTGGGTCATTCAGGCGGGTCAGAAGCGCTACTTCAACGTCCTGAACGGTAACGAAGACCGTTCGCTTAACTAAGCGAATTCCAGCTCCTTTCGGTCCTGGCTCACCGTCACGCGGTGGTCACCGGAGAGCTATACTTCGTGGAGATGGCCGCCGAGCGACACAGTGGGCTGCACGAAGCGATTCCGACCGTGCACCGGCTGGAGATCGTCGAGAGCGAGCCGACGGCGCGGCCGTCGCTGCGTACGATCGAGGTGTCGGGGCGCACGCCTCCGGCGCCCGGCGTCGGCGACATCGTGCCGACCGCACTCGATGCGCCCGAGCTCTATCTCAACCGCGAGCTCACGTACCTCAACTTCTGCTGGCGCGTCATGCACGAGGGCGAGGACGAGCGCGTGCCGCTGCTCGAGCGCGTCAAGTTCCTCGCGATCGTCAGCTCGAACATCGACGAGTTCTTTCAGAAGCGGATCGGCGGTCTCAAGCAACAGGTCGGCGCGCAGCTGCACTCGACGACGCCCGACGGGCGCACGCCACAGCAGCAGATCGCGGACTGTCTCGATCTGATCACGCGACTCGAGACCAAGAAGATCCAGATCGTCGACAAGCTGCTCGGCGAGCTCAAGGCGGTCGGCGTGTGGATCGCGCCGTTCAAGGAGCTCGACGCGCAGGAGCGCGCGTGGATCCGCGAGTTCTACCTTCGCAACATCTTCCCGCTCGTCACGCCGCAGGCGATGGATCCGGCGCACCCGTTTC
>JBDUAS010000175.1:0-15484 GCA_040004535.1 Deltaproteobacteria bacterium
AACCGACCCGGCAGCGGGAAGTAGAACGAGTACTCGTGGCCGTGCGTGCCGTACGGCGCCAGTGCGATGTCGATCGTCTGCGTCGCGCGCGTGCCGCCGACCGCGATACTGCCGCGCGGGATCTGGAGCAGCGCGGCGATCCGCTGGCGCGAGCTCGTCGGGTTTGCGAGCACGACGAGGCACGTGTAGACCACGCCGGCCGCGCACGGACCGGTGACGTACTTGTCGACTTGCTCGCCGTCGGTGAGCTGATAACGGTCATCGGCGCGCACGTACGACTGGCCGACCACGATCGACGCGGTTGTTGCGACGGCGGCCACATCGACGAGCTGGGACGTACCAGCGAGTGCATTGCCGGCAGCCGTGATCGTCAGCGCCGGACCGTCGGCCTTCATCACGTGCGACTTCGCGACGAACGGAAGATCGATCACCGCCAGCGCGCACATCGCTTCGGCGAAGCTGCCGGTGGCGAGCCCGAACCACGGTGACAAGAAGTCGCCGGACTCCTGCTGCGCATAGTCGCGCCACAGCCGGCTCGCGCCGATCATGTCGGCGCCGCTCTCGGCGGGCGTACGGTGATACCAGTTGTGCTCGGCCCACTCCTGGGTCTTGTCGGCGGGCCGGAACATCGGCGCTTCCTGATGCCGGCGCGAGACGTCGGCCTTCAGCATGTCGCCGCCGTATTCGTCATCACTGTCGTCGTCGCGCGCCTCCTTCTTCATCTTCGGGGACGCAGCTACGCGAGCGCGTGCGGGCGCGGGTGCTACTGCGCCGGCGGCCGGACCACCCGGCGGCGGCGGTGCATCCATCGCGACCATCGCACTCGCCGCGCCGAACGCTTGCGCTTGGATCTCGGAGAGCTCGTTCGCGCCTTCGAGCACCGAGGCGCCGAGCAACGCGTCGACGAGCTTCGTATCGGTCCCCGGATCGGGCGGTTGGATCAAAACCCGATCCGCGAGGATCCGGACGAGCGCGGGCTCCGCGCGCAGCCGCCGTCCGAGCAGTGCGAGCTCGAACGCGTTCAGCTGGATCAGCTTCGCGGGCTCGAGGTATGTCGAAACCTCGGCATCGAGCAGCCAGTGATCGACGAACGTCTTGGTCCGCTTGTGAGCGAGGTGCGGTCGGACGACGCTGTCGAAGAACGCGCGGTCCTTGAAGTAGAGAAATAGCCGGACCTCGTGGCATGCGTGCTTCGAGTACAGCTCGCGCCGTTCGCTATCCGCGAGCGCGTGCCAGCGGGTGACCCACGCGAAGTCGCGCAGCGCACTGTCGTCGCGGAGCGCGAGCAGGTATGCATGCGCGCGCTCGAGCGAGTCGAGCAAGTGGATCTTCGCGGTCGCGAGGTCGCGGATCTCGAGCACGCCGCCGGTGCGCAGCGGTGAGATCGTCTTGGTCTGCAGTGCGTGGCGATCGGGATCGAGCGCGACGCGCAGCCGCAGATCGCGCGGCTCGAGCATGGGCTCGGGCAACCAGACATCGCGCTCGACCAACCCCGCAGGATCGTCGACGAGGATCGTCACCGCGGTCGCGTGGCCGAGCTCGGCGATCGGGATCGTGATCCGGCCGTCGCGCGGCACGAGGTTCGCGACCACGACCGGCGGGTCGGCCAGGAAGTCGTAGCCCACGTACGCATCGGCGTTCCCTTCCTGGCCGCGCGGTGCCATCGAGGGCTGCGGCGCATAGCCGGCCATCGCGCGCGGTGCGGCCGCGCGGAAGTTGCCACCGCCACGCGCGTCGGCGATGGCGGTCGAGGTCGTGCGGCGCGCCCACGGGTCGAGCAACAGGCTCGGCTTGTCGAGCAGCACACCGGGATAGCGCCGCGCGGTCCGGCGATCGAGGACGTAGCGATACTCGTCGCCGAGCTCGCGCCCGGACACGTAGTCGACGCCCGGCGGTCGATCCGCGCGTGCGTGCAGCGGGAGGTACTTGTAACCGAACGGCGATGCGGGGGCGTGCAGGAACCGGGTCGCGACGACGTGGACGCGCGTCTCGGGGGTCGGGAACACGAGCTCGACCACCAGCTCTCGATCGACGGTCACCGACGCGATCGCCGGCGCCTTGCGCGAGAGCTCGACGATCTCCGTCGGCGTCACCGCCTGGCGCATCGCGATCTGAGTCGGGGCGACGACGCGCAGCCGCGCCGGCAACAGGCCGGCACCTCGCACTTGATAGTCGCCCGCGGCGAGCCCGTCGATCCGGATCCCGCTCGCGAGCTGCAAGATCGTGACCTCGGCGACGTGGCGCTGTGGCGCGCCACCGCGGATCTCGACGAGCGACAGGCCGCGGACCAGCTCCGCGGAGGTCCGGCTCGCCGGCACCGGCACGATCACCGGAGCTCCGGCTTCGACCACGATTGGCGGGCACGCGAGCTCCGGATCGTCGGTGATCCAGGTCTGCGTGCCCGCACCAAGCGTCGCGGTGATCCGTTGCACGCCGGGCAGCTCGCCGAGCTCGACTCTGCCGTGCGCATCGGTCGCGAGCTCGCACGTCAATTCGATCCGCGACCAGCGGTGGACTAGCACGATGCTGACCGGGCGCTGCGCGCGAGGCTCGCCGGACTTGCCGAGTGCGTGCACCACCCAACCCGCGGCGGCGCGCGCGAGGTACAGCGCCTCGGTCGCGAACGTCCCGTGCATCGTCGCGACCTCGATCGACTCCGCCGCGACGAGCTCCTGCTCGCGTTGCTCCGCGACGACCTGCACCTTGCCGCGGACCGCGACCTGGACGCGTGCGACGTCATCGCCGAGCGGGAGCTCGAGTACCGCGACCTCGGCGTCGACGAGCACGAGCGGCTGCGACTTCGTCGTCGGTACACCGGCGCGATCGGTCACCGTGATGTCCCACGTCGCGTGGTCGATCAACGCGAGCGACGCGGGCGCGCCGCCACAGCGCAAGCGCACGCGGGCGAGCGCCTGCGCCGTGCGCCCGGCCGTCAATTGCTGGCGATCGAGCGCGAGCTGGAGGTCGAGCTCGTAGCGCTCGGTGTCCACGACCAACGTCGCGACCTGCGCGAGGTCGCCGTGGATCAGCAGCATCGGCAGCTTCGAGACCGCGGCCGAGAACGGCACCACGAACGAGCCCCGGTCGTCGGCGACGTACTCGCGTTCGCCGACCCACGCGCGAGCGCCTGGCAGTGCGTGACCGCCATCGTCGAGGACCTCGACGACATGGCCGGCCGCACCGGCGCGCGTCACGAACCGCAGCCGACCTTTATGGATCACCGCGCGGCTCGCGATGCCGTTCCCGATCAGATCGATCACGTACGTGCCGGGGCGCGCACACATCGGCAGCTCGATCCGGCGGCGGACGCGGCGCACCGGCGGCTCGGGGAATCGCAGCACCAGCTCGTGGCTCGCGGCCAGTCCGTCGAGATCGAGCTCGACACCGACCTCCTTCTCGTGAACGTGGAAGTAAGCGAGCGGATCGACGCGGAATACGTTCACGGTCAGCTCGGGCACGTGCTTGACGTCGACGTCGAGGACGACAGGCTCGTCGGCCGCGAATCGCGTCTTGTCGTGCAAGCACCACGCGAGCTCGACGCGCTCGCGGATCTGCGCCGCGCGGGCCGGGCCGAGCACGCGGGTCGCGGATTCGATATCGCCGGCGCCGGTGAGCAGCCGCGTCTCGGCGATCACTGCCTCGAGCCACGCGCGATCGAGGAACGCCGCGTAGTGCGGCGCATCTTCGATCCGGCGCTGGAGCAAGTCGCGCACGAGCTCTTCATCGCTGCCTGCGACCCACAGGCCGGTGACCGCACTGAAGTCCGCAGTCGCCGACACGAGCTCTTCGCCGCGGACCTCGCGGCGAATCACGTACGCGGCTGCGCGCGGCAAGTGCAAGAATCCGGTGAGCAACGCGCGGTCGGGCTCCGCATCGCGGCGGCGCTGCGCATCGAGCAGGTGCCACAGCACGTGCGCTTTCAGCGAGCTCGACGCCGGCGGCAGCTTCGCCACGAACGCCCACAGCTCGACGAGATACGCCTCTCGCGCATCGCGATCGAGCGCGAGATCGACCGACGCAGGTGGCCGCATCCGCCGCACCACCGCTTCGATCCACGCGCGGTCGGTTTGGAGCTCGCGGCGTTGGCGCGCGACCTCGGTTAACTGATCGAGCGTGAGCTCGCCGTGGACCCGCGAGCTGCCGAACTGCTGGCTGCGTGCATGGAGATCCGCGGCGACCAGTGCCGGCAGCTGCTTCGCCGGCGTGTGGTGCAAGCGATCGAGCAGCACGTGGCGCCGCGTGTGATCGAGCTCGGTAGCGAGGAGCTCGTAGAGGCCTTCATCGGTGACCTGCGCGAGGTCGCTCGAATACTCGACACCACGCGCGAGCAACGCTTTGCCATCGAACGCGCCGGGCGCGAGCCGGGTCGGCCGCGACGGATCGATCGCGGCGACCTCCGCCTCGTGCCAGTGCGAGACGCCGAGTCGATCACGCAGCTCGTCCGCGGCGGGCTCGGGCTCTCGCACGACGCGATACATCAATTGGCGCAGCGTCAGGGTGCGGTAGCGCGAGTGCGCGCCATGACGATCCGGCCAGCCGGCGATGATGCGGTCTGCCTCGTCCAGATCGCCTCGCTGTTGCGCGTGGATGCACCGGAAATAGTCGTGGTCCTCGCTCCCCGGCAGCAGCTGCGCCAGCGCTGCACCGCGGTCGTCGGATAAGGCGAGCGCCTCCAGGATCTCCAGGTCCATCGCGCGAGCGTACTCTGCTAGGGTGCGCGCCATGCCGCGACTAACGCCGATCGGCATCGTTCTGTTCGCGGGAGTGACAGCGTTCGCAGCACCCGAGAGACCATCGCGCGCGAACAACCTGCCGCGTGGCTTCGCGTGGCCGCCGAGCCCCACGATGAAGGCGGCGGCCAGAGCGTGCGAAGCACAGCTCGACACGCTCGGTGTCGCGTGGCAGGCAGCGAAGTCGGCGGGTCACATGGTCGATCCGGTCGAGCTCACCGATGGTCAGCTCGGCGGCATCGCCTACGTGCCGGTCTACGCGAAGACGCTACCGGCGATGGATTGCCAGCTCGCGCTCGCACTCGCGACGCTCGCACCGCGGCTGTACGACGCAGGTGTCCGCGAGGTCCATGTCGGCAGCACGTATCGCTGGAGCAACGTGCGCGTCGGCGGCAAGACGCTGCCGATGCTGTCTCGCCACGCGCTCGGCCTCGCGATGGACGTCGTGTCGTTCGTGGATGACACCGGGCGCGAAGCCGTGGTCGCGAAAGATTACAAGGCGGGCGACGAGCTGTTGCTCGCCGTCGAGCGCACGGTCAACGACAGCGCGGCGTTTCGCACCGTACTGACGCCGAAGAACGATCCGAAGTCGCATCACGATCACTTCCATCTCGAAGCGAACCCGGACTACAGCACACCCACGAGCTAGATGCACACGAGTTGCAGGTGCTTGCGCCCGTCAAGGCAAAGACGTACAGTGGCCGCATGGCGAGTCGGCAGCAAAGCCTTGACGAGCTCCGCAGCGCGGTCCGCGCTAAAGGATTGCGGGCGACGCCGTCGCGACTCGCGGTGCTGGAGTTGCTCCGCGCGTCGGACACGCCGAGGTCGCACGCTGATGTCGCCGATCGCCTCGCGAGCCAAGCGTGGGACCGCGCGACGATCTATCGCAACCTCACCGATCTCGCGGAGGCCGGCCTCGTGCGCCGCACCGACGTCGGCGACCACGTGTGGCGGTTCGAGGCCGTGAGCGAAGAGCACGCGAGCGGCGCGCATCCGCACTTCGTTTGCACCGAGTGCGGCACCGTCGAGTGCTTGCCCGAGCTGGAGCTCGCGATCTCGCGCCAAGCGTCGCGCTCGAAGCCACCGCGCTCGGTCAAGCAGCGGCAGGTCGAAGTCCATGTGCGTGGGCTATGCGACGCCTGCGCTTAGCGAAGTTCGGGCTCGCGGCGCTCGTCGCGCTCGCGGCCTGCGCGGCGAACGACGACGTGCCGGCACCGTTGATCGCGAGCATCGTGCCCGCTCACGCGAGTGCCGGCGCGATCGTGATGGTCGCCGGCAGCTACTTCTGCCAGCGCCCCGACAACGGCCAGGAAGATCCGACCTGCAATACCGCCGGCACCGTGAACTTCGGCACCACGCCCGGCGTCGCGACCACGTGGGCCAACGACGCGATCATGGTCGAGGTCCCTAGCAGCGGCCCGACGAAGGTCAGCGTGACCGTGACCGCTGGCGGTCGGATCTCGAACGCCGTGTCGTTCACGATCGACTGACGCCTACTTCATCGAGAACGTCAGCGGGTAGTTGACCTTCGCATTCGCGGTCGCATCGCGGCCCTTCGGAAACGCGATGCCGGTGACGACGCCGACGAGGCAGTGCTCGACTTCACGATCGAGCCCGCCGCTGGTATCGGCATCCGAGACCTTGCCGTCGTGATCGACCTTGAACGTCAGCGTCGTCGTCCCCGCGATGTTCGGGTTCTGGGTCGCCGAATTCTGGTAGCAGAGCAAGAAGCTCGCGGTCGACTTGTTCAGCGCGCGTGTCACGCTCGCCACGTCGAACCCGCTGCCGTTGACCTCGACGGTGCCGCGCTTCATCAGCGGCGCGCCGACTTTCTCGACGGGCGCAGCAGCCGTCACCACCGCGGGCGCGTTCGGCGTCGGATTCGACGCGAGCACGATGGGCAGTGGGGCCGGGCCGAGGCTCCCCGTCGGACCGCCCTTCTCGGGGACGACCGGTGCGGTGCCCGGGGCGAACGGCTGCGGCGGCGCGGTCGCCTCGGTGTTCGTCGCGGGTGGTGCTTCGCCCGGTGGCGGACCCGCGGGTGTGGCGGCCTTGCCCGGGGTACCGGCGCATCCCATCACCACGGTTATCGATGCAGCGAGCGCGGGCTTCATGGTGTGACGTGGATGCATGCCTCGTACCACGCCGCGCCGAGACGTTCATCTCGGACGACGATCCATAGCGGGATGTCCTCGGGGCCGGCGAGGTCCGCCGCGTAAGGCGCCGTGAAGTCGGTGAACAGAGGTGCCAGGTTACCGAACGCGTCGTGACCGCCGCCGGAGTTGCCGCTCGACACGCTGCCTGCGCCGAGGATCCACTGGTACGTGATGCTCTCGGTGAACGTGCGCTCGCCACCATCGATCGTGGGCGTCACGTACGTTTCGCGCACACCATCGGCTTCGATCGGCGTGAGCCGGATTTTCTGCCGCGGCGTGACCTCGAGCTTTTGCGCCCCGGGCGTCGCACACGAATTCAGCGTCATCGGCTGGAGGTTCGTCATCTCGGCATTCGGATCACTCGCGACGAGCCCTGCGAGCGTCGGGTTGTGATTCGCCTGGATATCGGCCGGGATGTTCGGCATCAGGCGCAGCGCCTTCTCCGCGAAGATGTCTTGCGCCGGATCCGCGTCCACGCCGCCGAGCTGGAGGTCGACGCCGTAGTAGATGCCGCCGAGGCCGTGAAACTGATCACCGCTGAGGTAATCGTTCACGACACCGAGCAAGTTGCCGTTCGGGTTGATCGTCGTGCACAGCGGCGGCGGCGGATCTTGATCGGGATCCGGCGCGACCCCGGAGTCGAGGATCGCGTGCGGCGAGTCCGTATTGCAGCGATCGTCGGAGGCCGGCGCGCACAGCGTCCACGTGTAGCGCAGGTCGCGATCGAAGTTGCGATCGGAGACCAGCGCGCAGACCTGGGATGGCACGACCTGCTGCAACAGCATCACCGGGTCCGTCGTCATCGCCACGTCGATCACCTGGTCCGGCGGGTCGGCGACCATCGCGAGCACGCGCAGATCGATCACGACATCGGGATCCTCGAACGTCGTGCACGCGCCGAGCGGCGCGAGTAGCAAGAGCCACTTCACCATGTGCCTTTGACTCCCAGCGTTGGCAGGATCGGAAAGCTCGTGATCGGTGACCGTTGCCGGTAGCGATAGTCGTACTGATAAGCCTCGACGTTCGTCGTGTTCAGCACGTTGATCACGTCGATGTAGAGCCCGAACGTCCAGCGATCGAACAACCAGTCGCGTTCGACACGCGCGTCGAGCTGATAGAACGTCGGGTCGCGCACCGAGCGTGCGGCGCCGGTCACCGGCACGTAGCCGCCACTATCGGCGTCGTACGTCGCGCCGATCACCGGCGTCTCGGGCCGGCCACTCGCGAGCTGGAACCGGCCACCGATCTCGAAGCCGCCGCCTGGCTTGTAGCTCGCGACCGCGTTCAACACGTGCGGCTGATCGAAGGTCGTCGGCTGCCAATCGGAGGTTGGATGGCGCTTCTCCCGCGCGCGGCTGTACGTGTAGGACAGCCAGCCGTAGAGGTGCTCGGTGATCTCGCGCTTGACGATCGCCTCGAACCCGTACGAGTAGTTCTCCGCCTCGTTCGTGAAGTTGACGTAGCTATACGTGCCGTCGCTGTTCTGCGTGACGTCGTTGGAGAAGATCACGAGGTTCGAGCGCGCGACGTAATAGATCTCGCTGTCGATCGACCACACGTGATCGGGGTGCCACTCGTAGCCGAGCCCGTAGTGCATGCCGTGCTCGAGCTCGACGTTCGGATTGCCGAACCGGCGATCGAGTGCCTCGGGCTGCGGTGGCTGAGTGAACCGGCCGACGTAGCCTTTCAGCGTCCACTGCTCGTCGACCTTGTAGCGCGCGACCAGGCGCGGATCGATCGATTCTCGATCGATGCCATCGAGGATGAAGTCGTCGACCCGCAACGTCGGCACGAGCTTCAACCGATCCGTCACGTCGATGCCGAGATCGATATACGCGCCGGTGCCGAACAGCAGCGAGCCGCGCAGCACCTGGGTCGGTGGGATGTCGACCCCCGACGTGTTGATCGCATTGTCGTCGACCGGGACGAGCGCCTGGTAATGCGTGATCCGCGACAGCATGTCGATGCCGGTATCGAGCGTGAGCCGCGACGCGATCTTGCCCTTCACCCGCATCCGGTACGACAGGTTGTCGTTGATCACGGACAGGCTCGTGAACGGTCCCGACGCCATCGCCTGCGCGCCGCTGAACGAGACGGTATCGCGGCCCCACGCCGGCGAGAGCGTCAGCTCGAGGTCGCCCGCCATCGGTCGCTCGTACGTGCCGATCACCCGCAGGAACTTCACGGAGCTATCGAGGTTCTGCGACACCGCCGCGTCGGGATCCTGGTTGAGCACGTGCAGCCCGTCCGAGGAGCCGATCACGAACAGGCTCGCGCGGCCGTCCTCGTGCAGGTTGTAGTCGACGCGCGCTTGATAGTCGTAATAGATCGGCGTCACCACGCGCTGCGCACCACGCGCGGGCGCCGGCAAGACGAAGCCGAGGAACGCGTCGATATAGGACCGCCGGCCGGCAACCGCGACCGAGAGATCGTCGGTGATCGGCGCGCGGAGGTAGCCGCCGGCGTCGATGAAGTCGACCTTGGCGGAGCCGTGGATGCCATCGGACTTCGTCGGCCGGGTCTCGAGCGCTACGGCGCCGCCGTGATGGCGCCCGAACCGGCCAGGAAAGCCGCCGGGATAGAGGTCGATCGATTCCAGCATCTCGGCGTTGAAGATCGAAGGTCCGCCGAGGAAGTGGAACAACCCCGGGACCTCGTGGCCATCGACGAAGATGCCGGTGTCGTCGGGGTTGGAGCCGCGCACGAGCAACAGGCCGAGACCGAACGGCGCGCGCTGGATGCCGGGCAGCGTCTGGATCACGCGGATCGGATCGCCGAACGTGCCCGGGATACTCGTGAACTGCTGGCGCTGGAGCGTTCGTTTCGTCACCTCCATGGTCTCGCGCTCGCCCTCGATCACGGTCTCGTACGGATTGCCGCCGCGTGGCCGCATCCAAAGCCGGACCTCGAGCGCTTCTTTCTTCGAGATCTCGATCGGGCGTTTGAACCGATCGTAGCGATCGTCGACCGCGAGGATCGTGTACTTGCCGGGCGGCACACCGTGGAAGTAGAAGTCGCCCGCGTCGCCGGTGACGACATCCACACCCAGCTCCGCGATGGAGACGATCACGCCCGCCAGCTTCTTGCGCGTGCCGCGCTCGACGACGACGCCTTGCAACGTGATCGCGGCCTTCATCGAGCCGGCATGATTCGGCGGACCGTCGTGCGCGGTGGGCGGTGGCGGTGGAGGCGGTTCCTCGGGCGTGGCTTGCTGCTCGATCACGAAGTTGATCGTGGTCTCGACCGCGATCGGTCCCGGTTTGCCGTCGATCTCCGCGGGCTCGAAAATGTATTGTTCTGCGGCGGCGACCGCGGCTTCATCGAAGCCATCGCCGACCTTGTCGCTTACCTCCGCAGCGCCTTCGGCGGTGCTGCGCGCCGGGCCTTCGCCCGACTTGCCAATCACGTCGACACTCGTGACGATGCCGGTCGCGTCGATGTGAATCCGAACCTTGACCTTCGCCTGCTTGCCGGCGGCGAGTGCGGCGGGTGGATACTCCGGCGCTTGCGCCTGGAGCAATTTCGGCGCCTTGGTGACGACGTTCTTCACCTTGGACGGAGATCCGTCTGGTTGCCTCGGTGCATCGTCGGCGCGTGATGCAGCGCACAAGGCGCACAGCACGACGACAACCCGGAACATGCGGCGCAGTATAGGTGCCCGGACGCTGCAGCGCCCGAAAACTAAGCGAGCCGATATTTCGGCGAGCTCTTCGCGGCGGCGAAGCCGGCGCGTCGTGATCGACGCCTAGCTCTGCGATTGCTGGCGGAGATGCGCGAGCAGCTTGTCGAACATGCCGTGCATCGCACCTTCGAGCGCTTCGCGCCGGTAGTTCGGCAAGAACTGACCCTTGAACTTCGCGGACGGGATCTGGACTTTCGCGCCGCCCGACAGGAACGACAGCATCTTGCCCTTGTCGTCGGAGATCGCGAGGCGAAGCTCCGCGGCGATCTCGACGTAGCTGCCGTTGGTCTCGACATCCATCTTGACGACCGACAGATCGATCGTGCGCGGGTCGAGGCCCCAGCGCTGCGCATCGGACGCGGTCATCGTGACCTGCGGTGCTGTCTTGAACGAGTCGAGCAACGCGGCCTTGACGACCTCTGCGTTCTGCTTGCGCGTCGGCTTGTCGGCCTTGCCGGGCGAGTCATCGTTCGACGACTTGATCATCACGTAGAGGTCGGGTGCATCCGCGACCGCGTGCGGCGAGTGACCGAAGCCCTTCGTATGGCGCGCTTGCTTGCTCGGCGTTGCGGACACGGGCTCCGAGCTCGGAAGCTCCGCATCTAGATCGTTCGCCTTCGCGACCGCGATCGCCGCGTCGCGCGCCTTCTTGCGAACCGTATCGTCGGTGTCGTCGGTCGCGGCCGAGCGCAACGACGGCAGTGCCGCCTTGTGCTTGAGCTTGCCGAGTGCCACCGCGGCGATCGCGCGAACTTCTGCGGATGGATCGTGGAGCGCGGTGACGAGCGGCTTCAACGAGCGCTTGTCGCCGAGTCGCGCGAGCGACACCGTGGCCGCGACGCGCGCCTTCTGGTTCGAGCTCGACAGCTGCTTCGTCAGATCGTCGACGGAGTCGGCACGCGCGGGGACGGCGAAGATCGCCAGCGCCACCGCAACAACACCGACGAGCAGCTTCACGAGTGAGATTAGGCCCTCGCCTACATCGTCTCGTCAACGTTTTGATGGCGAACAGATCCTCTCCATCCACGTGTACGATGAAGTGAACGTATGGATTCACCTGATCCGCAATTCCGCATCGGGGTGCTCGCAGGCGGTGTAGTGCTGGTTGCGGTCATCACGTATCTGCGTTTCTGCGGGGCGTTGTCATTGCCGAGTAAGCCACCACCGCCCACTGGGCCCACGGGCACACAGCGGCAGTTGCTCACGCAAGGAACTTCATCGCCGGGCATGTACCTGGACTTCCTCGCGCGCGATGCAGCGAGTGCCGGTGTACGCGTGCCGACGCTCGACGAGATGGGACGCAAGCTCGCGTATCGCGTCGATGATGCGCGCCACGTGCTCGCACTTGGCAAACCCGGGATCGAGGTGGCTGGGTTGCGGTTGCATGTCGAGCGCAGTGGCGATGCCGTCGTGCTCGCGATCCAGAACCTCGTCGGAAGTGACGTCGCTTATGAAGTGACGACTGCGCCGAGCATCGGCGCCGCGTTGTGCAACTCCGCTCGTCCGTTGCCGTTCAACGCGATGGTGATCGCGAAGGGCTCGAGCGAGACCCGGACCGAGTGCGTGTTCCACGACGGGATCTCGATCGTCGTCACGAAAGTCGAGACGATGGAGGTTGGACCGTTGTCGTCCTACTACCTGAGCGAAGTGCCCCCGACGGTGGTCGGCATCGAGGAGCGAATCGCGCGTGGCCATCGTGGCGCCGATACGAACAATCCCTGCTCCGCGGTGAGCTCTCAGGTGGTCCGAGCAGGCCTGGAACGCGGCGATATCGGGTGGCGAGATCTCGTTGATTTCTATGCCCGGCATCGCTGCCAGACCTACCAATTTCCCTCACAGTACCGCGCGTTTAAGTCTGATGGTGAGCGCGCGATCCCGGCAGGCGGCTAGAACTATTATTGGGTTTTCGCAGCGTTAGACTTGCGCGCCCTTATCCCAAGGGCTTAGCCTGTTCCTAGTTACGCGGAGTTACGGGTGACCAAGTCCGAGCTCATCGAAAAGATCTCAGAGACGTTAAAGCTGCCGGCTGGTAAGGCGGAGGCGATCGTCAACACCATCTTCGACTCGATGGTGAAGGCACTGGAACGCGGCGAAGGTATCGAGATCCGCGGGTTTGGTAGCTTCACCGTTCGCAAGTACAAGGCCTACGAAGGTCGCAACCCACGGACCGGCGAGACTGTTCACGTCGCCGAGAAGCGGTTGCCTTTCTTCAAGGTCGGCAAAGACTTGCGCGAACGAGTCAACGCTGGCCTCGGCACACCGCTTCCGGCGGATAAGCCCGACGAGGCCGACGACACGGATCCGAACGATTCCGACGACTACGACGAGGACTGACCTAAGTCCCACGTTCTCGTCGGGTGAGTCGCGCTGCCTCAGCGGCGCGTGACCGTTCCCGCATCTCCGTCGACGTCGACTGTGTCGTTGTCGTCCAGTGAGGTCCATGCGTCGCGGCAGCCGACGACGCAGGTAATTCCGAGCTCGCGCGCGAGTGCTGCGCCGTGATCGAGTAACCCGCCGGTCTCGCTGACCAATGCGGCGCAGCGGCCGACGAAGACGGCGAGTGCCGGCGTCACCGCGCGAACCACGACGACATCGCCCGGCGATGCGAGCACCGCCGCCGCGAGCGAAGCAAACCGAACGACGCGACCGGTGACGCGCCCGCCGGTTCCGACCCCCTGCAGCGTTTCGCGGCAGGGCTCGTCGGTCGAGCAGGTGTCACTCGACGGTGGCGCACCGACGACCAGCGGCATCTGCCACGCGGCCGCGCGTGCGAACGCGGCGCGCGCGCCGGCCGCTTTGCGTTTTGCGGTATCGGCATCGAGCTGCGCGAGCTCGTCGATCGGCAACCAGCAAATCTCGTCCCGCGAGATGCCACGCGCATCCGCGAGCGCGAGGAGCGCACTCCGCACCATCCATTGTGCGCGTGCGAAGAGAAGATCGTCGCGTTCCGCCAGATCGGCGGCGACCGTCGCGATGTCGTCCGCGTGCTGCGGTCTCGGCGCGGGTTCGACAAGTGCGATCGCTTGACGGAGTAGCTCCGGTCGCTCGCGGAACGTGGGCGTGGCCACGTCCCACGTGGGGCTGACCGCACCGATGTGATCGACGACCTGATCGAACGCGAGCTCGCCGCGCGCACAGGCTGCGATCGTCGCCTCGATCGAAGATGGCCGAACGCCTGCGGGGCCGCCCTTGGCGCGTTGCTTCAGCTCGCCAACGATCGGCGACAGGCTGAGGCTCCACAGCGGATAGAACGCGCCGCAGTACAAGGCGACCGCGTGAGCGACGCTGCCATCGGCGCGCGCGAAGATCACCTCGCGAACGGCACGTTCGACCTCGTGAAATCTCCCGACGAGCTCGTCCGTCGACGCTTGCAAGCTCACGCGTGGGTGCGCATCGGGACGCGGGCTCGCATACAGATAGCCGCCGCACGTGCGTAACTCGTGAAGGCACACTCCCAGCGAGCTCGCGGTCGCGACGAGATGCGCTTGCGCCGGCGACAACGGATCGGGGTTGTGCGTGACATCCCACGTCCACACGCGGCCGTCCTGCAGCGGCGCGAGCACGATCGGCGGAGGCGGCGTCATCACCGCGCGCGGCGGTGCGATCACGATCGGCCGTGCTTGGACGACCCACGTCTCGACGACGCGATCGGGCGCTGCCTCACGCGCATGGACCTGAACGAGCTCGACATCCGCCGGCACGCCGATCACGCGCTCGGCACGTAACGCCTGGATGACAGCGTGATGATTCTCGAGGTCCGAGGGTATCTGCACGCGCGGCGTGCGTACGAGGGTGTCCCCTCGCTGGATCACGAGCTCGTCCGTTCCCGTCGGTGACCTCGTGTAGACGGTGACGCGCTCGCCGGCTACAAACTGCTGCACGATCACCCCGAGCCGCAGCGAATCGGCCCGACCCCGCGCATATGCGATCGCCGCCGGTGCCAGCGCACTCGTCCACACCGCGCGGATCGCGTGCCACACGCGATCGAGCTCGTTCGGCACCGCCTCCGACGACTCGAACACACCGGCACCACCGCTGCGCGCACCGTCTTCGATCGACGACGAGCTCCGCACGATCACCTGCGCGCCGAGCTCCCGCAGGTGCGCGCGCAGCACGTTCGCGAGCTCGGCCGGCACCTGGGCCTCCTCGATTCGCCGCGCCGCTGCATCGAGCAGGTGTCCGGCGACGTCGAGGTCGGCCAACTTCAGCGGTCCTGCGACCTGCTCGAAGACACTGGTCGCAATCGCGAACCCCGATGGCACCGGCAGGCCGGCGGCGATCAGCCGCGCGAGGCCAGCCGCCTTGTTGCCAAACGCGGCGTCTGCATCACGAAGGTCTAAGACGAGCGGAGCGTGCACGGCGGGTCGCTACACCTTATGATCGATCCGTGCGCGCCGCCGTGGTCCTCGCCTTGCTCGTGCTAGCCGGCACCGCACGCACGGCGGCTGCCGACGACAGCAAGCTCGCGAAAGAAGACGTCCCGCTCCAGAACACGGTCGTCCTCCACGGCAAGGACAAGACCTGCTGTGGCTACCCGCTCGTCGACGAGCTCCAGTGGGCGCTCCGGTTCTACTGGCTCGCGTTCGAGGACGACTACGACGGCGCGCCGCAACCCAACTTTCAGAAGAACGGCAGCCTCCAGAAGATCTCGCCGACGACCTGGGTCGAGCTCTACACGCCCGAGGGCTACTACTTTGGCCACGTGCCCGAGCGGTTCGCGTGGTCGCTCCGCCTCGAAGGTAGCGGCATCATGCGCGACGGCCGCGTCATCAACTACACGGGCTCGTGCCGGTACGGCTACGGCACCTGCTTCGAGCAACTCGATGTCGCCGAGCAGCCGTTCGGCCGGGGCAACAAAGGCCGCCCGCTGATCCCGTTCAAGTCCGTCGCGATCGATCCGCGGCTCGTGCCGATCG
>JBDUAS010000443.1:0-4556 GCA_040004535.1 Deltaproteobacteria bacterium
CAAACCCTTCCGACGGTTTATACTGCATCTTCGCGCATGACGGCATCCGGACCCTCGAAAGTCGTCGTGCTCGATCCCGACGCGCGGGCATCCCGCCAGGTCCAGCTCGGCTTCGAGCGCGAGGGCATCCAAACGGTGGCGCCGGCGGTCCCGGCGGACCTTGGCAAACTAGAGCTGGGCCTCACGAATGGCGACGCGCCGGGCCTGGCACTGGTCGGCGGCAGTGACATCGATCTCGTCCGGCGGACGCGCGAGCTGCTGGTGGCCGGCAACGCCGACGTCCCGATCCTGTTCACCGGCCACAGCGGCAACCCCGACGAGCTGATCGCGGCGGGGGCCGATGTGGTGCTTTCGCACCCGGTCTACTTGCGCGACGTCGTGACGATCGGACGGATCCTGCGCAACGTGCCGCGCGAACAACGCGACCACCTGGTCGGCTCGCTCGTCGAGACCAGTGGCGTCTATGCGCTGGCCCGCGCGTTGTGCGCGCTCGGCCGGAGTGCGGTGCTGACGCTGATCCGCGGGCTGCGGCGCGGCGAGATCCGGTTCTACCGGGGTGAAGTGACGTCGGCCCAGGTCGGCTTGATCCACGGCCAGGCCGCGTTCCACCAGCTCCTGCTGTGGACCGATGCGCGGTTCGATTTTGCCTACGAGGATATCGTTCGGCGCGCGCAGATCCCGATGTCCGCGGCGGAGCTGTTCAAGGACGCGGAGCGGTTCCTGGAGGGCGTGCGCGAGAGTGCAGATTTGCTGTCGCCGTCGATGGTGCTCGAGGTCGACACCCAGCGCGTGCAGAGCCTCGGCAGCCAGGTGCCGACGGAGGTTCACGGTGTGCTGCGGATGTTCGACGGGCATCGCGTGCTCGCGGACATCCTGGAGGACTCGCCGTATCGCGTGTTCGAGACGCTGCGCGTCGCGCAGAAGGCGATGGAAGCGGGGCTGTTGCGAACCGTCGCGGAGCAGCGCCCGAAGACGAGCTGGCGCGCGGTCCTCGCGATCGAAGAGTGGTTGGTCGGAAGCGAGACGCGCGACTCGGTCGCCGAGCGAACCGCACCGCTCGAGACCGGGCCGGTGGGGCGGCAGAGCAAGCCGAAGTTCAAGAAGAAGAGCAAGCGCAAGAAGTCGCCGTCGCCCAACGTACCGACGAAGCCGATCGGAGAGCCGAAGCCGACGGACATCGATTGGGGCGCGCTGGTGCCGCGCTCGATCGGCGCAGAGGTCGGATCGCTGGCGGGCGTCGTGCCGGCGATGGATGCGCACGGCGAGATCGATGCCGTGACGCGCGAGAAGAAGCGCGAAAAGCTCGAAGCGCTGATGGATACCGACAAGCGCGACCGGATCTTCCCGACGGAGATCGGGCTCGAACCGTCGGTGGTCGTGCGCAACGAGGATACCGACGAGTGGGAGCGCATCGAGTGGGAGGCGAAGGCCAAGCACGATGCGGAGGCCGCGGCTGCGGAGGTAGCGCGGCACCGCGACGCGGCCGAAGCGCGGGTTCGCGAGTCGGTCGAGCGGACACGGATCGAGCGGGCACTGCGCGAAGAGGCCGAGGCGCGCGAACGCGAACAGGCCGCGCGCACGAACGCCGCCGAGGAGGCGCGCACCTACGCGGGGAGGGTCAAGGCGGCTGCCGAAGCGAAGCGCGAAGAAGCCAAACGCGAAGAAGCCGAGCGCGCCGCGCAGGCGATGATCGCGAAGCCGGCGGTCCCGACCGTGTTGACGAACGCACCGCCGCCGACCGCGTCGTCGATCGCGAGCGCATCCCCGGAGACCAGCCCGGAGCGCGAGCGCACGCGGTCGACGGATGCCGCATCCCTGGTGCGCAACCTCGTCGCGGAAGTTGTCACCCCCACTGCGGCGCCGACAGCTGCCGACGATCGCGGATCGACGCGCGTGATCGTCGCGGCTCCGATCACGGTGTCCGAAACGTCGACGGCGACGGTGAAGCTCGCCGACAAGATGACGGTGGTCGGCGCGGCCGACACCGCGACGGTGACCAGCACACCACTGGTCACGGTCCACGCGCCCCCACCGAAACCCTTGCCTGCAGCGACTGCGAATCCGCTGGTGGCGGAACCGATCCGCCCCGACAGCGCCGCACCGATCACGACCGAGGTCGAGCCCTCGGAAGGCACGCCCCGCGCTCACGTCGTGACCGTCGAGACCGCTCCGCTCGGCCGCGAGCTGCGCGAGCCGGCGACACCGGAGCACGACGGCCCGCCCGTCAAAGAAACGCGGGGCGAGATCGGCCATTCCGACAAGACCAGCGGCGCGCAGGTCACCCAGGGCCCGTCGATCTTGATCGACGTCGGCCCGATCCCGCAGAGCCCGGCAACCACCCCGACGCCCGCTCTCGCACCGCCAACGCCCGCCGCTCCGCCAACGCCGGCGCAGACTTTCGCGCCGACACCCGCGCCTCTCCCACCGCCGACGCCAGCTCTACCGCCGCCAACGCCCGCGCAGCCGGTCGTCGAGCGCTCGCCCGCCGCCTCTGATCCGGCGACCTTGGTTGCCGACCTCGCGGCGGCGCACGCCGCGATCGCCGCTGCGACCGCGAAAGCAGCGAGCGCGCCGTCGCTCGGCGACGCGGCCTCCTCGTCCAAGGAGATGCTGGTCAGCCAGGTTCGCAAGGATGCGGTCGAGTTCACCCAGGAAGAAGAGGCGTTCTTCAACGCGCCCGACCATAAGGGCCACACGAACGCCGCCCCGAAACTCGAATCGTTCGACGATCTCGACGAGGGCTACGAGCCGCCGAAATTCTGGGATCGCGTATTCGGTCGTAAGAAGAAACCGCGCTAACCGCGGGTCAGTGCGGCGCCCACGCCACTTCGAGTCCGCCGCGCTCGTTGCTCATCCGTAACCGTACCTGGTGCACGTTCGCACCGAGCACCGGCGTCGTCCGCGGAAATCGCGCGACATACGCCGTCGAGAAATCGCCGTACGCGGGGAACTCCGCCTTCAAGACGTAGGCCGGCCGCTTGTCCTTCACGATCTCGATCGGCGCGATCTCCGCGCCTTGATCGTCGACGAGCGCGACGTGCCATACGCTTCGCTTCCCGCGATCGAGATCGTTCTCTTTGCGGTCCCACGTCGTCAGCAACAGCTCGACCTCGTACGGTCCCGCCATGTCGGCCTTCGCCTGCGTGATCAGTGCGTCGCGCGCCGGCCCTTCGAGCCCGCGGTGCTCGGCATCGCGCGCAGCGTGTGCAGCCCGCCAGTCGGGCGACTTGAACACGGCGTCGAGCGAGGCGGCCTCCTGAAAATCACCGCGCATCGTCGCGTGACGGGTCCACGCGCTCGTGATGTCGTCGTAGTCCGGCGGCGCGGTCGGCCAGCCTTCGTCGAGGCGCACGGCCGCGCTGCCACCACAAGCGGCAAGCACGCACCCGAGCACGACCAGGTTCTTCATTCGGGCAGAAAGTCGCGCTTGGTGAAGAGCGTGGTGAGCGGCACCTGTGCCATCACGGCCTCGCGGCCGCCCTCCATGCGATCGACGAGGCCGATCGCGTGAAGCACTGTGAAGCCAGCCCCCCGCGCGCGCTCGATCGCACGCAACGTCGACGCGCCGGTGGTGACGACATCTTCGAGGATCACGACCGGGGCACCGGCCGGCAACTTGGTGCTCTCGACCCACTGGTTCGTGCCGTGGCCCTTCGGCTCCTTGCGGACGATGAACGTGGCGCGCGGTTTACCTGCCTGAAAGCCTAGGACGCTGGTCGCGGTCGCGAGTGGATCGGCGCCGAGCGTGAGCCCCCCGACGGCAATTGCCGACGGAGCGAGCTCCTCGATCATCATGTGAAACAATTCGCCGATCAGCGCGGCGCCCTCGGCGGCGAAGCTGACCTGCTTGCAGTCGATGTAGAAGTTCGACTTCAACCCCGACGACAGGGTGACCTCGCGCTCCTGAAACGAGTGGGTGCGCAACAGCTCGAGGAGGCGCGCGCGTTTCGTGACGAAGCCGGGACGGTCGAGCAACACACCGTGCACGACGCGACGCTACCACACGCGATTGACGCAAGGGGGATCACCCCCTAGAGTCCACCGACCCGCGTGCACCTCGTCGACGAACACGATGCTGTCCCCGTGAGAACGCTCGATGATCTGCGGTCGTATTTCGCGACTGCAGGCAAGCCCGCGGCCCAGTGGCGCGTCGGCACCGAGCACGAGCTGATCGGTGTGATTCGCGCCACCGGTGAGGCGCCGCCGTACGACGGCCCCCACGGGATCGAGGCGCTGCTCCAAGCGTTCGCCGCGAAGCGAGGCGAGCCGGTGCTCGAGAACGGCCACCCGATCGCGATCGCGCGCGGCGACGAGCAGATCACGATCGAGCCCGGCGGCCAGTTCGAGCTCGCCGGCCGGCCGGTCACCGATGACGCGAAGTTCGCGGCCGACCTCGCCGCGCACGTCCAGGAGCTCGCCGCCGCGTCGCAGCCCCTCGGCCTCGCATGGCTCGCGATCGGCCTGCGTCCGTTCGGCGCGCGCGCCGACATCCCGTGGATGCCGAAGGAGCGCTACGACGTCATGCACGCGTACATGCCGACCGTCGGCACGCGCGG
>JBDUAS010000176.1:0-15431 GCA_040004535.1 Deltaproteobacteria bacterium
GATCGTCTTGTTGACGTTCTTCTTGTTGTGGGTCTCCGACGCCGACATGAAGACCGCGATCTCTTTCATCCCAGACGCGATCGCCGTGTCGAGGCCGCGGCGATTCGGGACCAGCGCGCTCATCCGCACGCCCGGCGGCCGCGCCACGCCCCGCGCGACCTCGGCGTTGTCGGCGAGCTGCGGGATCCACTTCGGCGACACGAAGCTCGTGATCTCGATCGCCTTCACGCCCGCCGCGACGAGCGCATCGATGAAGCGGATCTTGTCCGCGGTCGGAAGCGTGCGTGCTTCGTTCTGCAGGCCGTCACGTGGCCCGACCTCGTAAATAGTGACCTCCGGCGGGAGCTTCACGCCTTAACCATAGTCCCGAGCGAGCGCCTCGACCAGCGACGGCGTCAGCTCGTCGAGCGTGTCGATCACCCGGTGCGCGTGGTCTTGCTTCCAGCCGCCAAAATTGCCTGCCCGGACGGCCAGCACCGTGCATCCCGCCTCGCGGCCGGCGGTAATCCCCGCCTCCGAATCTTCGATCACGATCACCGCGTGCGGCTCGAGCCCGAGCGCGCTAAGCGCCGCATGGTACCCGTCCGGCGCGGGCTTACTCCGCGCGACGTCCTCGGCCGCGACGATCACGTCGAACGCCGCATGCTCGCCGAGGTGCGGTAGCACCTGCTCGACCTCGATCCGCGAGCTCCCCGTGACCAGCCCGCGCTTGTGCGCGCGCCGCGTCCACTCCAACACGCCGCGCGCGCCCGGCATCACCGTGATGCCGAGCTCCGCGATCACTTCTTCGCGGAGCGCCGCCGTCTTCGCGATCATCTCGGCGCGCGACCAGGTGATGTGCGGGTAGCGCGCGATCAAGCTGTCGTAGATCGCGAGCCACGACCGGCCGATGATGAAGTCGCGATCGTACTGCTCGATCGCGATCGCCGGCGCGTGCTCGCGCGCCAGCGCCCGCGCCATCGCCTCGGCCGTCTCGCGCTCGGAGTCCACGAGCGTCCCGTCGAGATCGAAAAGAAAACCGCGGATCACGAAGCTGCAACGCGTTGTAACACGGCTGTCAGAGCGACCCGTGCTACCGCACCTAGCGCACGCTTCGTACAGTCGGCTGGGGTTGCGCAATGCGGGCCACGTTGGTGCCGCACATGATGCGCGTTCGTCCGCACATCCCGCGCAATGGGTCGAAACGCCAGATCAATTTTACAAGTTGTCAGCTAGACCTCACGCGGTTTCTGTTACGCAAACCGCATGGGGAAACAGCTCGCGCTTGTTTGCGTCTTGGGTCTCTGCGCCTTCGGCTGCACCAGCTCGTCGTCTGGTGACGAGAATTTGGTCAAGGGCTTCAACCCGCCGCCGGTGGCCGATGGCTACACGCGCTACGTGCTGCCGGCAGTCACGGGCCTGCGTCCGGGCGAGAACAAGATCTTCTGCCAATGGATCGCGCTCCCCACGGATACAGACGTCGACTTCGACGATGTGGAGGCATATCAATCCGTGACTGGCCATCACGTCGCGCTGTACTCGACGTCCGAGACGGAAGACGTAGGCACGAGTCGCGAATGCACTGTCGCCGACATGATTCCGATCGAGTTCCTCGGAGGTGTCGGCGGCGAGGGTGCGCCGAACGTTGCAAAGTTGCCAGAAGGCTTCGTCTTCCGCGCGCGAAAGAAGCGCATGCTGGTCGCGAACTCGCACTACCTCAACGCGACCGACTCTGTGCAAGACGTTCAATCGGTGATCGACGTAAAGACGAGCGCTCCTTCGCCTGCCCTGACGGCCGTCGGTATGGCCGTAATCAACTGGAGCGACTTTCAGATTCCTGCCAATACCCCGTCGTATACGTCGGACGCGTACTGCACGTGGCAGCAAGACATCGACGTGCTGATGTGGTCGAACCACATGCACGAAAATGGCCGGTCCGTCATGACCGAGCTCATGCGCGGCGACGGCACGATCGATCCTCTGCGGTCAGATCCACAATGGACCGCCGAGCAAGCGTTCAACCCGTCATGGGCGACGTTCCCGGCGACGGCCCCGATGCACATCCACGCGGGCGATACGACGCACATCCAATGCACGTGGCAGAACAACACGGGATCGATGATGCAGTTCCCCGACGAGATGTGTGACGGCGTCGGTATGTACATCCAAAGCCCGGCGCAGATCATCTGCGACGCTGCCCCGCACACCGGCACCTGAGCACTGACGCAACCCGCGCGTGCAATGGCGAGCACTGACCCTGTGTCATGCTCGCCATCATGCGTTCGTGGCTCGCGCCCGTTCTCGTTGTCCTCGCCGCCGCCTGCGGCCACGCCAAGCAATCGATCACGCTCTACGAAAAGGGCGACTATGCGGGGTCGCTGCGCGCCGCCGATGAAGGCCTGACGGCGTATCCCGACGACCACGCGCTGTGGGGCATGCGGATTCGCGCCGCGCTCGCACTTGGCGATGGCGCGGCGGTCGCGAAGGCGTACGGGGATTACACCGCGAAGCGCGGCGACGACGACCACGAGCTGTTGCGCGACCTGTCGGAGGCCACGCTGTGGCAGGCGCTGGCGGCGCCGTCCGTGAAGCTGAAGATGCGCGCGATCGAGGCAGTCGAGGACCTCGAGATCTCGAGCCTCGCGGACGATGTCGCGAAGCAGCTGGGCGACGACGACGACCGCGTACAAGCGACCGCGGCGGTGGCCGTGCTGCACGGCTACAAGCAGGCGCTCGAGGTCGCGGATCAGATGCTGCACAGCGAGAACGCGGAGGCGCGGCGGATCGCGCTCGAGGGCGTCGCGAAGAAGATCGGCAAGCTCGCGATCGTCGATATCGAGAACGCGGCGAACGACAACGACGCACGCGTCCGCGCGATCGCGGTGCGCTGGCTCGGCACCTACAAGGACAAGGATGCGGTCGAGGTTTGCACGAAGCGGCTGCACGACCGCGATGAAGGCGTGCGCGCGGCCGCGGTCGTGTCGCTCGCGCAGATCGGCCTCGGTGACACGGCGGCAGCGGCGAAGGTCGCGATCGCCGATCGCCAGGTCACAGTTCGACTCGCGGGCATCCGCGTGCTCGTGATGCTCGGCGACCAAGACAAGCTCGTTGCACTCGCGGCCGATCCGGATCGCCTCGTCGCACTCGCCGCCGCGATCGACATCAAGGCGGCGCACCCGGATCTCGTGCAGGTGGCTGTACAACGTGCGCTGCTCGCCAACGATTGGGCGATCCGCGCGGGCGCGGTGAACCAGCTGGTCCAGGCGCTCGGTAAGGAGGGCGCCGTCGTTGCGGCGAAGCCATTACTTGCCGACCCCGAGCTCGCCGTACGGCTCGCGGCCGCGCGCGTGCTCGTCCACGCCGGCGACCGCGCCGACGCGACGCCCGTGCTCGAAGCTGCGCTCGCGACGAACGATGTCGACGCCGCCGCGGATCTCGGCGCACTCGGCGACGAGCACGCCCTCCAGGTACTCGCCGAGCTCGCGAGCGATCCGAAGCGGACGCCCGAGCAGCGTGCCGCGGCCGTCACCGCGCATCGCAATGCGCATCACGTGACGCCGGCGCTCGTCGCCGCCCTCGCGGACCCGAGCGGCATCGTCCGGGTCGAGGCCGCCGCCACGCTCGGCACGCTCGCGAAGAACTAGCTTCGTTGAATGCGTGGGCCGGTCGAGGCGTCGAACCGACATGCCGCATCGCTACGAGTTGCTCGCACTGATCGGCGAAGGCGGGATGGGCAAGGTGTATCGAGCGAGGCATCGGGGGCTCGACAAGATCGTCGCGTTGAAGGTCCTCGATCCTCGGCTCGCGAAACACCACGAAACAATGCGCAACGCCGAACGCTTCGCTCGGGAAGCGCGGGCGATCGCGCGACTCGACCATCCGGGGTGCGTGCGGATCTACGACCACGCAGCGGGCTTCATCGCGATGGAGTTGCTCGACGGTCCAACGCTTGGAACCATCCTCGGCCAGCAAGGCCAGCTATCGATCGCGCGCGCACTCGCGATCGCCGACGACCTCCTCGGCGCGCTCGCGCATGCACACGCTCACGGCGTCTTGCATCGCGATCTCAAGCCGGAGAACGTGATGCTCGTCAAACGCGGCGCGGTGATCATCGATTTCGGGCTCGCGGCGCTCCACGACGCCGCGAAGCTCACGCTCGAGGGCTTGGCCTTCGGCACGCCGAGCTACCTCGCCCCGGAGCGCTTGCGAGGTGAACCGTACGACGCCCGTTCGGATCTCTACGCGGTCGGCGTGATGCTCTACGAGATGATCGCTGGGCTAAAGCCTTTCGTCGGTTCGGACCGCCGGGAGATCATGCGCAACGCGCTCGACCGGCCACCGCGACCGCTTCGCGTGCTGTGTCCCGAGATTCCCACCGCACTCGACGAGATCATCATGCGGGCACTCGCGAAAGATCCCGCACGGCGATTCGCCGACGCCGAGGACATGCGGTTCGCGCTCGGCGGGATCGAGCTCGCCGGATCCTCTCCGACCTCGTCGACGAGCGGCTCGACGATGATCGAGCTCGCGATGATCGAGCCATCGCGGTGGGCGCGGTTGTGGGCCTGGATGCGATACGGCCGGTGGCGATGGCGCCATCGCCCGGCATGACGGTGACGGCACGACCGGCTCACTCCCACGAACCCTGGAGGACCAGAAACACGGTGCGCCCGGCGGTGTGATAGCCGGCGCGAGTCTCGGGCCGCACGTTCGCGAGATCGTCGCAGCGCAGCACCGCGAGGTACTGCTTCGAGATCGGTGCCGTTACAGTCGCTTCGATCAGCGTGTAGCCGGGGACGTGCACGGTCTGATCGATCGACGTGCCGAAATACTTCACCCGCCCGAGCAGCGAGATGTGCGGATCGGGCGTGATCTGGACCCAGCCCTCGGCGCGGTTATGCGGCAGCCGATCGATCGAGTCGTTCGTGACCTTGATGTAGTCGTACGCGCCGCCGACCTCGACACGGCGCTCGACCTTGACGCGCGCGATCGCATCGACGCCATGATAGCTCAGCGTGCCGAGGTTGATCAGCTTGCCGAGGTCGGCTGGATCGGTCGACCCGCGCACGGTGCCCGTCGAGTGCTTGTAGAACGGCGCGAGCTCGATCCGCAGCTGATCGGTCAGCTGCTCGATGCCGCGAAGCTCGAAGTGATCGACCAGCTCGGGCCCGAGCGCCGGGTTGCCGTTCGCGGGATCGAAGCGCTCGCGTAGCGACGGCACGCGACCCTTGCGGGCGGCGGTCGCGTCGAGCTCGAACGAGCCATAGTGCGGCCGCCACTTGCCGGTCAGCTTGCCCTCGGGCCACGGACTCGCGCCCCCGCCGTAGACGAACGGAACCGCGACGCCGCCGGCCGCATCGACGCGCACCGTCTCGTGCTCGTACTGCACGTCGGCCGCGAGCTCCGCGAGCGTGAGCGACGCCTTGACCGAGTTGCCGATCAAGTCGCCGACGGTGATCTTGTCGTAGTCGAGGCCCGCGGACGCCGCGACGCGAAACGCTTTACCGAGCGGGCGGGTCGCGAGCGCCATGCCGCCGGTGCGCAACGCGGTGAGGTCCTCGAGTGCGGTCTGGTCGGTCAGACCGTCGTCGGAGAAGTACTGCGAGCGGCGAAACAGGTGATGGACCCAGCCCTGCGCCTGGAGTTGCCACTTGCCCTCGGTGTGATCGATCTTCGCGGAGATCCGTTCGGTGGTCTCGCGATCGATCAACAGCAGCGCCATCGTGTCTTCATCCGATGGCGGCGACAGGTAGTGGCGATCGTCGACGAACGCATCGAGCACGACGCGCGTGGCCTTGTCGCGATACTCGAGCCGCGCCGCGCCGGTCGCGGCCTTGCGACCCGCCGGAACGGTGGTGGTCGTCGGCGTGTCGAAGTTTTCGTCGCTCGCCTGGCCCGACGCCGACACGCGCAACGCGAGGTGATCCGCCAGCGGCGTGCGTGCGGTCGCGGTGACGCCGAGACTCGGCAACGTATCGGCGGCGAGCCGCGCGATCACGAGCTGCGGGCCGATCGCGTCGCGCGTCAGCACCTCGATGACACCACCCGGCCCACCGGGGCCGTCGATCGGCGACTGCGGTGCGGTCGAGACTCGGATCTGGACGATGTCGGTGATCGGGATCGTCGAGACGTCGAACGTGCCGTAGTACGGATCGGTCACCAGCACGCCATCGATCAGAATGCTGACCGCGCCTTTACGCGCACCGCGGATGTCGATGTTGAAGCCGCCGCGTCCGGCGTCGCGCACGGTGACATCCGGCAACAGCGCGAGCGCCGTTCCGAGATCGACCGCGCCGCGCGCCGCGAGCTGCTCGCCGGTGAGCCGGACCTCGGTATCGCGATCGAACGGTTTGTCGGGTCGCTCGTCGAAGATCTCGATCGTCTCGGCCTGCGATTGCTTGATCAGCGCCTCGTCGGTGAGCGCCGGCGCGGACGGCTGCGCGTTCTGATCACCGAACCCGGGAGCTGGAACCGGCTTGGTCAGCGGAGCCGGCGTCGGAGCAAGGGCCCGCGCTGGCTCCGTCGACGACGTCGAGCCCGAGCCCGGTCCGGATCCGGAATCCGATGCCGGTCCGGATCCCGATGCCGACCCCGATCCCGATGCCGACCCCGACCCCGATCCCGACCCCGATCCCGACCCCGACCCCGACCCCGATCCCGATGCCGATGCCGATCCCGATGCCGATGCCGATGCCGATCCGGATCCGGAATCAGGCGCGGTTGCCTGCTGAGCGCTCGCCGAGCGCCCCCACGCGACCATCGCGAGCATCGCGACGACTAAGGAACGCAGTCGTTGGCCTTGGCTGGTTTGCAAATGCCCATCGTGTTGCAGATGCCGTTCGCACCGGTCGCGTCGACCGGACACGTCGTGTTGTCCCCTGGCGTGCATACCTGCGTGCAAACCTGAAAGCCGAGCCCGCTGTAGAGGTGGCAGTTCATCGAGCTGCACTGATCTGTCGTCGTGCAAGGATCGAACGCCGACCCCAGACACGTGCGTGCGGCGCTGCCGGCTCCCGAGTCGACGAGGTGGACCTCGTAGCTACTGCACGCTGCGAGCAGCGTGATCAAGACCGTGCGCATGCGCTAGTCGCCGACTCCTGCCGGGCATTGTCCACCACTACCGCTGCCGCCGCCACCTCCGCCACCACCTCCGCCGCCACCTCCGCCGCCGCCACCTCCGCCACCACCGCTACCGCTACCGGCTCCGACGTTGACGACCGTCCCGCTGATCTCCGATGCTGCGATCGCAGCGCTGCAGCCGTTGGCGACCGTCTTGTGCATCGTCTGATCGATCTGGACGAAGCCGATGTTCGAGACGCTCGCCGTGAACGCGCTCGGTGCGGCGCCGACCGCCGTGACCGTGACGGTGCCCGACGTCGCGATGTACTCCTGCACGTCAGCCGCGCCCTTGTGGCCGATGCCGCGCACGCACACGCCGCAGGTCGCGTAGTCCGCATCGACACCGGAGATCGGGAACGTGCCCGTGTGAACCGTCGTGCCGACGAACGGCCCCGTGTTGTCCCACAATTCGATCTGGATGAAGTCCATCGCACCGGCCGGTAGCGCGGCGGCGAGCCGGTACCAGTGCCCGGCGCCCATCGACCCCGACACGTTGCAGCGTTGGGCCGCAGTCGCCGTCAGGTTGCCGGTGTCGGGGTTCGTCGTGGGCAGCGCGCATGCCGCTTCGTTCGAGCCGCCGTTACTACCCGAGTTGCTGCCGTTGCTGCCACCCCCCGTATCGGGCGGCGCACCGGCTACACATCCCACCAAGCTCAGTAAGGCCGCCGAGACGAAGGACTTCATGCAGCGGTCGAACAGCAACGACCGTGCCCGGGCTAAGCCTGTAACACCGAGTTACACGACCATCACACGGCGCTCCGCGATGGTGGTTGCACTCCCCGATCCGGTCACGCGGGTTCCCAGTCTCCGATCGCACGCTCATCGCCGAAATCGACGTCGTCCGTGTGATCGGCGCATCCGGTAACACGTGTGTAACCACACAGCCGCATCGCTGTTACATGCTGGTCGCGGCACCGCGCTTGCTGAGGTGCACGGCGATGAAGAGGTTGGTTGTAATAGCGTTAGCCGCGGGCCTCATGGTCGCGGGGAGCCGGCCGAGCGAGGCCGCGTGCGGTACGGCGGCCGGACCGTGCAACTGCTCCGACCTTCCGAACCCGATCTATCTCCAGGTCGGTGACACGCAGCTGAACTTGATGAAGGCGCTCGGCCGCCAGCTGCGCGACAACACGGCCAAGCCGATCACGCTCGTGTGGGTCACGAGTGGCTCGTGCGCGAACATCGACCTGATGTACCACCACAATCCGCAAGCGGGCATCACGGCGACGATGTCGTACGCGCCGTCGCAGGCCGAGGCGGCGACGTTCACGACCGCGAGCACGCCGTTCACGTGCACGCCCACCACCACGCCCGCGCTGTTCCCCGACATCGGCAACTCGGCGCTGTTCAACAGCGCGTGCACGCAGGAAACGCCGCCCTCGAAGCTCAGCCTGACGATCGGTCCGCGTCAGGGCTACGTGCTCGCGATGCCGCGCGGCACGAGCGAGACCGCGATCACGGCCGAGGAGGCGTATTTCTTGTTTGGCTTCGGCCCGACCATGTTGCAGGCGATGAGCGCCGCGATCATGCCGTGGGTCGATGAAGGCCAGCTGTGGATCCGGCTCGACAGCAAGAGCACGCTACTCGCGTGGGCCGCGAACATCTCGGTGCCCGCGGCGAAGTGGCACGGTACGAAGCTCAACGGCTCGGCCGATGTCGTCAACGCCTTGTTGACGTCGGCGAATCCGGCCGCCGCGATCGGCATCCTGGGCAGCGAGGTCTACGACAACCTGCGCGGCTCGCTCACCGTGATGGCGTTCCGCGCATTCGGTCAGTACGCGGCGTACTACCCCGACTCCACCGCGACCTCGCGCGACAAGAAGAACCTGCGCGACGGTCACTACACCGTGTGGTCGCCGACGATCTGGATGCTGAACACCGACGGCACGAACCCGGTCAACCCGGACGCGAAGTACGTCGTCGACATGATCGCCGGTCATCCGGTGACGCCAGCGCCGACGTTCGAGCCGAACGTCACGGTCGCCGGTGTCGGCCTCGTGCCCGACTGCGCGATGCGGGTCCAGCGCACGTTCGAAGGCGGCCCGCTCTCGTTGTACACGCCGCCGACGAGCTGCACGTGCCGCTACGAAGCGACCGTCGACGCGTCGAGTTGCGACACCTGCTCGGCGACCACGCCGTGCGCGACCGGCATCTGCCGCGACGGCTACTGCGAGGAGTTCTAGGATGCGCGCCCTGATTCTTGCGACTATTGCGGCCCTCGCGCTCGCGTTCGTTACAGGGTGCAGCGACGATGGAAACAACAGCGGCCCGAAAGACGCCGCTGCAATCGACGCAGGTCCGTCAAGTGGACCCGATGCGTCGTGCTTCACCAACCCGACGACCTACAACGAGATCATCAACGCGTGCACGACCGCGCAAAAGATCTACAAGCACCCGAACCTCCCGCTGCTCGGCTCCGCTGGCTCCTTGCCGCCGTTGCCCTGATCGCGGCGACGGCGGGTGTGGCGGCTGCCGAACCGCAGCGGCCGATCGTCACCACGCTCGGCTGGACGACCGACGTCGATGCGTTCGTCCAGATCGACGCGGTGCCGTATAGCCAGCATTCGCTCGACGAGATCGATCCGGGCGGCACCGGTGCGCCGCTCGACGAAGAGTCGGTGCTGGTGCGGCGTGGCTTCTTCCGGATCGAAGCGACGCGCGAGGACTACTTCGCGGAGCTCGAGCTCGACGGCAACACCGTCAAGGGCCCCGCCGCGCGAATCGTGACGAGTCAGGTCGGCTGGCGCTACGGCGACAACAAGCTCGCGCCGCTCTTGCGTATCCGCGGCGGTTTGCTGTTGATCCCGTTCGGCGCACAGGTCCCGACGAACGCGCGGTTTCGCGACTTCATGGAGCAGCCGACGTTCCTGCGCGCGCTGTTCCCGGGCGACGACGATGCGGGCGTCAGCGCGGACGGAGCGTATGGGCTCGTGCGGTGGTCGGTGTCGGCAATGAATGGCGCGCCGGTCGGAGACGCCCAGTGGCAGGGCCGCGATCCGGTGTCGAGCTACGACCTGATGGGCCGGCTCGGCACCGACGTGCCGCTGCCGGGCCGCGGCCGCTTCGTCGCCGGGGTGTCCGCGCTGACCGGCACGGGTCTCCATCCCGGCACCCCGCCGACGAAGGATTCGATCCAGTGGATCGACGAGAACATGGACGGCCTGATCCAGATCACCGAGCTCATGGATGTTCCTGGTAGCCCGGGCGAGCCGTCGCAGCAGTTCAAGCGCGACGCCCTCGACGTCGACGCGACCTGGCACTGGTGCATCTGTGCGCTCGGCACCGGCATGCTGCAGTTCGAGGGCGCGATCGCGAAGAACCTCGATCGCGGCGTGATCTACGCCGATCCGGTCGCGCGCTCGCGCGACGTCCGAGAGCTCGGGTTCTCGCTCGCGCTGGAGCAAGAGCTCGGGCCCTGGGCACTCGCCGGCGTGCGCTACGATCGCTACGACGCGGATCGCGACGCGGTGGAGCGCGAGGGCGTGACGACCGTGTACACGCACGCGGTGTTCTCGACGCTCTCGGTGATGGCGGCGGCGAAGTGGAAGACCGCGCGGCTGACGCTGCAATACGATCACGCCACGAATCCGTTCGGTCGCTCCGACAGCGGTGCACCGACGACGCAGCGCGCGGACCGCGTGACGCTGCGCGGCCAGGTGGAGTTCTAGTGCGCGCGCTCGTCGCTGCGGCGATGATCCTCGCGGCGTGCGACGGCGCGACGCCGGAGCCGGGTTACGGCGCGGCGCTGCAGCTCGCGGGCGCGCAGTTTCGCGAGGGACCGTTCCCACCGGCGAGTGGTGGCCCACCGACGCAGCAGCTCGTGGCGAGTCACGCCACGATCTCGATCGGCACGATCCGCGAGCGCTTGCACGCGGTGATGGATCCCGACGCGCGCGCGGCGATCGCAGGGATCGAAGGCGAAGCCGGCACGTGGATCGTCGTCGCCGGCCCGCCCGATGTCGACACCCCGGGACAACCGACGGCGACCGCGCGGTTCGGCTTGGATCGCGACGTCGAGCCCGGACCGTTCACGCTGCTGCTCGCCGCGACCGATGCCGAGGGCCGCGTCGGCGAGCCCGCGAGCATCCCGCTCGTTGCCGATGCGGTGCCGCCGCCCGACGGCGATCTGGTGATCGGCCTGGTCTGGGACTCGAGCGCGGATCTCGATCTCCACGTCGTCGATCCGACGGGCGGTGAAGCGTGGAGTGGCAAGCCGAACACGATGCCGGCGCCGACGCCTGGCACCGCGGTCGATCCGGACGCATATCTGAACTTCGGGATCCTCGATCGCGACGGCAACGCGGGCTGCCACCGCGACAACCCGCCGATGGAGCACGTGATCTGGAAGTCGCGCACGAATTCGCTCGGTCAGCCAACGACGCCGTTGATCCCGAGCGGCACGTACACGGTGCGCGTCGACACCCGGTCGCTGTGCAAGGACGCGAGCGCCGCGTGGTACGTCGAGGTCTACACCCAAGGCATGTTGCTCGTAGCGGCGCGCGGCGTGGCGACGCCCGACGACGTGCGCGGCGACCACAGCTACGGCGCCGGTGTCACGGCGTTGACGTTCGACCGGTGAAGGCCTTCGCCGTCGTCGCGCTGCTCGGTGCAACGGCGTACGCCGGCACGATCCGCGGCACGGTGATCGATCGCGCGACGCGACAGCCGATCGGCGGAGCCGTGATCCAGGCCGGCAGCGAGCTCGCGGCGAGCGCGGACGACGGCACGTTCGAGCTCGACCTGCCCGATGGCACCTACGTCGTCTCGGTCAGCGCAGATTGGTTGGAGCCCGCGCAACGGCGCGTCGTCGTGCGCGGCCCCGTGACCATCTCGATCCCGGTCACGGCGAAGGCCGCACCGTCGGGAGAGACGATCGAGATCCACGACCTCGCGCCGAGTGCGAGCGGCGAGATCACGATCGACGCGAAGCTCGCACGCTCGGTCCCGGGCGGCGGCGATGCTGCGAAGGTGGTGCAGTCGCTGCCGTCGGTCGCGCGGCCGTCCGCCGGCTCGACCGAGATCGTGGTCTGGGGCGCGGCGCCGAGCGAGACCCGGATCTTCGTCGACGGCGTCCCGGTGCCGGCGCTGTTTCACCTCGGCGGCTATCGCTCCGCGGTCGGCAACGATCTGATCGGTGACATTCACCTCGCGCCGGCCGCGTTCGGCGTCGACCGGGGCCGCGCGATCGGCGGCGTGATCGATATCGGCCTCGAGGATCCCGCGAAGGCGCCCGGATGGCGGGTCCAGGCCGACGTGCTCGACGGCAGCGTCGAGGGCAAGACCGTCGTCGGTGACACGACGATCGCGGCAGCGGTCCGCCAGAGCTGGCTCGATCGCGCGGTCGGCTTGATCGAAGATCCACACACGCTCGCACCGAACGCGCCGCTGCCGCGCTGGACCGATGCGCAGATCGTCGCGCGCACGCCGCTCGCCCCGGATCTCGTGCTCACCGCCTGGGCGCTCGGTTCGATCGACACGCTCGATCGCACGCTGGTGTCGAGCGACCCGGCGACCGAGACCTCGGACGCCGTCGATCAGAAGACGGCGCGCGGCCAGATCTCGCTGCGCCACGATCGCGCGGACGGCTATGACCTCGGCCAGCTATGGATCGGCCGCGATCACAGCACGGAGGATCTCGCGGTCGGCCCGATCACCGCGTCGCAGGGGACCGAGACCTGGGTCGGCGGTGCGCGCGGCGTGCAAGCGCGCCGGCTCGGGCACGGCCTCGGGCTCCAGATCGGCGTCGACCTCGACGGCGAATCTGCCGACCTTCACCGGTTCGGCTCGCTGACGATTCCCGCGCGCGAGGGCGACCTCCACATCTTCGGTCAACCGCCCGGCGATGACGTCGCAGCCGACGCCTGGCACGCGACGACGATCGATGCCGCGGGCTACGCGTCACTCGACGCGACGTTTGGTCGCATCACGGCAACCGCGGGCGTGCGCGCGGATGCTTGGCTGCTCGCGGCCTCGCGGTTGACGCCGCGGATCGGCTCGGTCATCAACGTCGCGAGCCAGCAGCTGGTGCTGACCCGAGATCCGCGCGGCTCGGTGCGCGTGCGCGTCACGGACGACATCGACATCCGCGCGGACGGTGGGCTCTACCATCAAGCGCGCAGCGCGAGCGACACGAGCGCGGTGTTCGGCACGCCGAGCCTCGGGCTCGAACAAGCGTGGCACGCGATCGTCGGCGGTCAGTGGCGGCACGCGCCGTTCGCGGTCGAGGCCGCCGGCTACGCGCGCTGGCTCGATGATCTCGTCGCGCGCGACCTCGCCGTCACGCCGATGCTGGCGCAAGCGCTCACCCAGCACGGCATCGGCAACGTCTATGGCGTCCAGGTCACCGCACGCGTGATCGGCTGGCACGGGCTGTCGGGATGGTTGAGCTACAACCTGTCGCGCAGCCGGCGCAAGGATGCCGACGATCAAGCGTGGCGGTTCTTCGACCACGATCAAACTCACGGCCTGATCGCGGTCGCCGGCTGGGAGCACGGCGCCTGGACGCTCGGCGGCAGGATCCGCTACGCGACCGGTGAACCGCGCACGGGAGTGCTCGGCGCGTTCTTCGATAGCCGCGACGGCCGCTACGAGCCGATCGTCGGCGACCACAACGGCGTGCGCCTGCCCGCGTTCTTCGCCGCCGACGTGCGCGCCGAGCTCCGGTTCCCGCTCGGCGCGTTACACGGCGCGGTCTATCTCGAGGTCCAGAACCTGACTAACCGCGCGAACGCGGAAGACATCATCTACAGCGCCGACTTCACGCAACAGGGCTTCCTGACCAGCCTGCCGCTGCTCGCGATCGCAGGCGTGAGGGTCGAGTCGTGAGGCGCGCGGGAGTCTCCGTCATGTTCGTCGTCGGCGTCGCGGGCACCGCCGCCGGTTGTGACGACGCGCTCGACCAGCGCCTCGCGATCATCGATCAACCGCGCATCCTCGCGATCACGAGCGAGCCACCCGAGGTCCTCCCCGGCGCCACCGCGACGCTGACCGCGCTCCTCGCGAGCCCGGGCGGGCCGCTCACCATGGTCCCGACATGGTCGCTGTGCGATGCGCCGAAGCCGCCGACGGTCGACAACGCGGTCGCCGACGGGTGCGTCGAGGATCAGGTCACGCCGCTCGGTGATGCCGCTTCGATCACCGTGACCATTCCGATGGACGCGTGCCGCACTTTCGGCCCCGACGTCGCCTCCGCCGGCTTCCGCCCGCGCGATCCAGATCCGACCGGCGGCTACTACCAGCCCATCCGCGCCGCGGTCCCATCCATCGATCTCGCGTTCGGCTTCACGCGTATCACCTGCAACCTCGCGAACGCGCCCGGCGACGTCGCGCAGCAGTACAAGACGAGGTACGTCCCGAACGCGACGCCGATGTTGCTCCCGCTCACGATCGATGGCGCGCCTGCCGCGTCAGCATCCGTGGGACCCGACCAAGACGTGACGCTCTCGGTCGGCTGGCCCGCCGACTCCGTCGAGTACTACCTCTATTACGATCAAACCTCGCAAACGTTGATCACGCGCCGCGAGGCCATGCGGGTCTCGTGGTTCGCGACTGCCGGCGCGCTCGCATCCGATGCGTCCGCGGTCGCCGAATCCGACTCGTCCACGACGGCCTCCACCACGTGGCACACGCCCGCGGTCGGCCCCGCGTACCTCTGGCTCGTGCTCCGCGACAGCCGCGGCGGTCTCGCCACCGCGAGCTACACCGTCACCGTCCGCTAACGTTGCCTTTGGCAACGCAGAACGGTCCCGGAAAGGGGACGGTAACCAAGTACACAAATACCGATCTCGAACTCCACGAAATCACTCGAGCGAACAGGGACGGTTACAAATTCGGACAGGCACGCTTCCTGTACCGGACAAGCGCGATGCGCATCGGCTCGGCCCTCGTCGTGCTCGGGCTCGTCGCATGCGGCCGCGATCCAGTCTCGCCGACCGACGCGAGCTCGCCCGGCGACGGCAGCGGGGTCGAGCCGTTCCAACCGACGCTCGGCGCGCACTGGGATCCGACCCACACGGAGGTCGTGTTCCGCGTCGGATCCACCCACGCGACGCGACTCGAGCTCGAGCTGTTCGATCAGCCTGCCGAGACGGCAGCGATCGCGACGATCACGATGGACCGCGAGAGCGACTCGACGTTCATCGCCCACGTCGTCGCCGCCGATCTTCCGGCCACGATCTACTACGGCTATCGCGCGTGGGGCCCGAACTGGCCATACGACGCGACGTGGACACCCGGCTCGGACGCGGGCTGGATCGCGGACGTCGACGCGCAAGGCAACCGGATGAACCCGAACAAGCTCGTGTTCGATCCGTACGCGCTCGAGCTCTCGCACGATC
>JBDUAS010000177.1:0-15384 GCA_040004535.1 Deltaproteobacteria bacterium
AAGCTCTCCAGGGCCGATGGTACTGCAGGGGCGACCCTGTGGGAGAGTAGGACGCTGCCGGGGTTTTGAGGGCCCGCTCGAGAGAGCGGGCCCTCATCTTTTTCGGCGAACGAGCCTGTTTTCGAACGCGCCTTTCGGCGAGCTCGAACGTCTGATCATCAGGCCGTCCGTCCACGGTGCTTTCATGCGTAGCCTTCTCTTCATCGTTATCGCCTCGCTCGTTCCCGTCAGCGCTGCCTGGCCCTGCGCGGCGCCACCCCCGATGCGCAGCGTGCTCCAGCTGGTCACGGCTCCCAACGCCACGCTCCCTGGCGATGGCGCGATCCTGGTCACCCGGCACGAGGTCGCTGCGAAAGGCGTTCATGACGGCGACGAGCATTGGAAACTCCGTGACGCCGCGGGTCACGATGTTGTGTTCGAAGTCGAGGACCTGGGGAGCTCGCTCGAACGCTGGATCCCGGCCACGTCTGCGGATCGCGATCTCGTGATCGTCGATGAAGCCGGGAAGAAGATCGCAACCCTGCACCAGACCAAGGTGAAGTCGCCCGGCCCGGCGGCACCGCGAGCCCTCTCTCTCACGTCGACCGCGAGCTTGGCCGACGCGAGTGTGATGCAGATGGGGGTCCCCGGCGGCACGACGACGCTCGAGCTCGCCGCCGATCCGCCGGCCGACGCTCGGTTTCTCACGATCGAGATCACCGGCAGCGGTGCGCGGGTCCACTCCTCCATCGCGCCAACGGCTCAGCAACGGAAGTTCGTAGCCACGTCCTACGCCCACAAGAGCTGCGCGCGCGGCGGTCCGGGGGCAATCTTCATCGGCGAGCACGTCGCTGTGCGCTGGGTCGATAGTCTCGGTCGCCGATCCAGCGCCGCTCAGATCACTGCGACGAAGCAGCACTGACGGTTCGCTGTTTTCGGCGCGCGATCGTGGTTAAAACACCTATGAGCGATCGACGTTGGCTAGCCTTCGTGGGCCTGACCGTGCTGGTGGCGTGCGGACCGCGCCGTCGCGACGAGGACAAGGATCCCGACAAGGTCGATCCGATCAGGCTCGGCTCCGCCGTCCACCATATGGGGTCGGCCGCGGCCGCGTTCGATCCATCCGATCCCGGGGTCGGGCAGGGGTGGGGCTCCAGCGCCGTGGACAAAGCGCACGAGCTCGCGCGCGGCACCTATCTCGTCCACGCCAGCGGGTGTCTCACCTGCCATACCGCCGCGGGCCCGAACGGTCCGGATCTCGCGAACCTCGGCGCCGGCGGCCTCGAAGTGCCCGAGGCGCTCGGCACGTGGCGCAGCCCGAACATCACGCCTGACAAGGCGACCGGGATCGGCAACTGGACCGACGAGCAGCTCGCTCGCGCGATCCGCGAGGGCACCCGCCCCGACGGCACGCAGCTGTATTCGATCATGCCGTACGCGCTCTACAACCGGATGACCGATCGCGATCTCGCGGCGGTCATCGCGGTCGTGAAGTCACTGAAGCCGATCGCGCGGGTCGTCGCGCCGAACAAGAACCTCAAGTTTCCGCAGCTCGCGGTTCCGGTGCCGCCAAATCACCCCGACGATAAGTCCGACACCCTGAAGCACGGCGAATACCTCGCGACGCTGATGCTGTGCGCGCACTGCCACCAAACTCCCGGCAAGGACGGCAAGCCCGAACCGGACCACATGTTCAGCGGCGGGCTCGACATGACGATCACCGCGCTCGGCACCGGCAAGCTCTATGCGCCGAACATCACGCCGGACGCCGACACCGGGATCGGCTCGTGGACCGAACAGCAGCTGTTCACCACCATCAAGACGATGGTCCGTCCGGACGGCCGGATGATCGCACCGCCGATGTTCCTCATGCAGAAAGGCTGGAGCCAGCTAACCGATAGCGATCTCCACGCGGTCGCCAGCTACGTCCACAGCGTCCCCGCGATCAAGAACAAGGTCCCGACGTCGACATTCAAGCTCACGCGCCACTAGACGACGTGAACGATCCGATAGTTCTTCTTGCCGCGGCGCACGACGAGCCGGGTCTCGGTCAGCAGATCTGCCAGCGTCACGCGCTTCGCGACATCCGCCACCACCGCATCGTTGATGTACGCGCCTTTTTGCTCGATCGCTCGCCGCGCTTCGCTCTTCGATGTTGCCAGCCCGACTCGCACCAGCAGATCGATCCAAGCGATCCCGGCCTCGAGCTCGCTCCGCGGCACGTCGTGGCTCGGCACCGTGCCGCCCATGTCGGCGAGCTGCGCATCGCTCAACTTCGCTAAGTCGCCGCCGAACATGTCGCCGGCGCTGGCCTCGATCGCCGCGATCGATGTAGCGCCATGGACCCACGCCGTCATGGCGCGCGCGAGCTCCTTCTGCGCGATCCGCTTCGCGCGGTCCGTCTCGTGCTCGCGCAGTACGTCCTCGATCCTCCCCAGCGGCTCGGTGGAGAACATCTTGAGCAGCCGCGGGACTTCCTCGTCGGTGCGGTTCAAGAAGTACTGGTAGAACGCGAACGGCGACGTCTTCTCGGCATCGAGCCACACGCGCTCGCCGGTCGACGTCTTGCCCATCTTCTGGCCGGTCGAATCGAGCAACAGCGGCGCGACCCAGCCGAACAGTTGCTGCCGGCCCATCTTGCGCTGGAGCTCGCAGCCCGCCGTGATGTTGCCGTACTGATCGCTGCCGCCGACCTGGACGCGGCACGCGTGGGTCTCCGCGAGCTTCACGAAGTCAAACGCCTGCAGCAGCATGTACGAGAACTCGGTGTACGAGATGCCGGTCTCGCCCGAGAGCCGGCTCTCGACCGAGTCCTTCGCGGTCATGTAATTGACCGTCAGGTACTTACCGTAGTCGCGCAAGAAGTCGAGGTACGTGACGCCGCGGGTCCAGTCGTAGTTGTTCGTCATCACGGCGCCCGTTGGCGACGGGTTGAAGTCCATCAGCCGCGCGAGCTGCGCGTGGATCCCGGCGACGTTCTTCGCGAGGGTGGTCTCGTCGAGCAAGTTGCGCTCGGCGCTCTTGCCCGACGGATCGCCGATCATGCCGGTCGCGCCCCCGACGACGATCACCGGGCGATGCCCCGCCAGCTGGAACCGTTTCAGCAGGATCGCCGGCACCAGGTTGCCGACGTGCAGGCTCTCCGACGTCGGGTCGAACCCGGCATACACCGCGACCGGCGCGGACGTGGCGAGCAGCTCGCCGAGCCCCGTGCGATCGGTGCATTCCTGGAACAAACCACGTGCGGCCAGCTCGTCGAGCATCCGCGCACCGTACCTCACGGATCGCGGTCAGTGGTAGTCGCGCTCGACGCGCTCGACGCTCGGCAACATCCAGCCGTCGCCCGAGAGCGAGAGCTGGTACTGGACAAAATCGTCGCCGGCGATCCGGACTGGGCCGTCGTTGCCGACCGGCGTCCACGCCATGCTCGCCAGGCGCGCCTCGCTGCCGGCGGTCCGCACCGCGAGTGTCATCGTCGCACCGGCGAGCGCCGCGTCGACATGGATCTCGTCGATCACCGTCGCGCCGGGCGTCACGTGCGGCTGCGACGCGTAAACCACGTCGGGCGCGAACGGCTGTAACGGCCCGCCGTGATGCGACGCCATCACGGTCCCGGCCATGCTCCAGCTCCGCGGCACGGTGCTCGTGACGGTCCAGTGCCACTCCGGCGCGAGCGCCGCGCCCACGAACGCGCCTCGTAGTCGTACACGTTCGGTGCGAGGTCCGCCTCGTTCGCGACCCCGTGGACCGGGACGGGATCGGCCGCGCCAACCTGGTCGAACGCCACGGTGCGCGGGTCGGTGATCGCGTATTCGACATCGGTCGTATCGATCACCTCGCCACCGTTGATCCCGACCTTCCGACGTTGTTGCCGTCGTCGAGCGCGATCGTGTGCCAGCCCGCGGCGAGATCAGGCCAGCGAGAACGAGTGCGCGCACCGCCTCATCATGCCGTCAGCCGCGCGAGCTTCCCGCGTCCGCGACGAGCTTCGCGATCAGCGTGCGGCAATCCTGGAACAGCACCTCGAGACCCTGTTCCTCGTCGAGCAATTCCACCAGATCCAGGCAGTCGAGCAGGCGCGCCCACAGGTTCCAGCGCTCGGGCAAATCGCCGCCGCCCTCGCGATAGCCGCGCGCGAATCCTTCCAACCACGCGGGATCGTGGCGGTCGCCGTAGCGGATCAGGCTACCGATATCGAACAGCGGCGAGCTGGTCGTCGCGGTCTCCCAATCGATGATGCCGTTGATCCGCCAACCAGCGCCGCGGCGCGCCACGATCACGTTGCGGTGCGACAGATCGCCGTGAGACAGACACACCGCGCCCCACGCCATCATCGGCTCGGCCGCCTCGAGCTGCTTGCGCAGCGAATCGGCGAGCGGCGCACCGAGCCGGCCACGCGCGCGCCCGTCCGCGAGCCGCACGTAACTCGCCTCCAGCATCGGTGTCAGATCGAACGGCTCGGTCGCGTCGGTCCTCGCGAGCGCGGCGAGTGCGCGACCGAGTGGTTCCGCGAGCGACGCGAAGCCGTCTTGATGACCCTTGCGACGCAGATCGAGCAGCGTCATGCCCTCGATCCAGCGGTAGACGATCACGAACCGCTCGTCGTCGACGTGCACCACTTCCGGAATCGGCAGCGTGCCGTGGAGCAGCGTGAGCGTCGTGAGCTCGGTCTCGAACCAATCGCGGCCGCCGGCGTAGTGCTTGACGCCGAACGTCTCGTTCGTCTCCGTCGTGACCTTGTGAATCGTGTTGGTCAGCCCACCATCCACGGGCTCGGCACTCGTGATTCTCCCGCCGACGACTTCCGCGAGCTGCTCGCGGCTGACGTCGATGAGAGGGAACACGCGTGCGTGCGTGACTGTCGGGTCGAGGCGCACCAGACCAACTTAGCACTAGGGCGGTGTACCGCCGGCACTTGATCGACGATGCTGGTAGCGATGGCCGGGTCGACATGGCTGTGGGTCTGGTGCTCGACGGCCACGCCGGCGACGGGATGGCAAGGTTCAGATCACGCAGGTCATCGCGGGGATGAACGGGGGCACGCTGCTCGTCGCTTCGATCGGGAAGAACAGCGTCGGCACGTTGGCCGTGCCGCCCGGTTGGACGATCGCGATCATGGATGGCAATACCGGCGGTTGCTCCGCGATCCTGGCGTACCCGCTCGCGAACCCCGGCGGCATCACGTCACTCACGTTCGCGCTCGGCGGCAACACTCCGCTGGTCGGATCGATCAGCGAATGGACCGGCCGCACCGCGTTCGCTGCGATGGGTTCGATGGCGCAAGGCCAGCGAACCGCTTCGCGATCGGTGCAGACCTCGAGTGCGACGACGGCGAGCGAGCTCGCGATCACGACGTCCTGCGAGGACGACAACAACCCGACGTCCACACCCGGTGCCGCCTGGAGCCAGCTCGGTAGCTACACGAACGTTGCGAGCTTGCCCCCGCTCGCGACCGACGCGCAGGTCGCTCCCGCCGGCGTTGTCGGCGAACCCGTGACGCGCAGTGTCTCCGGCAAGTATTCCGCAGTGATCGCGACGTTCCGCTAAGCTCGCGCAATGAACATCGTCATCGGGTTCGTTTTCGCGCTCGCACTCGTCGCGTGCGGGAACAAGGATGCAATGCCAGGTGCTGGGAGCGCGGCGGGCTCGGCGGCGTACCTCACGGTCGGGAAGTACTGCGATGCGTTCTGTGGAAAGCTGTGCAACACGTGCGGCAAGAACGCGAACTGCGACGAGCCATGTCACAAGCGCTGCTACTTCGGCCGCACCGCCGACAAGGTCCTCGACGGCAGTGATCCGAAGACCGGGCTCGCGCTGACCCAGACCAACCTCGACGCGTGCATCGCTGCGATCACGAACGACAGCTGCATCACGATCGCTTCAGGCCAGGTGCCCCCGGTCTGCTACACGATCCAACACTAACGCGCGTAGTCGGACGCGCGGGTCTCGCGGACGACGACGACTCGGACCTGGCCGGGATACGTCGCCTCGGTCTCGATCGTCCTCGCGATCTCTTTCGACATCACGATCGCCTGCGCGTCGTCGACCTGATCGTTCATCACCATCACGCGGATCTCGCGACCCGCTTGCAACGCATACGCGCGCTCGACGCCGGTGAACCGCTTGCAGATCGCCTCGAGGTCATCGAGCCGCTTGATATACGACGCGAGCTGCTCGCGCCGCGCGCCCGGCCGTGCTGCCGACAGCGCATTCGCCGCCGCGACGATGTGGTCGAGCAACGCGGTCGGCTTCGCGCCGATGTCATCACCGTGGTGCGCCGCGATCGCCTGGCAGACCTTCGGCGACTCGCCGTGCTTGCGTGCGAACTGGGCGCCGACCTCGCCGTGATTGCCCTCTTGCTCCTGATCGAGCGCCTTGCCGATGTCGTGCAAGAGGCCGGCGCGGCGCGCGAGCTTGATGTTGAAGTCGAGCTCCGCCGCGATCAACCCGGCCAGATAGCCGACCTCGATCGAGTGCAACAGCACGTTCTGCGCGTACGACTGGCGGAACTTCAACCGGCCCAGATTGCGCACGAGCTCGGGATGGACGCGGTGCAAGCCGAGATCGAACACCGCCTGCTCGCCGGCTTCTTTACAGACCTTGTCGACTTCCTTCTCGGCCTTGCGGACGACCTCTTCGATCCGCGTCGGATGGATCCGACCGTCGGCAACGAGCGCAGAAATCGCGATCCGCGCGATCTCGCGCCGCACCGGGTTGAAGCACGAGATCGTGATCGACTCGGCGGTGTCGTCGATGATCAGATCGATGCCGGTCGCCGCTTCGAGCGCGCGCACGTTGCGGCCTTCGCGGCCGATCAACCGGCCCTTCAAGTCATCCGACGGCAGCGGAATCACCGCGACCGTGCGCTCGTGCACGAACTCGCTCGCGAACCGCTGGATCGCGGTCGCGACGATCGTCTTCGCGCGCGCGGTCGCTTCTTTCGTCGCCTCGTCCTCGATCCGCTTGATCTCGACCGCCGCCGACTGCAGCGCCTGACCGCGGACTTCTTCTTCTAGCTTCTTGCGAGCGTCGGCTTCCGACAAGCCCGCGATCTGCTCGAGCTTCTTGCGCGCATCGGCCTGCGCGCCCTCGGCCTTCTCGACCGCCGCATCCGCCTGGCGGATCTTGCCGTCGACGCTCTTCTCTTTTTTCTCGAGGTCGCCCGCGCGGCGCTCGGCGTCCTTGCGCTGCTTGTCGAGGTCGCGCTCCTTGTGCCCGAGCGCCTCCTCGCGCTTGTGCAGCTCGGCGCGGCGTTGCTTCAGTTCGTCGTCGAGCTCGGCCTTGCGCTTGCGCGCAGCTTCCTTGCCCTCGACCTCGGCGGCTTGTTTGATCGCGGCGACCTCGGACTTGGCAGCGGCTCGGACCTTCTCGGCTTCAGCTTCGGCGAGTGCCGAATCTCCGCCGGCGGCGCCGCGCGCCTTGCCGAACCGCGTGCCGACAAACACGCCAGCGGCGAGTCCGAGCACGAGCGCGATCACGAGTGTGATCGGTTCCATCAGCGAGTGACCTCGTACGTCGTGGTTTCCGTTACGACGTGGGAAAGATCGATGTCGTGCGGGTCTCGCGCGACGTCGTCGACCAGTTGAATGTCGTACGCGAGCCCGATTCGGAGCGCCTTGGCCCCTGCGGCCCCGAGCGTCGCGTCGTAATGACCGTGACCCCAGCCGATCCGACCGCCGCGGCGATCGAACGCGACTCCCGGCACGATGAACGCGCCGATCTCGACGAGCCCGACCGTGTTGCGCCAATCCGCGCGGGGCTCGCGCAGCCCGAACCGCGCGGCGACCAGCTGCTCCGGCACGACCTCGTGAAACTCGAGCTCGCGCGTGTGATCGACGACCCGGGGATAGACCACGCGGCCGCCGGTCGCGCGCACGTGCTCGTCGATCAACCAGGTCTCGACCTCGCTCCCTTTCGGGGCGTAGAGGGCGACGGTCCGGCAGTTCGCAGTCGACAGCAGGTCGTTGACCCGCTCCGCGATCCGCATGCTCGCGATCTCGCGCGCGAATGGTGTGAGGGCATCGCGCCGCGCCAGCACCGTGCGTCGAGTGACCGGTTTGGCCGACAGATCCGAAGTGGAGGTCACGTGCGCGAGCAATTTATCGCGGCCAGCATATCGGCGAAACGCTGCCGATCAAGGGCGCAAGCCATCGAATCTATTAGCGGGCCTGGTGCGACTTCATGATGAAGTTCGCCAGCGGCATGCGCGCCGTCGACGAATCACCCGCGAACTTGAGGGCGACGCCCGTGCGGGTCTGGTCCTCGACACGGACGACCGTCACCTGGAGGTGAAGTGTCTCTTCGCCCGGCAGGTCGAGGTCGATTTCTGCGTCGGCGCCGGGCTCGAGCTCGGCCGGATCGATCCGCAAAAACAACCCGCTGCGCGAGACGTCCTCGACCAAACCGTCGCGCACGAGACCGTCGGTACGGCATCGCGCACGAACTTGGACGGGGACCCGTACCGCTTCCCGTTTGTCCATGTAGGCCAAAGAAGGTTACCGACGTACCAGCGTCAAAGCAACTGGAATCACGGAAGTGTTGGCGGTTCGATTTGGTGCGGTGCAGCATCCAACGCGTCGAGCCATGCCTCGATCGCGGCGATCTCCGGCGGCGTCAGCTCGATGCCGAGCTGGTATCGACCCATCATCACGATCGCGGTCCGGAGCGTCGCGGACGAGCCATCGTGGAAGTAAGGCGCGGTCGAGGCGGCGTTGCGCAGGCTCGGCACCTTGAACACCATCCGATCGGTTTCGACGTGCGTGATCTCGTAGCGACCCTGATCGATCTGGTTCGGCCACGGATGGCGAAAGCCGGCTTTCTGAAACATCGTGCCGCCGACCAGCTCCCCGGAGTGGCACTGCACGCAGCCGAGATCGGCAAACAACTTCAGCCCGACCTGTTCGGTCCGGGTCAACGCCTTGCGATCGCCCTCGAGAAAGCGATCCCAGCGCGAGGGCGTCACGAGTGTGCGCTCGAATGCGGCGATCGCGCGCGTCGCGTGAGGAAGATCGATCGGTTCGCCTGGAAACGCGCGGCCGAACGCGGCGACATACCCGGGCACCGCGCGCAACCTCACGGCGACGACCGCGGGATTGCCCATCGCCATCTCCGTCGCGTCGAGCATCGGGGCCATCGCCTGGTGCTCGAGATCGGGAGACCGGCCGTCCCAGAACTGGGCGATTTGGTTCCCGGCGTTGAAGACCGTCGGCGCGTTGCGCCTGCCCCGCTGGCCGTCCGTACCGATCGAGACGCTCGCGTGATCCGTACCGCCGCGATCGAGCGGATGGCACGAGCTGCACGAAAGATCATGGTCGTGTGAGAGGCGGGGGTCGAAGTACAGCATCTTGCCGAGCTCGACCAGCGCCGCACTCTCGGCGGGGACCTCGTGGAGCGGGCGAAACCGCCTCAACAAGCGCGGATTGAAGTCGACCCCCCGGGTACTCGTCATCGACGCGGTCGGTGCGGGCGGTCCGAGATCGGGTACTTCGCCGCCTTGCGCGGTGCTGCATCCCACAGCGCCCGACAGGGCCACGACGATCGCCGAACGCCACATTCTGTTTCATCCATCGACCGTCCGAGACCGCTGAACAGCCCCGAATTTGGCCGATTCAGTCCACGTGCGGCGCGGACGGTTATCGATAAGGACGCAGTTGATCGCGTTCATCGCGATTCCGATCGTCGTGATCGTCGTTGCGAGTACCTGGTACTTCACCTCGATGCAGCTCTCCGAGCGCCGCGCGTTCGAAGACGCGCAGCTCGGGACCTACGGCGATCAGTTCGCGGCCGAGCTGCGCACGTCGGTCGCATTCGGCGATCGCGCGACCGCGAGCGAGGTGCTCAGTCCGGTCACGACCGGTCCTGATATCGCATCGACGACCTTGTTCGACGCCGATGGCAACGTGCTGTACCAGAGCGGCACGCCGTCGCCCTGGATCGATCGTGCGAAGCACGGTGTGGTCGCGCGCCGGCTCGTCCACGGCGAAGGCCGCGATTCGGTGATCGTCCCGATCGTGTCGCTCGAAGGGCCGCATGGCACGTTCGTACTCGAGGCTTCGACCCGGACGCTCGAAGCCGAGGAGCGGCGGTTGTTCATCACGGCCGTGGTCGTATCCCTCGCGGCACTCGCATTCGGCGTGCTCGTCGCCTGGATCGTGTCGCGTTCATTCGTGCGGAGATTGCGCGCGATCGGCACGGTGGTGCTGAGCGCCGACCTCGGTGCAACCGTGCGAGACAACCGGCGCGACGAGATCGGCGTGCTCGCGCGAGGGTTCAACAAGATGCTCGGGCAGCTCCGCGACGATCGCGGCCGCCTGGTCGAGGCCGTGTATCACCTGCAGACCGCCGAGGACGAGCTCGCGATGGCGAACGCCGAGCTCGAGGAGCGCGTCGCGCTGCGCACATCGCAGCTCGAGGCCGAGATGAAGCGGCGCGGCGATATGGAGCTCGAGCTGCGCCAGGCCCAGAAGCTCGAGTCGGTCGGCCGGCTCGCGTCCGGCATCGCGCACGAGATCAACAGTCCGGTCCAGTTCGTCAGTCACAGCTGCACGTTCCTGGATGAAGCGTCGCAAGGCCTGATCGAGCTCGTGCTCGCGCGCCGTGCGGCGATCGAGCTCCTGGAACGCGGCGAGATCACGGTGCCAGAGCTCGTGGCGCGCATGCGCAAGGCCGACGAGATCGCGGATATCGACGACCTCATCAGCAGCATGCCGGAGGCCAGCAAGCTCGTGCTCGGCGGGCTCGAGCGCGTGACCAGCATCGTGCGCGCGATGAAGGAGTTCGCGTATGCGGATCAACCGCATCAGACCCCGAGTGATCTCAACCGCGCGATCCAGAACACGCTGACGGTCACGAACAACGAGCACAAGTACGTCGCCGATACGAAGCTGATGCTCGGCGCGCTGCCGCCTGTGACGTGCCAGGTCGGCGAGATCAATCAGGCGATCTTGAACATCATCGTGAATGCCGCGCACGCGATCGAGGACGCACACCTTGGCCAAGGGCGCGGCAACATCGCGATCGCGACGTGGGTCGATGGCAGTGATGCCGTGATCTCGATCAGCGACAACGGGTGCGGGATTCCTCCCGCGATCGTGGAGAAGATCTACGACCCGTTCTTCACGACCAAGGAGATCGGGCGCGGCTCGGGGCAGGGGCTCGCGATCGCCCGCGCGGTGATCGTGGACAAGCATCACGGTCGGCTGGACGTGACGTCGAAGGTCGGCGTGGGCACGACGTTCACGATCCGGCTGCCGATCGAGGGGGGGGCGGCCCGCGCGATCGCCGCCTAGACTCGGTGGGTGAGCGAGGAGCTCTATCGCGAGGCGCAGTTTGTCGAGCGCTGCTTCTGCGAAGCGCCGGCTGCGGAGCACTGCGAGTGCTGCCACCAGCCCCGCTGCGCGGCGCATCTCGAGGAAGGCCTGTGCACGCGCTGCACGCAGGCGGTCTCCCGCTTCGTGCGTCGCCGGGGTGGCACGGCGTGGCTGATCGGCGGAGCCAGTGGTGTGGTCGCGACACTCGTGCTGCTCCCGCTCACGCCCGCGACCGCGGTGTTCGTCGGGATCTCGACCGCGATCGGCGCCGCGATCGGCTCGTTGCGCCACGCGCGCAAGCACGCGATCGAGAAGCTCGGTCGCCAGATCCCGCTGCGCGGGGAGCTGCCGGCGGAGGTGGAGGACCGGTCGGAACCAAATTCCGGGGAGGGGATGCCACCGGGCGGGTACGGGTAGCGCCTGGAACTGCTCGATTCTTCACTGGCACTTGCCTTCTGACCCCGGTTACGGCAGATTCCACCGCCCAGTGAGGGCCCATAGCTCAGGTGGTAGAGCACCGGCCTTTTAAGCCGAGGGTCGAAGGTTCAAATCCTTCTGGGCTCACCAGCAAATTGAAAAGTTAGACCCCGTCGTCCAGAGGCCTAGGACACCCGCCTTTCACGCAGGTAACACGGGTTCGAATCCCGTCGGGGTCGCCATGCAAACGAAACCGGGGCGAGCTGTGAGGCTCGCCCCGAGCGTTAGTGCTGGTATCTTCTTCGTTTTCGAGAGAAGTGCGGTTGCGGCTGCGCGTGCGCTTTGTCGGCACCGGGTCGTGATCTGAACGAAACCGCGAGGCGTTCGCAATCTCGCTCACGTTCTGGAAGCTCGCCTCTCCTTCGATCTCCCAGATCTGACGCTTCCCGTCTGGGGTGCGCGCCGGAGCGAAGGTCAGGCCGTCGGGGAACATGAGCCGGAGCACCTCGGCGAAGTCCGCCGGGTTCGCGAGCGCGACCTTCAATGCGCGCAGATCGGACCGGAGGCGCCTTCGACCTTCTCGACGAGCGAAGCCAGCTCGGCCGGGGTTCGCCGAGCCGCGACGAGCTGCGCCTCGAGGTTGTGGATCCGCGCCGAGCGCTGCTGTAGCTCGCTGACCAACTCGGGGATCTCATCCGAGAGCGCGACAGCTTTCGCGAGCCGGCGTTGCTCACCACGCGTGCTCGCTAAGTCCGCTTCGAGCGCGGCGATGTCGGCCTCGCGCTGCGGGACCTGCGCCGTGATCTCGCCGCGGATCTTGCCGATCACGAGATCGAGCATCGAGTCCGCGAGCACGTTGCGCTGAAGCTGATCGATCAGTGCGGACTGCACCTCGTGCATGTCCTGATAGACAGTTACCGGGCAGACCGCGCTACCGCGGTCGCGATGGCGCGAGCAGCCGTACGCCATCATCCGCTCCTCACCGCCGCCGAACGTGCGAACGCGATGCGAGACGATCGCACCGCCGCAACCTTTGCAGCGACCAAGGCCAGTCAGCGGATACTTCGCGCCCGACTTGCGCCGCGTCGTCGGCCCGCGCTGCGTGAACATCGCGTTGACGGCGAACCACGTCTCGTCGTCGATGATGCGCCACTCTGGCACCTCGGCCGTCATCACGTCCTTCGCGTCGGCCTTCACGTGCGCGACGCCGCCACCCGAACGCACCTTCTTGATCCGACCGTGGATGTAGAAGCCGCGATAACGCGGGTTGAGCAGCATCGACCGAACGGCACCGGGTGCCCACGAGCCGCTACCCCGGCGACCCGCGGACGGCGGCGGCACGCCCTCGCGGTTGAGCGCGTGCGCGATTTGCTTCAGGCCGTGGCCGATCCGATAGTCCTCGAAGATCCGGCGCAGGACCTTCGCCTCGGCCTCGTTGACGATGGCGATCGTGTACTTGCGACCGAAGCCGTCGCTCTTGCGTTCGAGCGTGTAGCCGTAGCAGCTGCCGCCGGCAACGCGACCCTCGCGCACGCGGGACCGAAGTCCCTCGCGCGTACGCGAGCGGATGGCTTCGAGCTCCATCTGATGGCCCGTGCCCTGGATGAACGTGGTCGCTTGGTCGATCGCGTTCGCGAACTGAACCTCGATGCCGGTCGTGTAGTAGTACAGCCGGCAAGCGCGATCGCGCACGAGGTCACGCACGACGAGCGTCACCTCGATCGCATCGCGACCGAGACGCGATTGATCGCGGCACACGATCAGGTCTCCACGTTGCGCGTCGAGAAGAAGTTGGCGCAGTCCGGCGCGCGTATGGAAGTCATCGCCCGCGCGCCCATCGTCCACGTAGTCACGACGCGCTTCGGCCGCGAAGCCCATGCGCGTGATCATCTCGGTGCAGCCAGCGCTCTGAACGTCCAGGCTGAACTGCTGCTTGCCGTCGTCGTTCTTCGACCGCCGGCAATAGGTGCGAATCGTCATGCGTTCCATCCCTCTCGTTGCGTCCACTCAACGCGACCAGCGTCGGTGAATCATCCCGCTCGTTTGTGATTCTTACAATCGTTGCTCTCGACGATCCCCTCGGCGAGCAATGCCCGTCGAACGAGCACACGAGCGAGCCCCTGCGCGAGAGCCTGGCCGTCGCCGACGTACCGGAGCTTAACGATCGTTTGGTTATCGTTCGCGGCTTCGCGGCCGGCAGACTGCGGCACGGTCATCGTCCGCTCCTCGGCGCGAGCTGAGGTGGCACCGGGATCAGATGAAATTTCATCGGCTGCGTTTGAGGGATCTCGGTTCCCGGAGGCAGCGCCGCGCGAAGTCGAGCGATCGCAAGGTGAAGCAGTTGATCGGGTGGTACGCCACGCAGCGCCGAAACGATGCTGGCGACCGGATTCGGCGCGGTCGGCATCGGCATCGCTGCGGCTACCGAGGCTGGCTCGATCGCGCCGAGAATTGTGCGGCATGCCGCCGCACCGGCGATCCTCAGCTCGTCGGTCGCGTCAGCTGCGATGGCTGCGCGAATGGCTTCGAGAACGTTCTCCATGATGTGCTCCTATGCGGCGATCGGGATGAGCGTCTGCGGGACGCTCGATTGCGAGGACGTCGGGCGATCGTCAGCCCACGGCAGAACGAGCCAGCGCTGCATGTGGTCGCGCGGATCGATCGCAGCACACGCCTCGTCCTCGTCGACCAGCCGTGCGAGCGTGAAACGGATGAGCACGCTCGGCCCCGCCGCGTAGCCGAGCACGTCGCCCGCGTGCACGCGCACCTTGCGCCGACGGCGGAACCGATCGGTCGGCACAATGAACATGTGCTCGAGGTTCGCGTACTGCGTCGACCAGCCGCCCGGGTGATCGAGACAGATGACATGCGTTGCTCCGGACTTCGCGGCGTACGTGATGACGCCTTCGTGCGCTGCAAACACGGGGACGAAGCGCGGCAGGGTGTGCTTGTCGGTGTAGGCAAGCTCGACGTGGCTCCCGTCCGCTGCCAGCGTCGGGCGCGCCGGCCTGCAGCCGTTCAGCTCGGGAAGCGGGCACACCCAAGGCTTGAGGTAGGCGCCGTTGGTCCCGGGGGAGGCATGGACGGTGCGAGTCGTGGCGACGTTCAGCATGGTGGTCTCCTTATTAGGGTTCAGAACGGAACTTCGTCGGCGACGCGATCGGCCTGGCCGATCAGATTGTCGCGAGGGTTGAGGCGGCGGATCAGGCGCAGCTCCTCGTCGAGCGAGGCGCTCGGCGACGTGAGCCGCACCGCGACCTCGACGGAATCGCGGTCGTACGTGAGGCCCGGATCGTGTCCCTCGGCGTACTGACCCTTCCAGAAGCCTTTCCAGCGGCGCCACGTCTGGAAGTGCCTGGTGAGCGTGTCGTAGAGGCGGCCGGCGCTCGAACCGACGTAGACGATCTCGCGGCTCTCGAGATCGCGGATCACGTAGACGCCAGCCTTGCCCTTGAGCGCGCGGATCCACTCCGGGTACGGATCGCCGCTGTCGCCGATCGGGCGGTACACGAAGCCCGCGTTCCGCGCGACGAGCGCGTTCGGATCGGCGACGACCCCCCAGCCACGCATCACCGACGACGGATCGACGCGATCGTTGGGGCCGCCAAGCCACAGCTCGAAGTGGAGGTGTAATGCGCAGCGCCCGTTATGCAGAGCGGTTGGCACGAGACCTCGCTTT
>JBDUAS010000444.1:0-4521 GCA_040004535.1 Deltaproteobacteria bacterium
CGTACTTCATCCGCATCAGCTCGCCGAGCATCTCGGCGCGCGGGATCACCGGAATCTGCCGCGCGCGGGCCGCCTCGACCTCGGGGTTGTAGCCCCTGATCGCGCTCGACACGACGACCACATCCGCGGTCTCGAGATTGTCGGCGCGGTGGCCCTGCTTGATCGTGCAGCCGATCTTCGCGAGGTGCCGCGTGATCTCGGTGTCGTTCATATCCGACCCCGAGACCCGATACCCCATGTTCGCCAGGACCTCGGCGATCCCGCACATGCCCATGCCGCCGATCCCTACGAAATGAATATGAGTATCTGACTTGCGGAACATGACGTTGATCGAACGCGTAGATACCACGATGTATGCGCTTGGCGGGACCCGACATTTCCTCGTGGCGACGGCCCTAATTGCAGCCGTTTCGGGCTGTCAGCGGCGGCCCACTCCCGTCGAGTGCAAGGCACACGCGGACGAGGTCGCGCAGTTCGTCGCAGCGCTCGATCGCACGCCGCGGCTCGTCGCCGACAACACGTGGGCAGCGTTGCACCTCGTCGAGCGCAGCGACCTGCCGCCGCCGGCCACCCGGGGACCAGTGATCGCCGTGTTCGCCGATCGGCTCGTCTACGAAGGCAGTGACGTCACGTCCCCCGACGAGCTCGCCTTGGCGCTCCAGCATGTCGGCGCGACCACGAAACCGCCGGTGCTCGGGCTCGCGATCGATCGCGCGACGCCATGGCAGCGGGTCGTCGACACGTTCGAGCTCGCGGAGCGTCGCGGCTTCGCACAGGTCGACCTGTACTACGCGCCCACTGCCGTCGCGCCGTCCGCGCCGACCACCCTCGACACGTCGAACTGCGAGCTGCTCGGCCGCGCGCTCGATCAGAAGACCGCCAACGCGCTCGCGCCCGCACTCGAAGCATGCGGGTGTCGCACCGACACCGCGGCGCTCGAGGTCAGCGCGTGGGCCGTGTTCGCGAATCACCAGCCCGTTCGCGCGCTGCGTATCGCGCTCGATCGCATGGGCGCGATCTACGCGCACCCTGCCGCGGCGATGTGGGCCGACGTTGCACCGACGCTCCAGCCCGGCGCAGGCTGGCTGACCGCGCGCTAGGAATACCCGGACGTGTAGCAGCGTAGGATCTCGACATGCGCACGGCGCTCGCGATCCTGCTGCTGCTTGCCGCGCACACCGCGTTCGCCGGCGAATGCAGCGTGGAGAACATGACGTCGATGGTCGAAGCGCGCGCGAAGAAGGCAGCGCCGCCGGCAGCGGAGTCCGACTTTCATCTTTGTCTGTGCGATCCGCACACGATCGACTTCCTCGGTGCCACGAATTCGGCGAAGGCGTCTCCGATCATCGTGCGGCTGTGGAAGCAGCTCCATCCCGCCGCCGATGCGAAGCCGAACGACACGAACATCCAGAACGACTGGGCCGCGTGGCGAGTCAGCGCAACCGCAGCCCTCGGCGCGACCGGCGGTGCCGACGCTCGCGCGTTCCTCGCGGATCAGATCACGCACAAGATCGATCGCGGCGTGAAGCGCACCGCGATCACGGCGATCCACGCGATCGACCTGCACCTCGCGAAGTAAGGCTCGAATCGATGTTCGCCCCACGTGGGGCCGCTCGATGCCGTCTTCGCATTACCGCGTTCGTCGTGTGTCCACCGGCACCGCGAGCGTCGAGCCTTCGACAGCGCCGCATCACGATCTCGCGCGGTTGACCACGGCGCATCGGTTGCAGTGATCGCCGATGTGCTCCGTACCGTGTTTGCCATCTCGATTCTCGTCGCGGGATGCGTGATGCCCCAGCATCGCGGCGTCGCGACGTTCTGCAACGGCTGGATGTTCGGCGGCGGTCTCGGGATCGCAGCGATGGCCTCATCCAACGAGTCGAACCCCAACTCGTGGCGTGACCTCGACCATGCGGCGTCAGACTTTGCCGCCGCGGTGATCCTCCTCGCGGCGACCGGCGAAGTTCTGACGGTCATCCTCCACCACGACGACCCGGCCGACGCTCCGCCGGTCCAGTAGCGCTCGAGCTACCACGCGATCGCGACCTGCGCGGACATCTGTCCATACGTGACGCCGTCGCCCGTCGAGACGCTTGCGAGCGTGCGCAGTCGCCATCGGCCGGCCGCAGTCTCGATGCCCGCTCGCACATCCGGCCAGGGAAGGAGCGAAAAAGATCGAGAACCGTACTCGGGCAGCTGGGGCATGCCCTTGGTGCCGGCGCGCTCTGACTGGAAGCCCAGCCCGCCACCGGCGATCGCGCAGATCGCGATCCGATCCGCGCACCACTTGCCCTCGACGCCGGGACGGCTGAGCGCGAGGCCCCAGGTGCTCGCCCCGATTTGCGCGGTCCACCACACTCGCGACACACCGAACCTGCCACCCAGCTCGAGCGAGGCGATCCAATGCGGATCGGCAGTCAAGCCATGGCCATCGAGCTGGTACGGCAGTGCCATTCCGTAGGCGAGAAAGTGCTTGTCGTTCGCGTCGACGGGATCCGCCGCAGCCCAGCGCGCCCACAAGGCCAAGGCGGCGACGATCACGTAGCGTTTCATCATCGGCATTCGCCAGCGTGAAACGAGCCGGTGATGGTGCGGGTTCGGTCGTCGACGAGATGATGAACGAGGATCGCGAAGTCGGCGTCGATGTAAGCTTCGTCCGCGCTCGTGATCGTCACTGTCCCGGTGATGGCGGCGTCGTGGACGTCATCATTGCCTGGCGTGAAATTCGCCCAGTTTTCGGTGTCAAAGGGCGGCCACTCAGTCCCGGCCAACACCGGCAGTGCTTGCTCGGGCGGGACGATCGTGCTCGGAGCGAGGTTACCCGCGGGCACGTGTCCACCGGTGAGATCGAAGCTGGCGATCTCGGTCGCGTCGTACGAGCCGTCACAGGGGCTGCCGACCGGGACATCGCTCGCGCTCACCACCGTGACCGTCCAGACGATCTGCGGATCAGCGGATAGTCCCCATGTATAGGTGGGCGTCGCGAATGCGGATGCAGGCGGAGACGGGATCTGGTCGACCGAGTAGCTAGCCGATCCGAACGACGAGCTACCGGCGATGGAGCAGCCTGATAGCAGCAACCCGAGAAGCAGCAACCTCATGGTCGGACCAGTGAAGCAATTCTGGCGCCATGCGTTAACATGGCGGATTTGATATATCTTCTCGTCGACTTAGTCAGGGAATCGATGGATTCCCCACGAACGCCGCCCAGGCTTCAACGCGGTGGCGAGCTACGCGGCGCCCGTCGCCCAGTCGATCACGGCGGCGGCCGCCAGAGGCTTCGCGAGCGTCTTCATCGCTTCGCCCATCGCGGCTCGCTTGCCGGCATCGTCGAGGAGCGGGCGCAGCGCCGCCACCAGCTTGTCGACGGTCAGGTCCGCTTGCCTGAATACGAGGGCGGCGCCCTTGTCCGCCATCTCCTGCGCGTTGAGCTCCTGGTGATTATCGGCGGCGAATGGGTACGGGATGAACACGGCCGGCTTGCCCGCGATCGCGAGCTCCGCGACGGTCGTCGCCCCCGCACGGCCGATCACCAGATCCGCCGCGAGGTACGTCCCTGCCATGTCCTTGATGAACGCGCGGCAGTCCGCTTCGACCCCCGCCGAGCGATACCGCGCTGCCGTCGTCTCGAGATCCTTCTCACCTGTCTGATGCGTGATCGCGAGCGCGTGATCCTTCGCGAGCACGATCAACGCCTGCGCCGCGAGCTCGTTGACCGCGACGGCGCCGAGCGAGCCGCCGCTGACGAGCACGTGGATCCGTTCGTCGTGCGCCGTGGCGGGCGCCGACAGCCTCGCGACCAGATCGCGCCGCACGGGATTACCGGCCATCACGATCTTCGCCGGCTTGAAGAATTTCCGGGACGTCTCGAACGACAGGAACACGCGGCGCGCCAACCGGCCGAGGATCTTGTTCGTGAGCCCAGGGATCGAGTTCTGCTCGCAGATCGCGGTCGGGATCCCGCGCAGCTTCGCGGCGAGCACGACCGGCCCACTCGCATAGCCGCCGACGCCGATCACGGCATCGGGCTCGAGGCGCTTCAACAGCGCCCTCGCTTGCCACCACGCGCGGGGCAGCCGGAACAGGCCCTTGATCGCGCCCTTGAGCCCGACCGTCTTCAGCCCGCTGACCTCGATCAGCTCGAGCGGCCAGCCGAGCTCGGGCAGCACGCGGGCCTCGATCCCGCGTGCCGTACCGACGAACGTGATCTCCGCGCTGCCTTCGCGCGCGCGCAATTCCTCGGCGATCGCGACGCCAGGAAACAAGTGCCCGCCCGTGCCTCCGCCGGCGATGACGAGCTTCATCTCGGCGATCATGCCGCAACAACGCGTACCCGGACGCGTTTCTTCCGCACCGGTTCGCGTTGTTTCAGCTCGCGCTCCGCGGCGCGCCTTTCGGGCCGGCGGCCGACGTTCAGCAACAACCCGACGAGGAACATCGTGATCACGAGCGAGCTGCCGCCGTAGCTGACGAGCGGCAGCGTGATGCCCTTGTTCGGCACGACGCCGAGCACGACGCCGA
>JBDUAS010000445.1:0-4519 GCA_040004535.1 Deltaproteobacteria bacterium
GCTCCTTGAACACGGCCTTGTTGACCAGGTGCTGGAGCGCGTCGATCACGACGCCACGGCGTCCGATCACGAGCTCGGTATCTGCGGTCTGGATCTCGATCACGGTCCGATCGTTGTCGTCCTTGATGTCGATGTCCGCCGAGATGCCCATCCGCTCGAGGAGGCCGAGCAAAAACTCGCTCGCCTTCTCGGCGAGGTCTTCACGGTTCGTGGTCGTCGCGCTGGTCTCTGCTGCTTCCATAGTCGTTACCGCCGGCCTTTCTTCTTCTTCGGTCGTTGGCGCGGGGCCACGCGCGGCGCTGCACTAGCAGCCGGCTCGGCAACCTCGTCGTCACTGGTCTCGCTGTCGCTCTCGCTGGTGATCGCGCGCACCGGCTCGACAGCTTTCTTCGCGACATTTGCGTTCTTCGCACCCTTTGCCGCGCCGCCGAGCTTCGCCGCCGCGGCCGCTGCTTGCGCGGCCTGGATCTTCGCGGTGAGCTCCATGCTCTTCTTGTCGAACTTGTTCATGTAGATCGAGTGCAGCGCCGAGAGGCACGTGTTCGTGAAGATGTAGAGCGTGAGGCCCGCCGGGAACACGAACGCCATGCCGCCGAACAAGAGCGGCATGCCGTACTGCATCAGGCGCTGCTGGGTGCGTTGCGCCGGATCCGGGTTCTGCGGGGTCAGCTTCGCCTGCGCGAACATCGTCACGACGAGGACGACCGGAAGCACGTAGTACGGATCCGCCGCGGTGAGGTCGCTGATCCAGCCCGGGATGAACGGCTGGCGATACAGCTCGCCCGCGTTCGACAGCATCCGGTAGAGCGCGATCCAGATCGGCATCTGGAGGAACATCGGCAAGCAGCCCGAGAGCGGATTCGCGCCGTTCTGCTTGTAGAGCGCCATCGTCTCGGTCTGGAGGCGCGCCTTGTCTTCCTTGTAGCGAACGTTGAGCTCTTTGATCTGCGGGCCGAGGACGGCCATCGCCTTCATCGAGCGCATCGACTTGGTCATCCAGTACAGCGTCGCGAGCTTCACCACGACCGTGAGCAAGATGATCGCGACGCCCCAGTTACCGACGACACCTTGGAACTTGAGCAGCAGCCACAACAGCTTCTTGCCGAGGAATCCGAACCAGCCGAAGTCGACCGTCTGGTTGAACCCGGTCGTGAAGCCCGCCGCGCGATTCGCCTCGTCGAGCTGGTCGTAATTCTTCGGCCCGAGGTACGCCGCGATCTCGCGCGTGAACGCCGGCGCGTTCGGCTTCAAGTCGACGGGCTGATAGATCAGGTCGGTCTCGAAGTTGCCCTTGTCGTCGGCATACGTGTGCTTCTCGACGGTGCCGCCCTGGAGCACGGGTTTCGGCGAGAAGGCGACGAGCAAGAACGGATGTTCGAAGCCGGTCCACGTGATGTCCTTCTCGAACCGCGGATGCTCCTGGACATCCTTGAGCTCGCTCTGCACGATCGTGCCTTCGCGCAGCGTCGAGCTGTTCCACACGCGCGGCTGGATCCGCGACGAGCCGCCGCCGGTCTGCTTCGGATCCTGGAACTGGAAGTTCGTGATCGCGATCCGCTGGCGCGCGTCGGCCTTCACGGTGATCGCGATCGTCAGCTTGACGATGAACGCCTCGGGCGCCACGTCGTACGTCTTCACGATATCGAGCGTGTCGGTCGACAGCTCGTACTGGACCTCGTGATCCGAAACCTTGGTGCCGGTCCACGCCACGTGCGCCGGCAGCTTGAACGTCGAGTCCTTCGTGAACTCGAGGCCGAGCTCGCCATCGCCAGCGATCAGCTCGCCCTTGGTCGCATCCTTGATGTAGCGCTCGTCCTTGAGGTGCCAGCCGTGCAGCGTGCCACCGATGTTCGAGAACGTCGCCGTGAACTTCGGAAACTCGAGCGTGATCGGCAGGACCGGCGCGTCCGGCGCGGTGCCGTCGTGACCGACGAGCGTCGTCGGCTTCACGACCGAGATTACCGGCGCACCGTTCGAGCCCGGCGCGACGATAGCGCTGCCCGAGCCTGCGCCATCCTTCGGCTGATCCTTCGGCGGAAAGATCTTCTGCCAGAGCATCAGCACGCCGAGCGCGAGCGCGACTGCGATGATGAGCCGTTTACCTTGATCCTGCATCGAGCTCCCTGCAGTGCGCGCATGGCACTGGATCGTAGCCACCGCGGAACAACGGATTGCAGCGCAAGATCCGCCACGCTGCGAGTCCGCCACCGACAACGATGCCGCGTTTGCGCACGGCCGTGACGGCGTACTCGGAGCACGTCGGCAGGAACCGGCACGTCGGCGTTCGCTTCAGCGGCGACAACACGCGGCGATACAGCAACACGGGAAACAGCACGAGCCAGACGAGGGCTGCGTGAATTGTTCCGTATAGACGTTTCATAACGAGCGCAGGATCCGCGTCAAATCTGTTGCGAAATCTTCGGGGTGAAGCTGCCGCGCCGCCGACTCCTTGGCAACCACTACCAGATCCCATCCCGCGGGTACCCAGCCATGGAGTCGCATCCACTCGCGAAGCATTCGCCTGATCCGATTTCGAACGACCGCGTTTCCCACTTTCTTGGTGACCGTGAGCCCGAGCCGACCTGACAGCGCGGGATCACTTCGTTTTCGCGCAATCCCGAGGAGATGACGGCCGTGATGCTTCTGCCCTTCGGCTTGCACCACGACGAACTCCGGCCTGCGCCGGAGCCGCATCTCCTTCGAGATGCGAGCCACTACTTCTTGGCAGCGGTAACCGAGATCCGCTTGCGACCTTTCGCGCGGCGGCGGCGGAGGACTTCACGGCCTCCGCGGGTCTTCTTACGTGCACGGAAGCCGTGGGTGCGCTTACGGCTCTTGTTGTGGGGCTGGTAGGTACGCTTCGACACGGCAATTCTCCCGGGACGCTAAACGGAGCGGGATCGATACTCGGGTGGGTGGGTGGAGTCAAGGTTGAGATCGACGAGACTCTGAGCGCTCCGGATTCTCGACGAGGATCCGGGTCGTCCGGAGTTCACTTGGAGACGATTTAGGCTTGCAGAGTGAAATCGCCATCTGTTACCAACGCCAAGATTTCTCCTGTGGACAAGTCGGCGGCGTGGCCGCGGGGGAGCTCCAGAAGAGGCTGTGAATAACTTCTGGAAAGGGTGTCGTTTGCCTGTGGTTCCCCGTCAGCGAACACAGCGAATTTATAAGGCTTTGGTGGAATGACGCAGCATTTTCTCTGGACCGAGGCAGTCGATCGCCTGCGCTCCCGCGTATCTCCGCAGAATTACGATACTTGGCTGCGCCCGATCGAGGTGTCTTCATGGGAAGGCGCGATCCTTCGCCTGCGCGCGCCAAACAGCTTCGTGCGCGTCTGGTTCGAGTCACATTTTTTGGCCGGGGTGGTGAACGAGCTGCGAGAGCTCGGGGCTGAGGTCCGGATCGAGTTCGAGCCGGACGGCAACGACCGGATGCCCGATGGCGCCTTCGCGATCGCGCAGGGGTCGGCGCCCACCCACGCCGAAACGCCCCCCGAGCCCGCCCCCGCGGTGCTGTCACCGATTCACGCGAAGTCGTCCGGGCAGATCCAGGCGATGACGGATGACGAACCCGGCATTCGCGTCCCCGACAACGCGACGCTCAATCCTCGCTACTCGTTCGACACGTTCGTCGCAGGTCCGTCGAACCAGCTCGCGTTCGCGGCGTCGCAAGCCGCAGCGTCGAGCTACCCGCCGAAATACAACCCGGTGTTCATCTGCGGTGGCGCCGGCCTCGGCAAGACCCACCTCCTGCACGCCATCGGTCACACCCAGCTCTCGAATCGCCCGAGCTCGCGCATCGTCTACATCTCGAGCGAACGGTTCATGAACGAGTACGTGCAGGCCATTCGCACCGGCAAGATGCACGACTTCCGCCGCAACTATCGCGAGGGCATCGACGTGCTGCTCGTCGACGACGTCCAGTTCCTCGCCGGTAAAGAGAGCACGCAGGACGAGTTCTTCCACACGTTCAACGCGCTCCACGAGAACCACAAGCAGATCGTGCTGACGAGCGACCGCAAGCCGCACGAGATCTCGGACATCGCCGATCGTCTGCGCACCCGGTTCGCGTGGGGCCTGCTCGCCGATATCGAGCCCCCCGAGCTCGAGGTCCGCATCGCGATTCTCCGCAAGAAGGCCGCGGTCGAGGCCGTGACGCTTCCGGATGACGTCGCGCTCTACATCGCGTCAGCCGTGAAATCGAACGTTCGCGAGCTCGAAGGCGCGCTGATCCGGCTCGCAGCCTACGCGTCGCTGTCCAAGCGCCGTATCGACCTCGAGTTCGCACAGGAGACCCTGGGCGGCTCGATCACGCGTCCCCGCGAGATCATCACCGTCGAGACCATCATCAAGTCCACGGCGAGCTACTACGGCCTCAAGACGGCCGAGATCAAGTCCGACCGCCGCCACAAGTCGCTCGCGAATCCCCGCGCCGTGGCGATGTACCTGTCGCGTCATCACACCAAGGATTCGTATCCGGACCTCGCGCGCGCGTTCGGCGGCAAGCACCACACGAC
>JBDUAS010000034.1:0-44280 GCA_040004535.1 Deltaproteobacteria bacterium
TCGAGGAACCAGTGCGCGACCGTCAGGAAGCGGCGGCCGTCGAAGCTCGCGCGATCGATCTTCTGGCGAGTGAAGAACGCATCGAGCTGCGCCGAGAAGAACGTCGAGTCGTCGAACAGGGGGATCAGGCCGGCGCCCGGCACGTTGAGCACCGCGCGCGAGATGTCGGGGTTCGTACCGAGGAACACCGCGCCCATGATCCCGCCGAGCGATTGCCCCGCGTAGTAGATCTTCGTCGTATCGACCGGGCGGCCGAGCACCGCGTCCCACGCGCCGATCCGAAGCGAGCGATCGAGCGAGCCGAGATCGACGAGCGCTTGCTGGAAGTGGTCCTTCGAGTTCGCGATGTGATCGATCTCGAGGAACACCGCGCCCGAAGCGATCGGCGTCGAGATCACGCCGAACGTCGCGAGGTGGTTGCCGTTGCCGTTCGCATCGACGCACTGGCCGTGGTCGTTACACGTCGAGCCGGCCTGGCAGGGCGCGAGCGACGCGAGCGAACCGTCGAGCGGGTTGACGACGCTGATCGGACCGCCGGTCGCGCAGTACGTGCGATCACCGTGGTACGGGAAGTCGATCGCGATCGTGGCGTAGCCCTTCGCGGCGAGCGCGTCGCCGACCGCGAGCACGAACCGGTGCTCGGTGATGAGGCCGTGGCCGAAGATCACGACCGGTATCGGACCGGGCTTGGGATTCCTCGGCACGGTCATCGTGAACTTGACGGATTCGACGGTGTGCGAACCGTCGCCGCGCCATGCCCGGGTCACGGGATCGAGGAAGTTCGGGGTCTCTATCGTGCCGTTGTAGACATCGCCGACGTTGAGGATCGAGCCGATGCCGAACGGGAAGTCGAGCAGCGCCTGGCCCGGCGTCATGTGCGTGACGTTCGCCGGATCGGGCGAGGTCGAGAACGTCGCCGAGCGCGTGCGGAGCTCCACGAGCCTCGCGGACACGCTCATCGTCGTGAACGGCCACGCCGCGAGGATGTGATCGCGGCCGAGCACGTCGAGCGCGGCGGCGAGCTCGGCGCGCGAGCCCTCGAGCTTCAGTGCGTCGTGATCGGCGACGCCCTGGACCTGCGAGGCGTCGTTCAGCGAGACCGCGGCGTGCGACTGCAAGAAGTGGCCGATCGGCATCACCGTCGGCACCAGGCCCGCAGCATCGCGCAGCGAATCGGCGACGACGACCGCGTACAGCGTCTTCTCGGGCAGCCGCCCGGCCTTCGGCGTGACGATGATATGGACCTTGTCGGCGAGCAGCTCGACCGTCGCGGGCTCGAGCACCGGCGTGCCGGTCAGGCGGTACAGCTTCACCGACGTCTCGGTGATCGTCGTCGGATCGACCGGCGCGGTCAGCTCGAACAGCTGGCTGCCCGACAGCGCGAAGCCGTCGAGCTCGCCGAGTCGGCCCTTCGCTTCGGCCTCGACCGGCGAGTCCCACGGCGCGATGGGCGCGTCGACGTGGTGCGTGGCCGGATCGAGCATCAGATCGATCGGCAGCGGGATGCGTTGCGACGGTTGATCCATCGCGAGCTCGGTGCGCGTCGTGATCGTGAACGCCCACAGCGCGGCGACCTCGGCGCGCGGGAGGCCCTGCGCGGCGAACGCATCGAACGCGGGCGCGAGATCCTCGCGAATGCCCTCGAGCCGCTTCGCGTTCGCCTGGCGCTCGGCCTGGGTGTCGCCTGGGAACGCGTGCTCGTGCTCGGGCGTGTCGAGGCGCTGGGTCTGGCGCAAGAAGTAGAACGCCGCATCGCACTCGACGCGCTCGCCGGCCATACCCTTCGCGCCCTGCGGACCGCCGCGCAACACGGCGACGTAGCGCTCGCCGCGCTGCCAGCCGGTGCGCGGTGGATCGATCTGGACCTGCTTGCCGTCGGGCCGCACCGAGACGCGAACGTCGGCGACGCGCTCCGGGACCGCACCCCAGTGCCAGATCTGGAGCGTCGCGTCGTCGATCGATATCGGATCGATCGCGCCGTCGAGATCGACGGTCGCCGACATCAACGACGACCAGCCATCGAGCGTCTCGAGATAGGCGTAGAACTCCGACTCCGCCGGGGTCAGCTTCGCGCGGTCGGCGTCGGTGTCGTTCGGCATGTCGAGGCGCTGCGCGACCGCATCGCGGAGCACGTCGCTCGGCATCGGGATCACGCGCGCGTCCGGATCGAAGCGTGCGTGAATCAGATCGGGTTTCGGGTCGAGCCCGAGATCGCTGCAGCCCCCTAGAGCGACAACAACAATGATCGTGAACGCAAGTCTCCGCACGGAGTGGCCTCCTCCCTCATCACCGGAGGATGTAGCTCAGCTATTGAAACCAAGTCAAGAGCGGTTCGACCACTGTGCGCTGCGTTACGCGTCAAACGTTGGGCTCGGTTTCCGAGGACGATTCGCAGCCCGTCAGCGCCCGAAACTGCCCACGGCGGTGGGCAGTTTCGGGCTCACTTGTTGTAGACGACGCCCGCGTAGACCAGCGTGCGCGAGAACGCGAGGTCCATCGTGTTGCCGAGGATGTTGCGCCAGTACGCGGCGCGGACCTCGAGCGACCACTCGTCGGTGAGCTTGCGCGCGACGTGGACCTGCGCCGAGCTGCGGTTCTCGTCCTCGATGTTCGTGAACTCTTGATGGACGACGTCGGCCTGGACGAGCAGGCCGTCGAGATATTGATCGATCTGGAGGATCGCGAGCAGCGAGATGAAGTTCTTGCCGATCGACATCGTTCCCGACGCCAGCACGCGGTGGCGCGCGAACGATTGGCCGAACGAGTTCGAGTCGATCACGGTGAGCTGGTAGCCGAGCGAAGTGATGAAGCTGCCGACGTACGTCAGCTCGAGGCCGGCGCGAGCCGCGCGGTCGCGGCGTGCAAGATCGGTCGGTGCCGTGCACGCTGGATTCGGCGGCGAGCTCGGCGAGCATGCGTTCACGAATGCGCGTGACTCGTAACCCTGGAGCTCGAAGCCGGTCGTGGCCGCGAGCTCGAGCGAGCGCGTGCGGCCCGACGGTTGCCACAGCGTGAGATCGAGCCGCGCATTCGCAGCGGGCCCCGACCAGTCGAACAGATGCGATGGCACGGTCGGCGGCTTGTACTTGAACTGGCGCGCGCCGAACGCGAGGTTCAGCCGATAGTCCTCACCGTCGTGCGCGTTGATCACGAGATCCGCGCCGAGGTTGCGGAACGTCCGCGCGCCGTAATCGTCGTCGAGCGGGAACGCGTCGATCGCGGACAGCGCGAACCCCGCGGCGACCGGCCGATCCGCGAGCGGATGGACCCAGCGCAGATCCGCGGCGAGCAGCGAGACGTCCTCGACCGAGATATCGCGATCGCCCGCGATCCGCGTCAGGTCGGAGAGATGCAATGCGTAGCCGCCGCCGAACAGCTCGTCCTTCTTGTCAGCGCGCACGCCGAGCCGCATCACCGGCGACGTCACCGGTGCGGTGTCGAGCCCCGGCCCGGTCTCGACTCGCTCGACGTTGCTGTCGACCTCGGCGCCCGCCTCGCCGGTCACCGTCCACGGCGCGGCGTGGGCATGACCGTGCGCCAGGACCCAGCTCGCGAGGACCAAACCCCGGCACGCGGCGCGACGCACGGCCGCATCGTATCCCGGCCTCGAACGTGGTAGGGCAGGGCATGCGCGCCGTCACGTTTTGCCTGGTCCTGTTCGTCGCCGCCGGCGTCCCCGGCTGCAAGCAGGGCGATCCCGATAAGTGCGAACAGGCCGTGCGCAACTACGCCACGCTCCAGTACTGGAAGCACGCCGACACCGAGATCGCGAAGGTCCCGGCCGAGCAGCGCGACGAGCTCCGCAAGAAGAAGCTCGCCGAGTTCACGACCAAGATGGAGAACGGGGTCCAGACGCTCGTCACCCAGTGCATATCCGCGAACGACAAGGACACCGTGAACTGCATGATCGCGGCGAAGACCGCCGACGAAGCCGAGAAGTGCGCGCCCGTCGCCAAGAACTAGGGACGGTAACCACTTCCTCAACTTGTCGCGTGCAAGCTGCGAGATTCGTTCGCGCCCCGAGGGACGGTTACAACTTTAGCGATGGTCGCGGACCTTCTTGTCCGGCGGCGGCGAAGACGTCCGGTGATCGCGTACCGTCGGCGTCGATGAAGGCGCATGATGCTCGTGCGCAGGCGTAACGCTGATCGTGCTGCGGTGATCGCGCACGACGGTCCCGGTCGGCACGATCACCGTCGTCACGGTCGGTACCGGTCCCACAACCACCGGCGCCTCGACGATCGTCTCGACGACCGGCGAATCCACGAGCACCGGCTGGACCGCGACGTCTCCGCCGGTCGCGCCAAACCCACCGCTGGTGTCCGTCCAGCCGCCGGCGGACCACTCCCACACGGTGCCGCTCCACGACCACCGGCCGGCGACCCACGTCGCGCCCGCGAACGGCGCCGCGCCCGGATTCTCCGGCGGCATCGGCGGCATCGGCGGCCGCTCGCGCGCACCGATCGCGACCAGATACCCACGCAGTTGCGTGCGCGCGCGCATCGTGATCTCGAGCATCATCGCTTCACGGCGCTGGCGCTCGGCGACGAGGAGCGCGACCTGGCGATCATGCTCGGCAACCTCCGCGTTTGCGCGCTCGATCTGGTGGCGCTGAAACTCTGCATCCGCGCCCCACGAGATCAACAGCAACCGCCAGCGCGCGCGGACCTCCATCGCGATCCGGATCCGGCGGGCGTCGAGCTCGGCAGCGGCACGCACGCGTGCTTCCTCTTCGGCGCGCAGGCGTGCGCGGTATTCGACATCGGCACCCCACGACACGAGCAGCATGCGCCAGCGCGCACGGACCTCCATCGCGATACGGAGCTGACGCTCCTCGTACGAGCGCCGCGCACGGAGCTCGAGCTCCGCATGTGCGGCGACCTCGGCCTCGTGGTCGTGCTCCACGCGCAGCTCGGCCTCCGCATGGGCATTCTCGATCTCGAGCTCCGCCTCGGCGTGTGCGCGCGCGGCCGCGCCGGCTTCCGCTTCGGCATGCGCAGCGGCCTCGCGCTCGCGCTGGCGCTTTGTCACGTCGGCTCCGTCGGCGACGAGCACCGCCGTCATCGCCGTGCGCGCTTGCGCGCTTGCCATGACGATGGCGGCATCGCGCGCGTGGGCTTCCGCTTCGAGGTCGCGGATGTGGACGAGATCGAATCGCCCGAGCACGTTCGGATCGTCGGCGACCGCGGTCACCGTGCACGAGCCAGGCGCGGTCGTGACGACATGGACGACGGTCTCGATCGGCCCCGCGCCGTGATCACCCGGCGGCAAGTCGAGCGATCCTTGATCGATCGATGCGGCGACCGCGGTCCCTGCCGCTGCACCCGGCGACACGCTGACGTCCGTGCGCACCGGGCCGCTCTCCGAGGTCGCCGTCACGCGCGGTGCAAACGCTCCGACGAGCGCATTCGTCACCGCGCCCGCCGTCTGGGCATCTCGCTCGCGGTCCGCTTTCAGCTGCGCGAGCCGGCGTGTGCGGTACGCCTCGAACGGCTCGCCGACCGAACCGGTCGAGTCCGCACCCGGGCACGCGACCGCCCACTCGACGAGCTGCGCGCGCGGCACGTCGAAGTGAAGGCGTAGGTCGTACGCACCTTGGCCCACCGCGATAGGTGCACCGGCCGCGACCACCGCGCCGCGCTGGCTGACCACCGCGATACCGGTGCCCACATGTTCGGCGCGAAATCGCGCCGCGCCACCGCAAGCCGTGAGCAACACCATAAAGGAAGCAAAGCGCCGCATCGCCATCGCCCTTTGCCACGACCGTGCCGATTCGCTTGGCGCAGGGCTTGCGATAGGCCCTCCCCAAGACGCCATGACTTCCACGACTTCTCCTCGAAACCCCACCACTTCCATCCCCGATCGTGAACGCTCGGTAACTCCCGGATGCACCACACTGTGTCTGGCCGTTCTGATCGCCCTGGGTGCCTGCGGCGGAGGCAAGCCCAAGACCGACAACACCTACGCGCGTGCGACCGAGGCCCAGCAGGCGTGCTGCGAGCACGCCGGCACTAACCGTGACGCGTGCCTGAAGGAGATCGTGCGGGTCGAGGACTTCGCCCAGCAGTCCGCCGCGAACCAGGCGACCTACGCCTGCGTGGTCGACCACTTCACGTGCGACCCGGCGACCGGCCACGCGACGCAGCCGAGCGCGCAGGCGCAGATCGACTGCATCCAGGACCTCTAATCGGTCACGAGTCCGACGAGCGCCTGCAGCGCTCCGATCGGCTCGAGCTCGACGCTGAACGTCGTCGAGTGGAGGGGATCGCTGCGCGCCCACGAGCGGAGTAGCCGAAGCCGATCGCTCCGGTCACGACCGATCTATTGCCGCCGGCGCGCAGCGCGAGCCCGCCCGCTTCCGTCGAAGTCGCCGGTGGATGGGGGCCGCGGAAAACCGGCGACGACGAGCTCGCCGCCGGCCTCGGCTTGGTCGCGCGTTATCTCGGAGATGTTGAACACCGGCCGCTCGCGACCGGCGCAGACGCGCACGTCGCCGAGCATGTCGTCCCAGCGCTGCTTGCACGGAGACGCTCGTTCCCGACCTTCGCTGCCAGGCTCTCGAGCTCGCGACGCAGGTCGGCCATCGCGCGACCGGGCGAAAGATTTGAATGGCCTGCTCGCAGCGGCGCGCAGCGGCGCGAGTGCACTTGCCACGCTATCGTTTGCGCGATGAAGCCGTGGCTCGTGACTCTGCTCGTGGCCGGCTGCGACGCAGGTGAGGCAATCGCGCCACAGCGGCCGGTCCCGGTTCCAACCCCGGTAGTCGGCGGCGATGCCGCGCCGATCGCGTTGCTCGGGAGCGAACCGGGGACGCTAGGCCCCGCGTTCGATGGGCTCACCCTCGGCCAGGCCATCGATCAGCAAGCCGCGACAGCCTGGTTAAAACAACGCGGCATCGAAGCGAGCGCCTACGTCCGCGACGGCCATCTCGCGTCGATCAATCTCCGGGTCACCAGCTCGATGAAGCAGTGGCCTTCCAGCGGCGGTGAGGACTTCGAGGAGCACTGGTTCGTGCCCGCGGCGCACCAGCACGCGACGGAAGTCACTACGGAGCGGGGCTCGTTTCTCCAGTTCGATCTCGAGGTTCCGATCGAGCGATGGATCGACACGACCGTCGGGTCGATCGTGCCGCTCGAGCTCGTGGCGAAACCGATGGACGACGCCGAGGGCAGGATCCACGTCCCCACGCACGCGAATTATGTCGACGGTCACGCGCACGTGTCGTGGGTCGACAGTGCGCTCGCGGGCGCGGCGAGCGCGACCGAGCTCTCGGTGCGCGAGTTTCACACGTACGACCACGACCGCGATGTCGTCCAGTCGCACGACCTCTACGTCGAGCTCGATGCAACGCCCGATGTCTACGATTCGATCGATCACCGCCTCACCGCGCTGTTCGGCAAACCGGCGCGAACCGCGAAGGCCGTGACGTGGAAGCGGGGAAAGTTGACGCTCGCGCGCACGGCAACTGGTTCGGGCATCGAGCACATCGAGCTCACAGCCGAGCGATGAGCTAGCGGCGTTGCACGATCTGGTCGCGGGGCTCGAGCTCGAACAGGCTCGGATCGAGCCTGGGATCCGAGAGGCAAGGGCAATCCAACCGCCGCAACGTGAGCTTCGGTCCCGGATCCGGCTCGCTGCCGCGCAGCACGAGGATGCGCCGATGGTCGCCGTCGTAGAGTCGCTGCCAGACCTCGGGCTTGTTCTCCGTGAGCAGCACGATGCGATCCGCTTGCGCGGGAATCGCGAGCTGGGCGACCCACCAGACGTCCGTGGTGACGACATCGGCACCGGCTTGATCGGCGACCTCGACGACGTTCGCGCCGAGCCGGCGGATCGAGTACTGCAACCGCGCGTTCGCGACGAGCGCCGTGGTTCCGGCGAGTGCGAGCACGGTGGCGCACGCGATTCGCATGCGCGAGGTCCGCGCACCATCGAGGGCGGCGATCACGAGCAGCGGGACGATCGGAACCAAGTAGCGCGGCCCGAGCTCGAGCCCGCCGATCGCGCCGCGCTTCGGTAGCAGCACGAGGATCGCGATGAACAGCGCCGCCGCGACGAGGATCGCCGTGGTCGTGATCGAACGCCCGCGCGGCTGCGGCCGGCGCCAGATCAGCGCGAGCGCGACGAGTGGCGCAGTGGAGAGGAGACCTACGACCGGGCGCACGCCCATCGTCGAGATCGCTCGCAGCGTGAGGGCGATCCAGAGCACACCGACGAGCGCACCGATCGCGGTGACGACGGGTGGGCGCCGGCGAAGCACCCACGCGACGAGCCCGGCTGCGAGCGTGACCCACACCGCGACGTAGCGCCATGCGCCGAGCGACTGCGCGGCGAGGTGACACGCGCGATCGGAGAACGATCCCTTGGGGGCGACCTTGCTCGCGACCAGCGTCGGATGCCAGACCCCGCTCAGTGCGAAGTTGAACGCGATGAACAGCGCGAGCACCACGGCTCCACCGAGCGCGACGAGCGCGTAGTGGCGGAGCGCCGCGCGCCGCACGCCGAACCGCCAGGCGCACAACACCAACAGCGACGGTCCGAACGCGAGCAGCTCCGTACGCAGCGCGATCGCCGCGGCGAACAACGCGCCGGTCGCGAGCACGCGGCGCGCGGTGACCGCGCCGGCCAGGAGCGCGATCGCCGACAACAAGCAGCCACCGGCGAGCGTGTGCTCGAAGATCGTGCACGCGTAGAGCCCGGTCGACGTCGCGCAGCCAATGGCCAGCACCGAAACCGCCGCGACGCGCTCGCTGCCGGTGACGCGTGTCGCGATCCGCGCCGTCGCGGCGAGCATGATCGCGAACCCGATCAGCGACAGCAACCACACCCACGCGAACCCGCCGGCGCGATAGATCGGCACCGCGAGTGCCGGATAGATCAACGTGTACGTGCCGTAGACCCGGCCGTCGATCTCGTACGTGAAGCCCGGGGACGTCAGCGGATGCAGCGCGTTGGTCGGGTCGGCGGCCTGGCCGCGATAGAGAAGCGCGCCATCGCGATAGCCGGCGTCGTCGAGGCCCTCGATCTGAGCCAGCTTGATGCCCTCGTCGCCGGAGAACAGCCCACGCGGCAGCGCCACACCCCACGCGAACGTTGCGGCGAGCACCACGGCGATCGCGATCGCGACGAGTCGGGAGCGGGCGAAGCGCACGCGGCCCGTACAGCAGGGCGCGCGCCGGCCGAGCAACAGCGAAATCCCCGGGTTGCCGGCCGCGAGATGCGTGGACGTGCGCGAAACCGCGACACGCCTGTCAGCGTGAGAGCCCGGCCGTTCCCGTCGCTGGCGCGGCCTCGGCCTCGTGTTACCTCGCTGTAGTTCGCCGCTGTCGCCGCGGCGCGCGGTGCTACGCTGCCCGTGTGGACGATCGCCGTTCGGGTCGACTCGCAGATCGAGTGCGGTGGTTCGAGCGCCGCCGCCGCCTGATCTCGACCACGGTTGCCATCTGCACCGGGATGTACCTGTGGCTCACGTTACCCGCCGTGCTCGGCGCCGACTGGCCTCTGTTCCATGCGCGCCTCATGGCGATCCTCGGCGGCCTCGTCATCGCGTTCACGATCGAGGTCGCGCTCGCCGGCATCATCGCCTGGTGGGAAGTCCAGCTCTCGCGCGGCGCGCGCGACGCCAAGATCCCCCGCGCCGTGCTCCGAGAGCGAACGAAGTAGCTCAAGTGTAGAGCAGCGAGTGCCGGCCTTCGTCGTGGATCACGGCGAACGTCGCGCCGTACGACACGAACAGCCACGGATCCGTCACGTAGTAGCCGGTCGCGGTCTTCGCATCGACGGAGAATGCATCCTTATCGACGAGGAACACGCCGCGCACGGCGTGCCACGGGACGAGGTCAGCCTCGACAAACGTCTGGCCGCGCCGCGTGTTGACGAACTTCAGCACGTCGCGCCATTCGAGACGGCCGGCCTTGGGCGTCAACGCGGCGCGAGCACGCGCCTGCTTGTCCTCCTCGACGAAGCGATCGACGAACGGGCGGAGTGCCATGTCGAGCGCGGCGTCATTCGCCTTTTCCGGCCACGGATCGAAACGCGGATGGTGGCTCATGCGGGTAACGGTACCGTGACTTCGGTACGCGCGGCCGCTGATTTTGGTCCGGAGTTAACCGTGGTGCGGCATCCCGACGAAGCCGGGCAGGGCGGCGAACCGTACGAGCCACGCCTGCACCGCCGGATAGTTCGCCAGGTCGAAGCCGCCCTCGTGCGCGACGTGGGTGTACGCGTAGAGCGCGACATCCGCGAGCGACGGTTTCTCGCCGACAAAGAACGGCGACTTCACGAGCTGCTGCTCCATCACGGCCAGCGCCGCGTAGCTCGCCGGCGTGCGCTCCTCGATCTTCGCGCGCAGGTCGGCGCCACGCGCCTCGAGGAACCGCCAGAACCGGATCGACGCGACGTACGGCTCGTGGCTGTACTGCTCGAAGCACATCCACTCGAACATCTTCGCGCGCGCGTACGGATCGCTGGGAATCCAAGCCGAGCCCTCGCCCAAGTGCATCAGCATGGCATTCGATTCCGCGAGCATCCGACCGTCGGGCAGCTGCAACAGCGGCACGCGGCCGTTCGGGTTCTTCGCGAGGAACTCCGCGGTTCGCGTCTGGTTCTCGAAGATGTCGACTTCGATCCACCGGAACGGCAGCTCGCGCTGCGCGAGCATGAACGCGGGCTTCCAGCAGTTGCCGCTGATCGAGCTTCCGTAGAGCAGGTGCATGAGCGGCATCGTGCCGGAACCGGCGCGCGCGCGCCGATCAGATCGCGACAAAGCCGGCCAGCACAGCGACGACTTCTTCGATCCCGGGACGTTTCGCGGGATCGCGCGAGAGCATCGAGCCGACCAGCGGGTCAAGCGCCGGCGGTCCCGGCCAAGCCTCGCGCATGTCGTCTTCATCGAGCGCGAAGCGAGCGGTCCATAGCCAAGAGATCGACAATCCGAGCAGATAGATGTCGACGCGCGGGTCATCGTTCCATGCCAGCGTGAGGTCGAAGAATCGTTCAGCCGGCGTGAGCTTGGCGAAGTGATCGTCGATGTAGCGCAGCTGCTTCGAACGCAAGGTGCCGAACCGCGCCACCGCGTCGCGACCGTGATCTTCTCGCCGACAAACGTCAGATCCGGCCGCAGCCCGACCCGCGTGATGCTCTCCTGGTGCGCGCGCGAGATGATCCGCGCGAGCTCCAGCGCGACGGCGCCACGCCGCGCCGACGGGACGGACGCCTCGACGAGCGCTGTTCCGTCCGGTATCGACTCCACGCACACCGCGCCCGGTGGTGCGCTGCGGTTGGTCGTACTCACGATTGCACGCAGTGGAGCGACGCCCTCGACGGTGTACCCGAACTTGGCGCGCAACTCGTCGACCGAGAGATCAGTCGAGACCAACTTGGTCAGGACTACGCGCTGTTTCGTCGCTAGCTCGGTGCCGATGTAGATCGAATCCGATAGCTCGCGATCGAAACGGAACGCACCGTGTTCTGTTCGTTCTTTAGCGTTCCAGATCCGGCGGCGCGCTCAGCAGCATCTTGTCGTCAGCCGGCAACTCGAAATAGATCTTGTCTCGGGCGCCGTTCGAGTTGGGAATTCGTTTCGCGTAAATGGTCTTCGACCACATCGGTTGGTCCTCGCCCTTCGCACGCGCCGTGAACTTGGCCTCATAGAAGTCGCCGACTCCGTCGACCTTGGTCGGCAGCTTACGCACGTTCGAGATCGTGATGTTGATCTGACCGCCGGCGCCGCCCTTTGCAACAGAACCAACCTGATCGATCACGTTCGAGAGATGCGGGTGCTCGACGGACAGCCGCTGACCACGCGTCATCTCTGCAGTCGGTGCTCGATCTCCCCGTTGCCTTGCGGCAGCGAGTCGTGCAGCTCGTGCTGATACTCGTGTCGCTCGCCCGCTGTCACCTCACCCAGGCAGCGTATCAAACACACGCGCTTGCCGAAAACGCAAACGGCCCGCGGGGGTGCCGCGAGCCGCTGCAGGGTCGGTGACAGAGCCGGGCTTAGAAGCCCATGCCGCCCATGCCGCCCATGCCCATGCCTTCCATGCCGCCGCCACCACCGCCACCGCCGCCGCCCGCCGGTGCATCCTTCTTCGGACGCTCGGCGATCATGGCTTCGGTGGTGAGGAGGAGCGACGCGACCGAGGCCGCGTTCGTGAGCGCGGTGCGCACGACCTTGGTCGGGTCGATGACGCCGCCCTTGACGAGATCACCGTACTCGAGGGTCTGAGCATTGAAGCCGAAGGCTCCCGAGCCCTCCTTGACCTTCGAGACGACGATCGAGCCGTCGACGCCGGCGTTCGACGCGATCTGACGGAGCGGCTCCTCGATCGCACGCCGCAGGATCGAGACGCCGAACTGCTGGCCCTCGTTCAGCTTGATGGCGTCGAGCGCCGATTGCGCGCGGATCAGCGCGACGCCGCCGCCGGGGACCACGCCCTCTTCGACGGCTGCGCGCGTGGCGTGCAGCGCGTCTTCGACGCGGGCCTTCTTCTCCTTCATCTCGACCTCGGTGGCCGCGCCGACCTTGACGATCGCGACGCCGCCGACGAGCTTCGCGAGACGCTCCTGGAGCTTCTCTTTGTCGTAGTCCGACGTGGTCTCCTCGACCTGCGCGCGGATGGTCTTCACGCGCGCCTCGATCTCGGCCTTCTTGCCCGAGCCATCGACGATCGTCGTGTTGTCCTTGTCGATGGTGAGACGCTTCGCGCGACCGAGCTGGTCGAGCGTGAGCGTCTCGAGACGGAGACCGAGGTCCTCGGTCACCGCTTCGCCGCCGGTGAGGACCGCGATGTCCTTCAGCATCTCCTTGCGGCGGTCGCCGAAGCCCGGCGCCTTGACGGCGCAGACGTTGAGCGTGCCGCGGAGCTTGTTGACGACGAGCGTGGCGAGCGCTTCGCCATCGACATCTTCCGCGATGATGAGGAGCGGCTTGCCCTGCTTCGCGACCTGCTCGAGCACCGGCAGGAGCTCCTTCATGTTCGAGATCTTCTTCTCGTGGATCAGGATGTACGCGTCGTTCATGACGCATTCCATCCGCTCGGTGTCGGTGACGAAGTACGCCGACAGATAGCCACGGTCGAACTGCATACCCTCGACGACGTCGAGCTCGGAGGTCATCGTCTTCGCCTCTTCGACGGTGATGACGCCTTCCTTGCCGACCTTGTTCATCGCCTCGGCGATCATCTCGCCGATCTCGGTATCGCCGTTCGCGCTGATCGTGCCGACCTGCGCGATGTCAGCCTTGCCCTTGGTGGGCGTCGAGAGCTTCTTGAGCGCCTCGATCAGCGCCGCGACGGCGGTGTCGATGCCGCGCTTGAGCTCCATCGGGTTGTGACCGGCCGCGACAAGCTTCGAGCCCTCGCGGTAGATCGCCTGCGCGAGCACGGTCGCGGTGGTGGTGCCGTCGCCGGCGTTGTCGCTCGTCTTCGAGGCGACTTCCTTCACCATCTGCGCGCCCATGTTCTCGAACTTGTTCTCGAGCTCGATCTCCTTGGCGACGGTGACGCCGTCCTTGGTGACCGTGGGAGCGCCCCACGACTTCTCGATCACGACGTTACGGCCACGCGGGCCGAGGGTGACCTTGACGGCGTTGGCGAGCGTGTCGACGCCCGCCATCACGCGGCTACGGGCCTTCTCGTCGAAAATAATGTCTTTGGCAGCCATGTTCCTATCTCCCTTACTTCTCGATGATTCCGAGGACTTCATCCTCGCGAACGATGATGTGCTCTACGCCGTCGACCTTGATCTCGGTGCCCGCGTACTTGCCGAACAGGATCTTGTCCCCGGCCTTGACGTCGAGCTTCACGAGCGTGCCGTCCTCGAGACGCTTGCCCGTGCCGACCGCGATGACGTTGCCCTCGAGGGGCCGCTCCTTCGCGGAATCGGGAATGATGATGCCGCCGCGGGTCTTCTCGACCTCTTCGACGCGCTTGACCAGAATGCGATCACCCAGGGGACGGACGTTCATGAGCTTCTCTCCTCGATAAGACCGAAATTTTGTTAGCACTCACCAAAGGCGACTGCTAACGGCGTCGGATGTAAGGCGCGCGCGACGTGTGCGCAAGGGGCTATGAGACCGAATTTTCACTAGTGTTTGGGGTGCGCGGCCCAGCGTGTTTATTCGACACGAACGCCGCGCGAACCAGCCGATTCCGGAGCTTCGCCAACCCCCTGCATTCCGTGTGGTTCTTGCGGATCTCGCAGACCTGCCGAAGATCAGATCATGGACGTAACTCTGGCGACTTCAGTGGATGAGTTCTTCCATGAGGTCGTCACCGACGCCCTCACGGCGGTCGATGTCGATGCCAGCGAGCCAGCGAGCTGGTACCTCGTGGGCCTCCTGGGCGAGATGACCCGGACCCGGCTGACCGACGAACCGCTCGGCGTGAAGCTGGTCGAGGCTCCGACCTCGGGAGCGGAGCGGGTGCGTACGCTCAAGCAGGTGGGCGACACGTCGTTGTATGTGGCCGGGTTCTTCGCCGAGTCGCTGACCCGCTCGCTGGTGGATGTCGACTATTACGTCGGCATCGGCCAGAGCGCGTACGGCCAGCTCGCGAAGCAATGCGGCCGCGGCACGTCACTCACGGTCGTGTACGAAGAGCTCGCCGACAAGTTCCCGCGCTTCGTCGACGTCATCGCCGAGATCCGCAAGCGCACCGACTTCGCGACGACCGACGTCACGCGGCTCTACGAGATCTGGTTGCGCACGCGCGACGAGTGGATCGAGAAGAAGCTGCGCGCGGTCGGCGTGCTCGTCGATGGGAACAAGGTGATCCAGTAGATGGTCACTGATCTCCGGCGCGTGCAACGCGGCCTCGAGACGCTGTACCGCGTGGACACCGGCGTGACGGTGGATGACTTCGTGATCGACGAGTCCACGCGTGATCGCCTGGTCGGTGAACGGCGCCCGCGCGAGCAGCTGCTCGCGGTCGAGGACGCCGGCGAAATGTCCATCGCCCTGTTCGTCGACCCGGCGGCGCTCGCGAACCTCGCGCGCCACGATCCCGGCCGCGTCCTCGGCGATCACAACCTCGGCGACTTCCTGCTCGCGGTCGAAGGCGTCAGCCACTTCATCTACGCGGTGTGCTGCGCGCGCGCCGAGCGGCCGGTCAGCCAGCTCGAGCTCGAGCTCCAGGCCGAGGTCGACAAGTACGTGACGTGCTTGCTCTCGGCCGACCCCGAGCGCGATGCGAGCACGCGCTGGCGAGAGCGTTTGTTCGGCGATGCGTGCTACGAGTCCGACCTCGACGCCGACGAGCGCTCGCGCTACCGCGCTGCGAACGACAACGCGAACCGCTACGCCGCCTTCCTCGAGAGCGAGTTCGTCGCGCGCGGCCGGATCCCCGAGATGCTCGGCGAGCTGCGCCGGTTCTATCGCCACGGCCTCGCCGCGAAGCTGTCGACGATCGCGCGCGCGGCTTAGTACTTGGCGACTGAGATTCTGACCGGTTGAATCCGAGCCCGATCGCTGGAAACCTGCCGCGAGGTCGTTCCTGCGACGAGCGCGATGACTGCAATCGAGATGGACCAGTTAGCCACCGACGTGAACCCCGCTCCGGACGCCGAGTCCCAGGAGCGCGGCGTACAGGTCGATCTCGACCGGCCCGATCTGGTGTCCGATCTCGACCTGACAGTCGGGCCAGGGTGTCCACTCGCCTCCGGTCGGTTTGCCGTAGCCGTCGCTGTAGAAATTGCCAAACGCTTGCCACCCGAGCGCGCTACCATTCGAACATGCGGTACCGCCCGCTCGGCATGCTCGACCGGCTGGCGATGTACCGGTCGGCCGCGTGCTACCGCGAGCTGTTCACCGATCAACGCGAGCGCGGCCGGATCGTCGTGACGATCGAATTCGCGACGCGGCCGACCGCGGCGCGACGCGCGGAGCTCTCGCTCGTCGCCGGCCGCTGCGAATGGTTCGGAGCCGCGCTGCGCGTCGCGAGCAGTGATCTTCTCGGCGTCGCGCACGGCGTGTGGACGAACCATCGCTTCGATGCGTGGTTGCGCGGCTTCGTACGCCACACGCTGCCGCGGCTCGACGCGATCGTGCCGGTGCTCGACCTGGGCATCGCGATCGAGGGCGAGACCCGCGACTACCGCGCCGCGCTCGGGTGAGCTGGAAGCGGCTCGCGCCGGAGGAGCCGCATAACGACGGCCGCCAGACGTACGTGTCTCGCGAAGCACCACGGCATCGCCGCGCGCCACGACCTCACGGCAGACGAGCGCGACCGTGTGGTCACCGTGATCTGTCGCTGGATCGCCCGCGAGCTCGAGCGGCGTTAAGGTGCGAGTACGCGGTTGTCGATCAAGCGCGTCGTGCCGATGAACGCGGCGATCGCGAGCACCGCGGGCTTCTCGAGCGTTTCGATCGCCGACAGCTCGGTCGCATCGCGGAGCTCGACGTAATCGAGCCGCGCACCGGTGAGCTCCGCGGAGACGAGCGCCGTGAGCTTGCGGGCATCGCGCTCGCCGGCTTTGACGGCGGCTTCGGCCGCGGCGAGCCCACGCGACAAGCCGAGCGCGGTCTGGCGGCCCTCCGCCGAGAGATACGCGTTGCGCGACGACAGCGCCAGCCCGTCGTGCTCGCGGACGATCGGCACGGAGTGGATCGCGATTCCGAAGTCGAGGTCGCGCACCATACGGCGGATGATCGCGAGCTGCTGGTAGTCCTTCTCGCCAAACACCGCGACATGCGGCTTCGTGATGTGAAACAGCTTCGTCACGATCGTCGACACGCCGGCGAAGTGACCGGGTCGGCTCGTGCCGCACAGCGGCTTCTGGAGCTCGCGAACTTCGACGAACGTCTGCGCGCCGGCGGGATACATCACACTCGCGTCGGGACAGAACGCGAGATCGATCTCGCAGGTCCGCGCCTTCGCGATGTCGCCGACCTCGTCGCGCGGATACTTCGCGAGGTCCTCGTTCGGCCCGAACTGCGTCGGGTTGACGAAGATCGTGAGGATCACGACGTCGGCGCGTGAACGGGCGGCGCGCAGCAGCTCGAGGTGACCGTCGTGGAGCGCGCCCATCGTCGGCACGACCGCGATCGTGCGGCCGTCGCGCCGCAGATCCTCGGCGCGGGCGCGCATCGCAGCAGGGTCGCGGATGATCTCGAACGGTGGGCGCGCGAACGTCACGCCCGCAATCTACCAGGTCAGCTAGCAGGTCGTCGCAGCGGTCATGCAGTCCTGCATCTTCATCATGACGTCGCTCGGATTCGCGCCGTCGAGGTCGGTCGCGCAGTCCATCTTGTCGATCGCGTCGAAGCAGCGGGTTGCCGCATCGCAGCTCGGGGGCGGCGCCTTCGGGAACATCGCGAACGCGTCGCACATCGAATTCACCATGTCGTCGGGGTTCGGGCAGCTCTTCAGCTTCGTGCACGCGTGGACGAGCACCGCCTGGAACACCGCACCCCCCGACGCGGCCGACAGGCCTGCGAACGGGTCGACGCTGCCGAACGGATCCTGCGGATCACTCGGGGCCGGTTTGGCTGGCAGCGGATCCGGCGTCACGCGCGGCTGCGCGGGCTTCGGATCGGCCTGGCTGTGACCGCCCCACGGATCGGCGCCGTTCGTGTTGCCGGCACCGGCGGGGGGCAGCGGATCGGTCTCCATCCGCTCGGGCGCGGGCGGCTGCGACAACATCTTGCGGCCGGCATCGGTCTGTCCCGGCGGCCACACCATCAGCACGACCGCGACGACGATCGCGACGGACGCGAGCACGATCACCAGCATCGGCCAGCTCTTCCACGACGACTTCGGCGCGCGGACGGCCGCTGACCGTCCCGTCATCCGCGGCGGCAGCACCGGGCCGGAGTCACCGAGGTTCGGCGCATACGCCGCCTGCGGCACCGCGATCGGATGCGGCGCGATCGCCGCGATCATCTGGGGCATCGCGTTCGCGACCGGGCCACTTCCACCGCGCCCGTTGTGGAGCGCGGGCAGCGGCATCGCGGCGGCGGAGCGACCGGTGCGAAGCGCTGCGAGATCTTGCTTGCAGTGCTTGCAGCGACCGGCGACCGGGTGGACCAGGCCACCGCACTGAGGACAAGGAATGCGCCCGTCGTCGAGGCCGGCCATGGAAGCTAATGCTGTCATTGGAAGCACGCGTCTGCAATCCGATCGTGCCCACCGAGAACTGTGGCGCGGTGCCCATCTATTCCACGTGACAACATGAACTTGCCCGGCCACAGTGCTGCGAATGCCCGTAGCGCCGCGCGTGAACAACATAGAGGTTCGCGTGCCGGATCTCGACCCCCGCCACGATGGCGTGCGGATCGCGCAGCTCTCCGACATCCACGTCGGTCACATGACACCGGTCTCTCACGTGCGGGCGGCGATCGCGGCCGCGAACGAGGCCCGACCCGACGTGATCGCGCTCACCGGCGACTACGTGAACTGGCGCCGTCACGAGGCCGGCCTCGCGGGCGAGCAGCTCGCCGATCTCGCCGCCAAGCGGGTCGTCGCCGTGCTCGGCAACCACGACTACTTCACCTGGGGCGCCGGGGTCGCCAGCGCGCTCGAGCGCAACCACTACGACGTGCTTCGCAACCAGCACACGCTGGTCGAGATCAACGGGGCCCCGCTCGCGCTGGTCGGCATCGACGATCCGGTTACCCGGCACGACGATCTCGACGAGGCGTTCAAGGGCGTACCCGCCGGCGTCACCAAGGTCGTGCTGTGTCATGCCCCGGACCTCGCGCCGTACGTCGTGCGCCGCGCTACGCCGGATCTAATTTTGTCGGGCCACACCCACGGCGGCCAGATCTACATCAAGGGCATCACCGACCGGATCATGAAGAAGGTCGGTCTGCACTTTCGGCGCGGCCTGTACGAGCTCGGCGACAGCCGGCTCTACGTCACGCCCGGCGTCGGGTTCTCGGGCGTGCGCCAGCGGATCGGCGAAGGTACGGCCGCCGAGGTCGCCGTCCTGACGCTTCGCCGGGCTGTCGCGTAAGCGCTACGGCGCCTTTACAGCCTTGCGTGCCGCCGCGGTCACGCTCTGCTTCGTCTTCACGTAGTCGGCCCACGGATCCGGTTCGCCGAGCCGTCCGGGCATCGTCTTGATGGTGAACCGATCCGGGGTGAGCCGGCGGGCGAGCTCTTCCCACGTGATCGGTGTCGCGACCGGCGCGCCCGCACGTGCGCGGGGCGAGTAGGGCGCGACGAACGTGGCGCCGCGCGCGTTGCGCAGGTAGTCGATGAAGATGCGGCCCTTGCGATGCACCTTTGCGAGCTTCGTCGTGAAGTTGGTCGGCTGGCGCCGCTCCATCTCCTCGGAGACGGACTTCGTGAACGCCTTCATCTGATCCCACTCGAGCTTGCGCTCGAACGGCACGCACACGTGGAGGCCCTTGCCGCCGGTGGTCTTGACGAAGCTCGCGAGGTCGAGCTCGTGCAACAGGCCGCGCAGCTCGATCGCCGCGAGCGCGACGCGGTCCCACGCGACGCCGACATCCGGATCGAGATCGAACACCATGATGTCGGGGCGCTCGATCTTGTCGAGGTGGGTGCCCCACGTGTGGACCTCGAGGATGCCGAGCTGCGCGAGCGCGACGAGCCCGGCGCGATCCTTCACCGCCATGTGGTCTTTGACGGCCTCGGAATCTTCGATCGGCACGCGCAGGATCGGTTTCGGCGAGCCCTTCAACACGTGCTTCTGGAAGAAACACTTCGTCCGGCCGTCGGGGCAGCGCACCGCCATCAACGGTCGCTCTGCGACGTGCGGAAGCATCCGCTCAGCCGCGACCGCGAAGTAGCCGACGAGCTGGCTCTTCGTGATGCCTTGCTCGGGGTAGAGCACCTTGTCGAGATTCGTGAGCTCGAAGCCGAGATCCATCGCTCGCAGCGAAGCGATCAGATCGGGCGGCGTGTCAGCGGGCACGGCCTTCAACTTGCGTAGCTTGGTCTTCGCCGGCTCGCCGACCGGTTCGCGATTCGCTTGCCAGACGTCATCGGCGGATGCCGCGATCTGATCGAGCGTACGTCCGGTCTTCACGCTCGCCGGCTTCGCCGTGATGATGTCGAGCTTGTCATCGGCGGCTTCATCGCGGCCCTTGAACAGCAACCACGATTCCGGTTTGCCTTGCGGCTTGGTGCGCACGAGGTGCCAGCGGCCGTGCAGCTTCTCGCCGTGCAGCACGAACGTCAGCTTGCCGTCGGCGAGGCCTTTGCGCGCCGCTTCGTCGCCGCCTTCGGGTGCCCAGCTGCCGCGGTCCCACACCGACACCGTGCCTCCGCCGTATTGACCCGCCGGGATGATGCCTTCGAAGTCGTGATAGTTCAGCGGGTGATCCTCGGTGCGCGCGGCGAGCCGGCGTTCCTTCGGCGACAACGAGGGGCCTTTCGGGACCGCCCACGACAGCAGTACGCCGTCGAGCTCGAGCCGGAAGTCGTAGTGCATGCGGCTCGCGGCGTGTTGCTGGATCACGTAGCGATGCCCGGCGGCGGCCGCTTCGGCACCGCTGGGTTCGGCGGTGAGCTCGAAGTCGCGCTTCGCGCGGTACTTCGCGAGCTTTGGACTTGCCTTAGCCACGCAGCGGCTCCCCGTGCGAGTCATAAGCCGCGGGGACGTAGAGGTTGATGGTGACGAGGTGCGAGCGTGCCGAGCTCTTGATCTCGTGCGGCTCGTGCTTCGTGATCACGAGCAGCGTGCCGGGCTCGAGCTTCACCGTGCGGTTACCGACGCGCGCGCGGCCGTGCCCCGACACGACGTAGAGCCACTGTTCGGCCCAGCCGTGCTCGTTGCTCGAGCTCTCGCTCGACGAAGCGCCCGGCGCGAGCGTCCTCGTCGCGGCCTGCGCGGAACGCGTGCGATGCAGCACCTAGAACCCACGCCTCGTGTGCTTGGTCGTCTGGATCGCTTTCATTCGAACGGATCGTGTTTCGGGATCAGCGTGATCGTCACGCCGGACGTCCTACGCTTGCGCTTCCGGCGCTGGACCTGGACGCCCTTCACAGCGGCCCCCGCGATACAGAGGCGTCGCGGCCGTTACCGCTGTCGAGCCGCACCGTCGTTGCATCGCGGACGGTCGCGTCGCGAACGCGCGCGTCGTCGAGCACGCCGCTGTCGTTCGGCACCGGCTGCAAGCGCGGTGGCGGTGCGGCGGGTGCGGGGGCCGCGTTGGCGGAGCTCTCCGCCGCGCGCGGGCAACCGGTCGCGAGCGACAGCAAGCCGGCGATGATCAAGAAGCTAAGCGAGCCCATGTTGATCGTCACGAGCAGATTTCGTGCCCGCGCTGCGCGAGGACCTCGAGGGGCGCGATCTGGGTGCGGAGGCGCGCAAGTGCTCGGCAACGCGTGCGAGGTCCGCGATCAGCGCACGCCGTGCGGACGCGCGCGCTTCGGCGTCGGGCGCTCGCAGCACCGATGAGGGGTGCACCGTGGCGAACGTGTATCGGGCGTACTCGGTCGCGAACGCCTTGCCGCGCGACTCGGTGACCTTGAAGTGCGGCCCGAACAGCGCCTGGGCGGCCGTCGCGCCGAGTGCGACGACGACCTCGGGAGCGATCCGCTCGAGCTCGGCGTTCAACCACGGCTTGCACGCACGCTGCTCGTAGCGGGTCGGCTTGTCATGGATCCGGCGCTTGCCGCGCAGGGTGAACTTGAAGTGCTTCACCGCGTTCGTCAGGTAGACCTCGTCGCGCTCGATCCCGGCCGCCTCGAGGACCTCGTCGAGGAGCCGGCCCGCCGGGCCGACGAATACGTGGCCGGCGCGATCTTCCGCGTCGCCCGGAACCTCTCCGATCATCACGACGCGAGCGCGGGCCAGGCCCTCGCCGAACACCGCCCGGGTCGCGTAGCGGTAGAGCGGACAACCGTGACACGACGAGACGGCAGCGCGCAGTACGCGCAGCGACGCGTGCTCGGGAACCCAGGCGTCGGCGCCGGGGTAGGGGCTGTGCTGGCGACGAACGGCCATCCCGTTCGCGGTTGCAGCGAGCGTGCCCCTGGGCTCAGCGTTCTTCTTTGAACATGCGCAGCGCGAACGCGCCGGCCGGGGTCGCTCGCCACGCGTCGATCTGTGCCTTCGCGGCGCCGAACATCTCATACGGCGGCAGGCCGACGTCGAGCTGATCCGGGAGCAACACGGGCGCGGCGAGCGACGCGAACGTCAGGTCCGCGACGGTGAAGCGATCGCCAACCAGGAAGCGCCGTCCGTCGGCGAGCAGCGCCGCGACCTTCGCGAAGCCCTCTTCGATCTTCGCGAGCGAGCGCGCGACGCCTTCGGGCGTGATGTTGAGGCCGCGCTTCATCATCCTCATCGCGACCGGCCGTACGACCTCGAGGCCGATCGCCTGCCAGCGCGGCACGCGCGAGACCAGATGCGGCACGACGCGCGGGTCGTCGATCAGCTGCGCGTAGCCCCAGCGCCGCGTCGCCGGACCGAGCTGGCGATCGAAGTCGTCTTCGAGCGCGAGCGCTTCCTCGCGCTGCGCGTGATCCGCGGGGATCAGCGTTCCGGGCTCGTGCCCGTCACACCACGCGACGATCTCGGTCGAGTCGGTGAGCTTGGTCTCGCCGGCGATCAAGATCGGCACGCTCTTCGTGCGCGATGCGCGATACGTCGCGAGGTACGCGAACAGCGGGAGGTTCGCGTGCTCCTCGAACTCGATCCCGCAGCGGTCGAGGGCCCAGCGCGCTTTTTCGCAGTAATGCGAGAACGAGATCGTGATGAGGGTCGGCGTCATTTGGTTCGGCGCGCCATCGCGCCGCGCATCATATCCGTGAATCCGCCCTGGCCCTCCGCGAGCATGGAGTCGAGCTCGCGGCTCACGCCGGTCAGCTTCTTGCGCGCGGGGAACGCGAGGATCGAGAAGATGCCGACGGTGATCGCGAGCGATAGCCGGATGCCCGCCATGCCGAGCCAGCCGCCGGCGCCGAAGCCGAGGACCGCGATCCGCAACAGCGTGCCGAGTGGCTCCTGGACATCGCCGAACAGCTGGCGCGGTGCGAGGCCCTTCGGCGATTGCTTGACCAGCGCGCGTGCTTGGTCGCGGGACGTGCGCGCCGGGTTCGCTTTTGCGAGCATCGCGACGACCTCGCGCGCGCGCTGGGGGCGCTTGTCGGGTTCGGGCTCGGTCATCGCCTCGAGCACGGCGCGAAAGCTCGGCTCGAGCGCGGGCAGGTGCTTCGCGAGATCCATGCGGAGGCCTTTGCGCGCGACATCTTCGGGCTCGATGCCGCCTGCGAGCGCGACCATCGTCGCGCCGAGCGAATAGAGATCCGTCGCCGGCATGACCTGACCGTGGAGCTGTTCCGGCGCCATGTAGCCATACGTGCCGACGATCGTCGAACCACCGCCTTCGCGTGCGGCATCGAGCACCCCGCCGAAATCGACGAGCGAGCACCGACCGTCCGGCGCGCTGACGATGTTCGACGGCTTGATGTCGCGATGGATCACCGGCGGCGAGCGCGTGTGCAGGTAATCGAGGATCTCGAGCACGCGGATCAAGATGTCGCGGAGCTCGACCTCGGAGAATCGGCGCCGCTTCGCGATCTCGCGGAGGTTGTCGCCCGGCACGCGCTGCATGACGAGGTTGAACGTGCCCGGCGGTTCCTCGAGCGTCGCGTAGTGGCGTGGCACACCCGCGTGGCGCAGCTGCGACAGGACTTTCGCTTCACGCTCGAACAGCTCGAACGACTTCCACGTGCCGCGCGGCGTGATCCGCTTGACCACGACTTCGCGATCCTCCGCACCCTTCGCTTGCAGGTCCTGCGCGACGAACAGCTCGCCCTGCGAGCCTTTGCCGAGTTGGGCGCCGAGCCGGTAACGGCCGCCGATCAGCGGTCCCGTTGCCCGCTGGGGATCTGGCGCCATGCGCGCGTGTTTAGCATGCTGGAAGGCTAGAAGTCGTCGCTCTTGGCGTAGTGCGCTTCGAGCTCGTCGGCGACATGAGCGAGCGCGTGGAGCGGAACCTCGAACTCTTCGGGCTCCATCGTCGCGAGTGCGAGCGAGTAGAGCAGGCAGTAATCGCCTTCTTCATCGAGCGCGAGCGCGCCGATCGCCATCTCCTCGTTCTTGCGAAGCGCGACCTTGCTGTCGAGCTGCGTGCCTTTGCACACGTACGAGCGCAGCTCGATCCAATCCTTGCCGAACGCGGAGAACCGGGTGATCCCGATCTTCTGGGTCCGGCCGGTCTCGAACTCGAAGATCAGCGAGAAGTCGTCCTCGGCGTCGTCGTCGAGCGCGTACTTGGTACGCGCGTAGTCCTTGAGCTCGCGCCAGGTCGGCATCCCTCGACCGTAGCCTAGTCGGCGTAGGGATCGAACGCTGCCTGCGATTTCTTCTTCGCGTTGAACGCCGCGAGCTCGGCGGGCGTGTACGCGGCATCGCCGGTCAGGTGGCCTCTGATGAAGCCGACGATCATCTTGCGCGCCGCGGTGCCACCCGCGATCAGCTCGGCGGTGCCGGTCTCGGCACACTCGTCCCACATCTCGAACAGCGCTCGCTTGCGTTCGACCGTGCTTGTCGCGTGCGCCCACAGATATCCGAGGTTGCTCTGGGCGAGCACCGCGGACTTCGCGAGTTGGCGCTCCTTGTATTGCTTGCCGATCTCGTAGCGCTCGTCGCGCGTGCGATCGAGCATGCGCAGCTTGTTCGCGGCGTACGGATCGTTGCCGTACTTTCGCATCAGGATCTCGGTCGGGTCGTAGCTGCGCTTCTCGTCGATGTGCGCCGTGCCATCGGCCTCGACCTTGCCCGTGAACGTCGCGTGGTCGGCCTCGAAGCCGGCGCCGTTGTGCTGGAGCTCGTGATTCGCGCGCGCTTCTCGCGAAGCCACGAGGCGCAGGCGTTCGTCGGTGACTTGTTCGGGCGAATGGTTCGCGAGCCAGCGCGGATTGCGTAGGTGGTCGGCGGCGTCGGCGACTTCGTCCTCGATGCGCTCGCCCTCGATCGCCTTGGGCTGGAGCGGCTTCGTGTTCGCTTCGAACTGGGCCCAGAACGCGTCCGACGGTCCCTTGAGCTCGGGAGGCTCGGGCTTGCGCATCGTCATCAACCCGCTGTGCGGCTTGGCGCCGGGCTCGGCCTTGGTCTCCGGCTCGGTCGTCGCGCCGGTGCGGCCGGTCGAGATCCGATGTGTGCCTGCGTGGGCTGCGACGGTCGTAGCGACACTGGGTGGTGCCGCAGCGGGAATTGCCGCCACGGTGTGGTCATCGAGCAACGCCACCGCGAGCGGCTCGACTTCCACGGGCGTGATCGTGATCGGCGGCGTTGGCGCGGCAACCACCGGCAGCGGCTCGGATTTGTGGATCTGAACCCACGCGAGCACCGTGCCGTGCAACGCCACGGAGATCGCGATCGCAGCGCGGATGCGCATCCGCATGGCGTTACGACTCCGAACTCTCGGGAATCGTTGCCACAACAAAGATCGACACCCGGGTCACGCACGTTGACACATGCAAACAGATGACCTCTTCTGGGACCCTGTTCCGCCGCCTGTTCAGATCGGCTGGAGACCGCGATCTGCGCGCCGCGCGAGTCGGCGACCGCGCTGCGATCGAGCGGTTCTACGACGCCCACATCGAAGGCCTGTACGCATTCGTGTTCTATCGCGTCGGTCGCGACGCGACGCTCGCCGAGGACGTGGTCCAGGAGACGTTCGCGAAGGCGCTCGCTCGCACCGCCGATTACGATCCGCGCCGCGGCTCGGTCGGCAGCTGGCTCGCGGTGCTGTCGCGCAACGTGATTCGCGATCATCTGCGCGAGCATCGCCGCGCCGATCAGTTGCTCGAGGTGTGGGACCGGATCGATGCAACGCTCGCGCAGACGTTCGCCGCGATGGCCGAGCGACCGTTACCGGGTGAAGTGCTCGAACGCGCCGAGACCCGCGACCTCGTCCACATGGCGATCGCGAACCTGCCGGAGCAGTACCGCAACGCACTCACCCGCAAGTACGTCGACGGCGAATCGCTCGAGACGCTCGCTCACGACCTCGGGATTTCGGTCGACGCCACCAAATCTCTTCTCGCCCGGGCCCGCCGCGCGTTCCGCGACACGTTCGCGACGCTGTCGGCCCACTTCTCGGAGGCTGTATGAACGAATCCAAAGATGTCCTCGAACACAACGTTCGGGGGCTGATCGAATCCGGCGGTGAAGCGCCGCGCATGGCCGATGCCGCGCGGACGCGGATCCGCGAAGAGCTCGTCGCGAAGTTCGTGGCCGTTGCGCCGGCGACGCCAAAACCGATCCGGACGCGCGTGCCGCTGTTCGCGATCGGTGCGGGTCTCGCCGCGACCGCCGCGGTCGCCGCGATCGCAGTGCACTTCGCCGGTGGTCACACCGGCACCGTCGCCGCGATCGGCGATGGCGAGCACGAGCTCGCCGACGGCACGACGTACATCGCCGAGCCCGGCGCGACCGTCGCGGTCGTGGGTCCGCGCGAGGTCCGCGTCACCGGCGCGGTGTTGCTCGACGTCTTGCCCGGCAAGGGCACGTTTGTCGTCGACACGGCGCACGGCCGGATCGAAGTGCTCGGCACGCGGTTTGTCGTCGACGGCGCCGCCGATCAGACCAGCGCGGCGGTTGTCCGCGGCGAGGTCAAGCTCGCGAGCTCGACCGGCGAGGTCGTGTTGCACGCGGGCGAGCAGGGCATCGCGGTCGCCGGCAAGGCGCCGGTGCGCGGCCCCGCGCCGCGACTCAGCCACCTCGTGTCGTGGGCGCAGCAGGCGCGCCACATGGAGGAGCACGAGCTGCCGGTCCATCACGGGACGCTGTTCGCGCGCGATCCGGGCGTCCGCTCGCACCCGCCGTGGGGCGAGGAGTATCCGCTCCCGATCAAGCAGCTCACGGTCGACATCACCGTCGAGGATCAGGTCGCGCGCGTCGCGCTCGATCAGACGTTCCACAACAACGCCGCGCAGGATCTCGAGGGCGTGTACCGGTTCGCGATTCCACCGGATGCGGCGCTCCAGCGGCTCGCGATGTACGTCGACGGCAAGCTGACCGAGTCGGCGGTCGTCGAGCGCATGCGTGCGCGACGAATCTACGAGGAGCTGGTCTACCGGCGCGTCGATCCGGCGCTGCTCGAGTGGGCCGGTTCCGGCCGGCTGTCGCTGCGCGTCTTTCCGCTCAAGGCGGAGGAGGACAAGCGGCTGATGCTCGCGTACACGCAGAGCCTGCCGAAGCTCTACGACGACTACACGTTGACCGTGCCGCTGCCCGAGGTCGACGAGGCCGTCGGCTCGTTCGATGTTGCCGTCCGCTTGAAGGGCTGCGGCAGCTGCGAGCTCGCGTCGACGAGCCATCAGATCTCGACCGACCGCTCGGGTGACGACGCGATCGTCAAGGTCCACCGCGAGCACGTCAAGATGGGCGACTCGTTCGTGCTCCATGTCCGCGACACTCGCCACCGCACGACGGTCGCGACCGCGAATGACGGCGGCGACAAGTTCGTGCTCGTGCGTGCACCGGTCGACCTCGACGCGAAGCCGGCGACCTACAAGCCGCGCACCTGGATCGTGCTGGATGATGTCTCGGCCTCGCGCGGCACCCCCGAGCTCCGCGCGCAGCGCGACCTGATCGAGTCCTTCCTGAAGGAGCTCGACGAGAACGATAAGGTCGGCGTGATCGCGTTCGACGTCGCCGCGCGGACGAAGCTCGCGCCGACGCGCGTGATGGATGTCGATCACAAGGCGCTCCGCCAGGCGCTCTCTCACGAGGGTGGCGTCGGTGCGACCGACTTCGAAGCCGCACTCACCGCGGCGACCACGGCGCTCGCCGGTGTCGATCCCGATAATGCGATGATCGTCTATCTCGGCGACGGCATGATCACGAGCGGCGCGCGCAACCTGGACGCGCTGCGCACGGAGCTCGCCGGCAAAGCGCACTTCGTGGGCGTCGGCGTCGGCGACGGTCCGGATACCCAGACGCTCGATGCGCTCGCGGCAGCGACCGGCGGCTATGCGACGACGTTCGATCTGTCCGATGACCTCGGCTGGCGCACGTTCGACCTGGTCGCGGCGCTCCACACGGCGCGTGTGACCGGGCTCGAGGCGAAGCTCGTCGACGGTAACGGCGCACTCGTGCCGGCGACTGCGTACCTCGGCTCGCCGCAGCTCGCAGATGGTGAAGAGCTCGAGCTCGTCGCGAAGCTGGCATCCGACAAGGTTGCGAGTGCCGTCGAGCTGACCGGCACGCTCGACGGTGCGGCGTGGAAGCAGACGATCCAGCTCTCGGCGGCGCAGCCGAACGCCGGTTACCTGCCGCGGCTGTGGGCGCAGCGCCACATCGCGGCGCGCCTGCTCGCGAAGCACGAGGCCGTGGATGTCGCGCCGTGCATGCAGTCGCGTAGCGCGACACCGTGCCCGAGCGAGGCGGAGGCGCGCGAGGCGCGCGACGAGCAGATCCGCCGCGAGGTCGTGGGCCTCGGCAAGAAGTACTTCCTGTTGTCGCGCCACACGTCGCTGCTCGTGCTCGAGAACGACGCGATGTACGCGCAGTACGACGTGGCGAAGGGCAGCGGCGACACGTGGGCACCGTACAAGCTCCCCGCGACGATTCCGGTCGTGCGCACCGCGACGCCGACGCCGACGCTCGCGATCACCGACGATGCGGAGCTCGTGCGGTCACCGCTGCAGGTGTTCCACAACTACGCCGACTACTACGGCGCTGACAAAGGAGAGCAACGCTCCGACATGGTGTTCCACGAGCGGCTCGCCGCACAGGACGCGCAAGACTTCGCGACGCGGAGCATCGGCGACAGCGTGCGCCGCGAGCACGTGAATCTCGACCGCGATCGCTGGGCGGTCGAGAACCCACTCGGCGACGTCGAAAATGCAAAGACGCAGTCCGAGACCCACGTGACGGACACGCCCATCGACAGCGCGACCGCGCAGCCCGAGCCTGATAACAAAGGGAACACGGAGCCGAGCGAGCACAAGGCGGAGGTCGTGTCGACGATGGCGCTCGACGAGGGCAAGATGGGCAAGAAGGACGTCGGCCTCGCCGACGGCGACATCTACGGCGGGCTCGTCGATGACAGCGGTGGCGGGTTTGGCTTCGGCCAGTACGGCACGATCGGTCACGGCTCGGGCACCGGCAGTGGCTACGGCGTCGGCGGTGGTCGCGGCGGTATGAGGGCGCGCGACTGGGCCGGCCCGCAGGCGGTGACGACGCTGCTCGCCTATCCCGGCGCGCTGCAGTTCCAGGATCTGACCGCGTTCGTGCCGGCGCTGTTCGCTGACGGCGCCGATGGGCTGCGCCGTAGCTTCGGCAAGCCCGCGACTCACGCGATCAGCGACGCGGCGCGCGCGTTGCTCCAGAAGGCGCGCGAGCTGCCGAGCGGTGTCTATCGCTGGGGTGACCGCGATCTCGCGGTCGATGGCGCACATCATTTCGGCTGGCGGCGGACGACCGAGGACAACCTCGGCGAGACCGCGGCGTTCGATGGCGCGAGCTGGACGCGGCGCTACGCGGAGCTCGGCCTCGACGTGGTGCGCCCCGTCGCGGCCGACGATGCCGCGCTCGGCCTCGCGTACCTGCCGATCTGGATCGCCGATCCGCTGCACTACGCGCAGTACTTCGACGTCACCGCGAAGGACCGCGAGGTCACGCTCGCCCGCGCCGGCAAGCCGGTCTACGTGCTCGCGTTCGATGCGCAGGCGCGCCTCGTCGCGATCCGCGACGCGGCCGGCAAGACCCTGCTCGAGGTCGCGTGGGGCACCACCGGCCCGATGGCGGCCAAGCTCGGCGGCGAGACGATCAGCGTCGGGTTCACGCCCGAGACGATCGCGGACGCGAGCGCGTGGGCACACGGCACGACCACAGCGGGCGTCACCGTCGAGCTGCCCGGTCACACGATGGACTACTGGAAGAAGCAGGCTGCGGCCGAGCAAACCGGTTCGCCGGCGTGGCGGCGCGCGCAGCGCCAGCTGGTCGTCGCCGCTGCGGCCCAGCGCAACCCGAGCGGCGCGTACGACGCGTTCGTCCAGCTTCGCGGCCACGGCGGTGTGGAGCTCGGCGACCTCGTGCTCGCGAGCTCGGGCCTCGTGACCGCGGCGAATGAAGACCTCGTCGCGAAGATCCTCGCGAGCTTCCCGCAGCAGCCCGCCGCGGCGTACATCGCGACCCAGCGGGCGTACACCAAGCGTGCGACGCCGGCCGCGCTCTCCGGCGCGCCGACCACGGGGTTTGTCGGCGCGCTCGCGCAGCTCCGGCTCGTCGACGCGCAACTCGTGGCGCGCGATGCAAAGGGCGCGGCGGCGACGCTCGATGCGATGCCCGCGGCGGCGACCGAGCTGCGGCTCGCGGCGGCGTCTGCGGCGGCGCAGCAGTGGGACCTCCCGGTCGAGCCGCTGCTCCACATGTGGGACGCGGTCGCGGTCGGTCCGACGAAGAACGTGGTGCGGATGCAGGCGGCGACGCTCGCGTACAACCGCGGCAAGTACGACCTCGCGGCGGATCGCTTGGCGGCGCTCGTCGCTCAGCTCGATCTCGACGCCGCGCCGCCGCAGCTCGGGAACACGCAGTACTACTTCGCGCAATCGCGTCGCGGCACCGCCGGCTGGGAGCTGGTCTACGCGCAGTGGCGCGCCAAGGTGATGGCCGGCTCGTCGTACGAGCACGTGATGGCGCTGGTGTCCGCGTCCGCGCAACACCAGGACGTGTTGCCGGTGCTGGCGCGCGCCTCGGAGCTCGCGGGTGACGCGACGGATCGCCAGGCCGAGCTCGCGCGGATGGCGCTGGTCTACGGGCAGAGTGGCTGGGCGCGGACGAAGATCCAGGCGCTCGTCGCGAAGTCGCCGACCCGCGAGGTCTACCAGCTCGCGGCGCAGATCGCGCAGAGCACCGGCGATGTCGCCGAGGCGCTGACCGACCTCGAGCACGCCGAGGACCTCGGTGGTGGCGAGCGCGTCGGTCTCGCGACCGTGCGCAACGAGCTCGCGCAGATCATCGCGGTCGCTCAGCAGCTCGCGCAGCAGACGACGGGCGCGGAGCGCGACCGCACCGTGCAGCGCGCGATGAAGTGGGGCGAGCGCTGGCGAGCGGTCGACCCGGGCAATCCGCAGATCGATCGCGCCTTGGGCGACCTGTTGCTCGCGGTCGGCGACGAAGCGGGCGCGTGGCGGCAGCTGTCGACGGTGATCGAGCGCGACCCGTGGTCGGGCACCGGCTACATGACGGTCGCCGAGACGTTCGAGCGCCGCGGCAAGGTCGCCGACTCGCTCGCGTACTGGCAGCAGGCGATCGTGATCGACCAGACGAACCCGACGCCGCGGTTGCGCAAGGCGCAGGCGTTGATCGCGCTCGGCCGCGCCGACGAGGGCGAGAGGCTGCTGCACGACATCACGACGCAGAAGTGGCACGACGTGTGGAGCGGTGTCGTTTACCAAGCGCAGGAGCTGGAGCGCCGGGCGAAGTAGCCCCATGCTACTAGTCACAAGTGCCGACTGACGGCGAGCTCGAGCTCCAGTTTTACGAGCAGTTCCTGTGGAGCCGCGGCCTCGAGCCGTATCCCGTGCAGGAGCAGGCGATCAGCGCGATCTTCGCCGGCAAGAGCGTCCTGGTCACGGTGCCGACCGGCACCGGCAAGACGCTGATGGCAAAGGCCGCGCTGTTCCGCGCGTTCCACCGCCGCGAGAGTGCCGTCTACACCACGCCGCTGCGCGCGCTGACCGAGGAGAAGTACCGCGAGCTCGGCGCCGATTTCGGCGAGGGCAACGTCGGGTTCGCGACCGGCGACTACAAGGTCAACCGCGAAGCACCGATCCAGGTCGAGGTCGCCGAGATCCTGTGGAACCGGATCGTCGCCGACAAGGCGGTCGCGCCCGCCGACGTCGTCGTGATGGACGAGGGCCACTACTTCAACGACCCCGAGCGCGGTTACGTGTGGGAGCAGTCGATCATCGGGCTCGATCCGCGCGTCCAGCTCGTCGTGTTGTCGGCGACGGTCGGTCACCCGGAGAAGTTCTGCCACTGGGCCGAGATCACGCGCCGCATGCCGATGACGCTTGTCGAGTCGCGCGAGCGCAAGGTCCCACTCGTCCACGAGTTCCGCGAAGAGATGTTGATCGAGACGGTCAAGGGGCTCGCTCACTCCGGCGACGTGCCCGCGATCGTGTTCATCTTCGGCCGCGAGCAGTGCTTCGAGGTCGCGCGCCTCATGAAGTCGTGCCGGCGGTTCACGACGGACGAGGAGAAGGCGCAGATCGAGAAGCTGTGCGACGAGGCGTTACTGCCTTCTGGCGTGGCGAAGGAGCTCCGGCCGCTGCTCACGCACGGCATCGGCATCCATCACGCGGGCATCCTGCCGCGCTACAAGCAGCTCGTCGAACAGCTCGCGCTCGAGCGCTTGATCAAGTTCGTGGTCTCGACCGAGACGATCGCGGCCGGCATCAACTTGCCGGCGAAGACGGTCGTGTTTCCGTCGCTCCGCAAGTTCATCAAGAAGGAGCCGCGGATCATCACCGCGGCCGAGTATCACCAGATGGCGGGGCGCGCCGGCCGGCCGCAATTCGATGACAAGGGCCTCGCGATCACGCTCGCCCCCGAGCAGGTCGTCAGCGACCTCAAGAAGGAGCTCAAGGACGCGGCGAGGCGACCGGCCTTCGACGTCGAGAAGGTCAAGCGCAGCGTCTACGGCCGCGCCCGGATGGACGCGCAGAAGCACGGGGACGTGATCTGGACGCCCGAGGTCCACGCCGAGCTCGTCAAGGGCGAGCCGGCCGAGCTGCGCAGCAAGACGAAGATCACGGCGGAGCAAGTGCTCGCGATCGGCTTGCCGGATCTCGAGAAGACCGCGCTCGCGGCAGGAACCGTGGCAGCGGCCGAGCCCGTGACCGAAGCGGAGCAGCGGATGGCCGACGCCGAAGCGTCGCTACCGCCGTCGATGCGGCTCGATATCGTCACGGTGATCGATAACTTGTTGCTGGGCGATCGCGATCGCAAAGAGCTGATGAAGACGCTGTCTCAGTTGGTCGCGAACATGCGTGCGCTCGGCGTGCTCGACGAGCACGGGCATCAAGTGGCCGGCCAGATGATCCGCGAGCTCCAGGGCATGGATGCGCTGCTGATCTGGTTCATCCTGTTCAACCACCAGCTCGAGTACATCGAGCTTCGCGAGCTCGTCGAGTATCTGATCGATCACGACATCATCCAGCGCCAGCTCGATCGCAAAGGCGAGGACGAGAAGCGCGAGTGGATGCGGACGAAGCTGCGCGAGCTCCGCGTCGATAATCCGCACATCACCTGGGACGACGTCGAGGCCGCTTGGGAGAAGGAACACCCGCGCGTGCTCACGAAGATCGAGCTGATCCATCAAGAATTCTCGAGCAAGGTGCCGCACCCCGAGCTCCACGGCGGCAAGAAGCCGAAGTCGACGTGGGCGCAGCTCGAAGACTCCGGCGCGGGCTTCCTCGAATTCGTCGAGAAGCACCGGCTCGAGCACGAGGAAGGGAACTTGTTCTCGTACCTCGTGCGCGTGATGAACTTCGCGAACAAGATGGGCGAGGCGTCGCAGCTGAGCGAGCTCTCGGAGATGGGTGAACGCGTGCGCGCGCTGCTCGCGCGGATCGATCTGCGCATGGTCGAAGGGCGGCGATGGGGCGGTTAGTAGCGCTACTCGCCGTCTGCGCGGTGTCCTGCGCGAAGCATCACGATGCACCGCCGTCACCGCTCCAAGACGCCGCGGCCGTGGCGGTCGCGATCGATGCGCCGCCGGTCGCGGTCGACGCGCCGCCTCCGCGTGAACCACCGACCGCGACGAAGGTGGTGGTCGGTGCGCACGCGTCGTGCGCGCTCCTGTCCGACGCGACGGTGCGGTGCTGGGGCGGCAACACCGAGGGCCAGCTCGGCGACGGTTCGACGCGCAGCTCGACCACGCCGGTCGCGCCGAACGTGCGCGGCGTGAAGGATCTGGTGCTCGGCGATGACTTCGCCTGCGCGCTGATCGATGACACGTCGGTCGTGTGCTGGGGCAAGATCGGCTACGGCAAGGATCACCGGCTGCTCGCGCCCGCGGCGGCACCCGGCGTACGGGAGATCGTGAGGATCTTCGCGGTAGGCGGCGCGGCGTGCGGCACGGCGAAGGCCGGTGCGCTCGTGTGCTGGGGCGATGTCGATCCGCGCGGCCATGTCACGACCACCGGCAACGCCCACGCGCCGACGCCCGTGCCCGGGCTCGATCACGTGTTGCTGCTGTCGGCGCACGCAGCGGTCAGCGAAGCGCACGTGCTGTCGACGTGGACCGATGGCGGCGCGCCGGTCGCGTCGGGATTCACGAACGTCTCCGAGCTCGCAGAGCGTGACGTGCCGTGCGTGCTGCGCGACGGCGGCGAGGTCGCGTGCGTCTCCGATCGCGCGTTATGCGGCGCGCCGCTCGCGCTCGCACCGGCTGCTGCACCGCCGCCGCCGCCCGCGCCGATCAAGAAACCGAAGAAGGGCAAGAAGCCCGCGAGGAAGCTGAAGGCGCCACCTCCACCGGTGGTCGCGAAGCTCGCGGCCTACGCGCTGCCGGCGAAAGCGACGCATCTCGCGTTCGATACCGGCGCGTGCGTCGTGACCCAGAAGCGCCTCGATTGTTTCGATCTCGCGCATGCGTGCAAGGTCACGCGGCCGTGGCCGGCGTTCGTCAACATCGATGACAGCGACGGTGTCTGCGCACGACTCGCGAACGGCACGGTGCGCTGCGGAGCGCTCGGCATGCCGGCGGCGCCGTTGATCACGGGCGTCGCCAACGCGATCGCGGTGTCGGCGTCCGCAACGCACGGTTGCGCGCTCACGAAAGAGCATCAGGTGCTGTGCTGGGAAGGCACCGGTCCGGCGACCGCGATCAGTTTCGGTCCGTGACTAATCCGTGATCGCGGCGATCCGCTTCGCGAGAGCCTTCTGCTCGGCGCTCGGTTCGGCAGTCTGCATCGCGACGACCTTCGCGAGGTCGCCCTCGACGACGAGCTGACCCTCGAGGAACGCCTGGACGCCGGCCGCGGCGTCGGCCTCGACGAACAACTTGCGGGCGAGCGCTTCGTCGAGTGTGATCGTCGCATCAGCACCGTCGCGATGGCCTCGCGCGACCACGCCGTCTTCCACGAATGCGGGGACATCGCCGCCCGCAGAAGCTTGCGCACGCTTGATCGTGACGTTGACCTTGACGTTGCGCATCGGCGCCGGGAGGTTCAGATCGCCCGCGCTCGCCATCAACTTCGCGACTTCGTCGAACCACGGGTCGGAGAGGAACGCTGTCATGGCGCGGACCCTATCACTCATCGCGCAGGCGATAGCCAACGCCGGCCTCGGTGATCAGCCAGCGTGGGCGCGCGGGATCCGCTTCGATCTTGCGGCGCAGCGCGGCCATGTGAACGCGCAGGTAGTGAGTCTGATGCGTGTTACGCGGGCCCCACACGTCGTGGAGCAGCTGACGATGCGTCAGCACCTTGCCGCCGTGGCGCGCGAGCAGCGCGAGTAAACGGAATTCGATCGGCGTCAGGTGCACCGGCTCGCCGTCGACCGCCACCTCGTGGCGCGCCTGATCGATTCGCATCGGGCCGATCGTGATCACCGGATCGTCGGGTACGGCCTGGCCGCGCGCGTGGCGGAGCGCGACCCGGATCCGCGCGAGCAGCTCGGCCGTGCCGAACGGCTTGGTCAGGTAGTCGTCGGCGCCGGCGTCGAGCGCGAGCACCTTGTCGTCCTCGCGATCGCGCGCGGACAGCACGATCACCGGCGCGCTCGACCACTCGCGCAGCTGCCGCAACAGCACGAGCCCGTCTCCGTCGGGCATGCCGAGATCGAGCAGCACCGCGGCGGGCCGGCTCTCGGTCGCGAGTCGCTCGGCCAGGGCAAGGGTGCCGGCCTCGGCGACCCGGAACCCGTGGCTGGTCAGCGCCGAGCACAAGAACCGACGCATCGGCGCTTCGTCTTCGACGACGAGGATCGTCTCGCCGATCACGACGCACTCGCCAGCGCGGGTTGTTCGGGCTGGTCGGGCTCGGCGGACTCGGCTTCGTTGACCTCCGGCAGCGGCGCTCCGTCGGGGAACCGCGCGACGAACCGCGCGCCACCGCCGTCGCGCGGCCACGCCTCGATGGTGCCACCGTGCGCGGCTGCGATCCCGCGGCACACCGCGAGCCCGAGCCCAGCGCCCGCCGCCGAGGTCTTGCCGCGGAAGAACTTGTCGAACACCTGGGCGCGCGGGCCGGGCGGCAAGCCGGGACCGCGATCCGCGATCTCGATCACCGCGGCGTCGGGCTCGCGGGAGACGCGGATGTCGATCGGCGTGCCCGCGGCGGTGTGCTTCGCCGCGTTGTCGAGCACGTTCAGCAGCAACTGCTCGACCAGGATCGGATCGATCCGCGCGAGCGCGCCGGCCGGCAGACCGACCTCGACCGGATGATCGGCGAGCTCGTCCTCGAGCCGGACCAAGACCGAGCCGACGATCTCCTCGAGTGGCACCCATTCGCGCCGGGGCTCGGCACCGCTCTCGACCTTGGTGATCGACAGCAAGTTGGTGAGCAACCTGCTCAGCCGCTGGGCTTCCGCGATGATCGTATCGAGCTCTTCGTTGTCGCCGGCGGTGCGCTCGCGCAGCGAGGTCGCCATCCCGGTGATCGCGGCGAGCGGCGTGCGCAGATCGTGGGACACCGATGACAACAGCGCGCTGCGTAGCTCCTCGGCCTTCGCGCGCAGCGCCGCATCGCGCGCCGCGGTCGCGAGTTGCAACCGGCCGATCGCGACGCCGCCTTGGTGCGCGACCGCCTCGAGGAACGCGTGCTGATCGGGCGAGAGCGCGGGTTCGCCCTCGAGTCGGATCGCGACCGGGCCGTGGAGCGTCACGGCTCCGTGATCCGGGACCTCGACACGGGCGACCGCGTCGACGACACCACGGACGTGGCTCACGATCGCGGCCTCGACGCCGGCGACATCGGTCGCGGCGGCGGCGTCGCGCGTGAATGCGAGCAGCGCGGCCGTCCGGTGCTCGCGTTCGCGGCTCGCTTCCTCGGCCGCACGGAGCCGAGCGACCAGGGTGCCGATCGCGGTGCCGACGACGAACATCACGACGAACGTGATCAGCGACCGCATGTCGGAGACCGCGAACGTGAACCGCGGCGGGACGAAGAAGAAGTCGAACGCACCGACCGACAGCGCGGCGGCGGCGAGACTCGGGCCACGTCCACCGAGTGCCGCGACCAAAATTGCGGGTAGAAACAACATCGCCTGGTCCGCGATCGTGACGTGGTCGCGCGCGAGCAGGCCGCCGATCGTCGCGAACGCGACGCCGACGACCGCGATCGCGTAGCTCCGCGCAAAGCGCGACGTCCTGGTCACGAGGGCAGGCTAGCGCGTTTGGATGCGCGACGACCGCCGGACCTCGTGTGCCGGTGGGACGACCCGCTCACGGCGCCCCCAAGTACTCGACACCAAACCCGTCGCGCCGATCGCCAGCATCAAGAAGCTGATCGTCACGCCGGCGCCGGCTTTGCCGCCCGACAGCAGCGCGGCGATCAGCGGCAACAGGCCCGCGAGGATCAGCACGACGTAGGTCGCACGTTCTTCGGGGTTGCGCTCGCTCATGGCCACCAGCTTGCGCGCGGCCGCGAACGAATACCGTCAAGGTGGGCCACGGAGTCATCAAGATTCGATCAAGACCTCAGTGAAACATGCGGATCGGCATCACGATCATCGGCAGCCCCGCGAATTGCAGCCGTCGCTCGACGGCGGCGGCGGTCTCGTTGTGGAGGATTCGCTGGTACCAGTTCTCCTGCTGGAAGATCAGCTTGCCAGCAAAGAACACCGACCGAGGAAACCGCAGCGCGACCTCGCGGCACAGGCGATCGAGCTCCGACACCGCCTCGGTGCCGATCGACGAGTCGCAGTCGGCGGCCCAGCCCATGTGACCGCGCGCGAACGCCACGTACTTGCCGAGGTCGCCGTCGATCTTGTCGCGCAGCCGATCCACCTCGTCGGCACCCTTGAACACGCCCGCGTCGATCACGCCGGTCGCGACGAACACGACCTGCTCGAACTGGCCCGGGAACGTGCGTGGGATCTGCATCAACGTGTGCAGCCCGAGTCCGCCGTAGCCACCGGCGAGCACCACCGCGGTGGGCTTGCTCGGATCGAGCTCGGCCGGCGCGACGATGTCGGCGGGCGGAATCGTCTCGAGCGAGAGCTCGCGCGATAGCTCCGCGACCTTCACGCCGACCGTGCGGTAGTGCGTTCGGATCAGGAAGCACACGGCGACCAGCGTCGCGGTGATCACCGACGTCACCCAGCCGCCTTCGGTGAACTTCTCGACGAGCGTGACGACGAGGATCATCCCGCACACCGTCGCCGCCAGCAGGTGCACGAACACCGCGCGGCGCCAGTTGCCCTGCTTGGCATGCGCCGCGTGGCGCACCATCGCGACGTTCGATAACGTGAACGTGATGAACACGTTGATGCTGTACATGACGACGAGCGCGTCGACCGACCCGTTCGTGTAGACGAGCAACGCCGCCGCGGCGGCTGCCATCAGGTACACGCCGTTGTGCATCGTCAGCTGCTCCGACAGCGCGGCGAACCGATGCGGCATCCACTGATCGAGCGCCATGTTGGCCATCACACGCGGTCCGTCGACGAACCCGGCCTGCGCGGCGACGAATAGCAGCGCGCCCTCGGAGATCATCGTCAGCACGACGAATGCGGTCGCGAGCCCGCCATCGCCGACGAACTTCACCGCGAGCAGCCCGTTCATCGTCTTGCCCTTCTCGGGGACGATGTGGAGCAGCAAGTACGCGAGCAAGATGCCGCTCGCCGTGATCGCGAGCGAGACCGCCATCAGCAGCATCGTGCGCTTCGCGGTACGCACGCGCGGCTCGCGCATGATCGCGAGGCCGTTCGAGACCGCCTCGATACCGGTGAACGTGCCACCGCCGAGGGAGAACGCGCGCATGAACACGAGCAGCACGCCGATCATGCCGGCCGAGCTGATGTGCGAGCGCGCGCCGGCCGAGACCGAGCTCGCGATCTCTCCGGTGTGGCCGAGGTTCGTGCCGATCGCGCCGAAGATCAGGATCGCGTGCGTGACCAGGAAGACCAGGAAGATCGGGGTCAACACGGTGACCGATTCCTTGACGCCGCGCAGGTTCATCAACGTCAGGACGCCGAGCACGCCGAGTACGGTGACGAGCTTGTACGGCAACCACGCCTCGGGCAGGAAGTTGAAGATCGCGTCCGCGCCGGACGCGAGCGAGATCGCGATCGTCAGCACGTAATCGACGAGCAGCGCGGAGCCCGACACCGCGCCGACGTACGGCCCGAGGTGCTTGGTCGCCACGATGTAGCCGCCGCCGCCGTGGGGGAACTCCTCGATGATGCGGCGGTAGCTCCACGAGATGATGAACACCGTCGCGGCGATCGCGCCGGCGAGGAACACCGCGAGGTAGGCGTGATCGGGAACGAAGTGACAGCCGGGGACATTCTTGACCGCGGCGTAGCAGCCGTCGGGCTCCCAGTGCCCGATCGCCTTGAACGCCTCCTCGGGACCGTACGACGACGACGACAGGCCGTCGGCGCCCAGGCCCACCCAGGCCAGGAACGCGACCAAGCTCATCTGATGAAAGACGTGCGGGTCTCGCAGGTCGCGAGCTCGGCCGAGCAACCGCCGGAGAAGTGGCATCTATGCTCCCCAGCTCTATCGCCGGCCGCGTAAAGAAACCGTAAAGACCCATGTATGGTCTAGATCTCGAACGGCTTCGCCTTGATGCGGCCTTGATATCGGGTCCAGTAAACCTGGAACAGTGCAAGTTGCGCCGGTGGTCGCCGTGTCGCCTGGGAAACCGGGGCTCTCGATCGCGACGCGCCGGGACGCGCGCGCCGAGCGCGAGCTGATCCTCGGGCTCGGCGCGCTCGGCGTGGTCTACGGCGATCTCGGTACGAACCCGTTATTCGCGCTCCGCGAGTGCTTCGCGAGCACCCACCCGGTCGCAGTCGTGCCGGCGAACGTGCTCGGCGCGGTATCGCTCGCGCTGTGGGCGCTGATCCTCGTGATCTGCATCAAGTACACGGTCTTCATCCTCCGCGCCGACAACGAAGGCGAGGGCGGTACGCTCGCGCTGCTCGGCAAGATCCCGCCACGCATGCGCGACGGGGTCGCGAGCCGGCCGCTCGTGCTCGTGATGGTGCTGCTGTTCGGTTCGGCACTGTTGCTCGGCGACGGCATCGTCACGCCCGCGATCAGCGTGTTATCCGCGGTCGAAGGGCTCGGGGTCGAGCAGCCGCGCGTCGTGCTCTACACCGCGATCATCCTGATCGCGTTGTTCGCCGCGCAACGGTTCGGCACCGCGCGGGTCGGCGCCGTGTTCGGGCCCGTGATGCTGCTGTGGTTCGCGACGATCGCTGTGCTCGGCGCCGTCCAGATCGCGCAACAGCCCGAGATCCTGCGCGCGATCGATCCGCGCTACGCGATCGCGTTGTTGCGCTCGGGCCAGCCGGGCAGCTATCTGGTGTTGAACGCGATCATCCTGGTCGTCGCCGGCGGCGAGGCGTTGTACGCCGACCTCGGTCACTTCGGGCGCCGGCCGATCGTGCGCGCCTGGTACTGGGTCGTGCTGCCGGCGCTCGCGCTGGTCTACACGGGGCAGGGGGCACTGCTGCTGCGCGATCCGCATGCGATCGAGAACCCGTTCTTCGCGATGGCACCGGATACGCTGCGGGTGCCGCTCGTCGTGCTCGCGACCGCTGCCACGGTGATCGCGTCGCAGGCGTTGATCTCCGGCGCGTTCTCGCTCGCGCGCCAGGGGATCAACCTGGGATTTCTGCCGCGCATGAAGATCTCGCACACCTCGAACGAGGAGACCGGGCAGATCTACGTGTCTGCCGTCAACACCCTGCTCGCGATCGGCTGCCTGGCGCTCGTGTTCGGCTTCGGCTCGTCGGCAAAGCTCGCCGGCGCGTACGGTCTCGCCGTTAACGGCACGATGACCGCGACCACGTTCGGGTTCTTCTTCGTGATGTGGAAGGTATGGAGGCGCCCGCTCGTCCTGTGTATCGCGCTAGCGGCCTGCTTCTTCGCGATCGATCTCGCGTTCCTCGGCGCGAACGTGACGAAGTTGTTCGAAGGCGGCTGGGTGCCGCTGACGGCAGGTGGCGCGTTGTTCGGAGTCGCGATGATCTGGCGGTGGGGCCGCCGCACGATCGCGCGCGCGGTCGGTGGTCGCGCGATTCCGGTCGACGAGCTGTTCGCCCGCGACGACGTGCGCGCGGTACCGCGGGTCCCGGGGACGGCGGTGTTCCTGACCTCCGCGCTCGACGGCGTGCCGCCGATCCTCGTCCACCACGTCGAGCGCAACGGCGCGTTGCACGAGCAGGTCGTGTTGCTGTCTCTGCAGGTGCTCGACGTGCCGTTCGTCGAACCGCGGCGGCGGCTCGCCGAGACCGAGCTCGGCCGTGGGTTCTTCCGGGTGGTCGCGCGCTACGGCTACGCCGACTCGCCGAACGTCCCGGCGCTGCTCGAGGCGTGCGCGATCCTCGGCCTCGCGGTCGACTTCGATCGGATCACGTATGTGGTCGGACGCGATGCGCTCCGTCTCCGTTACGACCACGGACCGTTCAGCATCCCGCGTCGGGTGTTCGCGTTCCTGTCGCGCAATCAGGCGCCCGCGGTTGGCTACTTCGGCATGCCGGTGGAGCGGGTGATCGAGATCGGCATGCAGATCCAGCTATGACGTTCAGCGAGGCTCAGTGCAGCAAGTAGCGCGCGATCAGCTCGAACCGGAGGTAGCCGAAGCCTTGCTTGAGGTCATCCGCGAACGATGCGCCGAGGCTCCAGGTGTCGAAGTCGTAGAACCCGCCGACGGCGATCGGGATGTAATCCTTGAACAGGAACGCGTTCGACGTGTTCGCGATCCGGATGTTCGCGAGGTTCAGACTCGCGAACGTGTAGAGCTTCGGCGAAGCCTGGTAGCCGATTCCGATCGGCAACGTCAGAGCCATGACCCCTCTGGCGCTCACGCCGATCTGGACCTGATAGCCAGTCACGGGCAACCCGAAAGCCAGTCTCGACAGGCCGGAGGTCGCGTTCGGTAAACCGGGCAAACCCGAGAAGATCGAGACCGTCGGCGTCGCGTGATAGCGAGCCCACGCGCCGAGCTGGAGCGACAGCGCGGTGTCCGTGGTCGTCGTCATCGTCGCCGGGTTGACGGTGTCTGCGAAGTCGATCGCGAACGCGGCGGCGCCGGCGACGTCGAGCTTGCCGTGCGCGAACGTATATGCGCCGTGCAGCGTGATCGGGCCTTTGATGGCGCCCGGGCTGAGGCCGAGCGTGTAATCGAGCCCGACCTCGGCCTTCGGGTTGAAGCCGTATGCGACACCGAGTGCGAGCCCCTCCGACGTCGAGGACGTGGTCATGCCCGTCGTGTCGGTAACGGAGAGGACGTTGATCGGCAACCCGGCGTGAAGGTCGAGTTGACCCATCGGTGTCGTGAGAGCGCGGTCCTGCAGCGGCGGGTTACGGGATGGAGCCGCGGCGACCGCGACGGCACCAGCGCTTGTCGTGGTCGTGTCCTCGGCTTGTTCTTCCTCGTCGGCCGCTGCCGAGCGAACCGGCGGCTTGGTCGCGAGTGGATCGTCGACCGCGACGTCCTCCTCGATCGTACGCTGCTTCTTCGCCGGCTCCGGCTTGTCGTCGTCGTGGGACGTGACCTTGGACTTTCGCTTTGGAGCGTCGTCCTCGTCCTCGTCGTCGGCTTTCGGCTTGGCCTTGGCTGCGACCGGCTTCGGCTTGACCTCGTCGTCGTCGTCCGATTTCGGTTTGGCCTTGGCCTTGGCCTTGGCCTTGGTCGCGACCTTCGGCTTCGCGACAAGCTTCTCGTCGTCGTCATCGTCATCGTCGGAGACTTTGGGCGTGTCGTCTTCAGCCGCCTTTTTCTTCGCGGCCTTGTCCTCGGCGGCGTTGTCTTCCGCAGCCTTCTCGGCGGCAGCCTTCTTGGCGGCGACCTTTTCTTCCATAGCCTTCTCGGCGGCAGCCTTCTTGGCGGCGGCCCGCTCCTCGGCCGCCTCCTTCGCGGCAGCCTTGTCCTCTGCGGCCTTCTCCGCAGTGGCCTTCTTCGCCGCCGCTTTTTTCTTCGCCGCCGAGTCGTCGTCGTCGTCGGATTTCTTCGCCTTCTTCGCAGGTTTGCGCGGCGCGTCGTCGTCGTCGTCGTCGTCGTCGTCCGCGTGCTTCTTCGCAGCGACCTTCTTTTTGACAGGCTTCTTCGGCCCGTCATCATCATCGTCGGCCGCGTGCTTCTTCTTGCGCGGCGCGTCGCGGTCGTCATCGTCGTCGTCGCCGCTCGAGCTCTTGTGCTTCTTCGGCGCGTTGTCGCTGTCGTCGTCCGCGACCTTCTTCTTTTTCTTGTGTCGGTGCGACGTGTGGCGCGGCACGTCGTCGGACGACGCGGATTCCTCGCCCGGATGCTGCGCGTCAGCACAACCCCACGCGAAGCACGCGAGGCACGCGAGCAGCACCAGTCGTGCGCGCACCATCTGCTCATCCTACCACCCCGACGAGGACCGCTAGAGACGCAGCGTCACGTTCAACGTCAGCCGGTCGTCGCTCTTTACGAGGTCCGGCATGAAAGTCGTGGGGTCGGGCGCTGGCACGCCGCCGGGGCCCGTGATGCCACCGCGCCCGCTGAAGTACGGCTGGTTCGCTTCGCGATGCGAATATTCGAGCCGGGTCACGAGCCAGGGGCTCGGCCAGTAGTCGATCGTCGCGGTCACCCCACCGGCGACGATCCGGCCATGGCCTGGGAGCGTGTACGGCGACCCGACCGGGAGCTTCGTGTTGATTGCCTGGGTCTCGTCGACCGCGAAGTCGAGCCGGAGGTCGCTCTTCCAGCGCTCGGTCCACTCGACACGATTCGCGAGCGACGCACCGCCCATCCAGCCGGAAGGCGCGTCGCCGCGATGCTCGTGGCCGATGTCGGTGACGAGCGAGACCGCGAGCGAGCGGACGACGGCGGTCTTCGACGTGTCGTGGTAGTAGCGGACCTGGATGTTGTTATCGGTGTAGAGCCGCAGCGAGTCGGGATCGCCTTCGGCCTCCCGCCCCGCGTAGAGCGAGTTCACCAGCGATAGCCACTCGCGCGGCCGCCAGTTCCACAGATAGCCACCGGCGCGCGCCTCGTGCCATTCGCCGAACGTCTGCCAGCCGTTGACGACCCACAACTCGAGCTTCATGCGCTGCGTGAGCAGCAGCTGGCCGCGAAAGCCGAAGAAGTAGTACGGCGTCCAGTCCGATAGGAACGCGTGGTTGTAGGCCCAGTTCTCTTCTGGCAAGTAGCTCTCGAGCCCGACGTACGACGGGAAGATGCCGACCTCGGCGTTGAT
>JBDUAS010000446.1:0-4509 GCA_040004535.1 Deltaproteobacteria bacterium
CAGCTACGACGCGATCCGTGCGATCTCGTCACCCACTAAACCTCGTGGAGAGCCATAATTCGCCGGTCGGGATAATGGCGCTTATCCCGCGCGCGGGATAACCGCCACAGCTTCGGAACCCACGCCGCGTTGTTCGGCGTGAACCCGTGGCGGTTGCAGGCGTGGCTCGGTCACAAGCGGATCGACGAGACGATGCTCTACGTCCACGTGGCGGAGGCGCATCACCGCGAGCTACCGGAAATCGTCCGCGAGAAAGCGCGCGGGATCGACGATCCCGATCAGCGCGTGCTCGCCATGCTCGGAGCACGCGGCAGCGTCGACTTGAACGAAGTTCGTGGCAGTGGTGTGGCAGTGGCTCCCGCCTCGTCGGAGGGAACCGCAGCGATCATCGCTGCTTGAGTTGTGCGAGCGGGGGGACTCGAACCCCCACACCTTACGGTACGGGCTTCTAAGACCCGCGCGGCTACCGTTACGCCACGCTCGCGGTGTGCGGAACGTATAGCACGCCTCTCGCGCGCGGTTGCAGTAGGTCGGTATCTGGGAATGGCAGTTGGGACACAGGATGCGCGGGTTCTCGAGACGGTTGTCGTAGTGTTTCCCGTTGATGTGATCGACATGCATGCGAGCGCTCCACCCTGCCACTCGGCGACGCCGCAAACACTGCAGGCATACTCCCAGCGGAGCTTCAGCAAGCGCGACATCAGACCTTTGCCGGTGATGGGCGACCCTTCGATGAACACTTGGTCATCGGGGAACGAGGTTCGTCGCGAGATACGCGCGATGGCCTCGTGCGTTTCCTTCGTCTGTCCTCGTGCCCATCCTTGGCCACGAAAATGCGAAACATCGAGCCCGAGCTCGCGAATACGAGAGTTGAGCTCTCGCTGCGGGCGGCCTTTCGTTGGCACTTGTAGCCGAGCCAGTACCTGAGCTGCGGAGGTCGCCTGGCGGACGATCGGCTCGAGCTCTTCGCGAGTCAGAACGCGTATCCGCCCCAAGAGCTCGGGACCGAAGTGGTTCGTCGCGAGGCCTGCTCTGAAGATCACTGCGGTGAAATGACGATAGTTTCCGCCGGTCGGTCTCAGTCCAAAGGCACGAATCACGTCTGCAAGTGAACGCGACTTCGCCACCACTGGCTCGAGCCCTCTCGCGTGTATTTGGATGACCGCATCCGCTCATTCGATCACACCGCTATGAGGTTAAGGGCTACCCTCCGCCGCATGACACGCATCCTCGGGGGAGTCGCGTTGTGGACCCTTATCGTCGCCACGGCCGCGTGCGGCGACAACATCCACGTCGCCTCCGACGCCGCTGTTCCGGACGGTGCGGCCGCGGTGTGCGGCAACTACAAAGTCGAGCCTGGCGAGGATTGCGACGACGGCGATCGGATCACCGATGCGATCTGCGATTCGGATTGCCACTTCAGCTGCGGCAACGGCGTCCTCGATTCCGCCGCCGGCGAGACCTGCGATACCGCGATCGCCTCGGGCGATGGCTCGTGCGCGACGAGCTGCGACGACGCTCAAGCGTGCACGACCGACGTTCTCTCCGGATCCGAATGCACCACGACGTGCGTGCATGCCGCGATCACCGGGCCCGCCGACGGCGACGGTTGCTGCCCCTCGGGCGCAAACGCGAACAACGACGACGACTGCACCGCGATGTGCGGCAACGGCATCCTCGAGCCGGGCGAGCTCTGCGACACCGGCATCACCGCCGGCGCCGGCGCGTGCCCGATGTCGTGCAACGACGGTGTCGCCTGCACGACCGACACGTTGATGAACCCCAACTCGTGCCAGGCGACCTGCTCGCACACGCAGATCACCCAGGCCGCGAACAATGACGGCTGTTGTCCCGCCGGTGCGACCACCGCGAACGACAACGACTGCTTGCCCGGCTGCGGCAACGGCGTCGTCGATCCGGGCGAGACCTGTGACACCGCGATCACCACCGGCGCCGGCAAGTGCCCCACGTCGTGCAACGACGGCATGGTTTGCACGACCGACGTCCTCGTCAACGCCGGCACGTGCACGGTGGTGTGTACCTACCCGCCGATCACGATGCCGATCAACGGCGACGGCTGCTGCCCGGCGAACGCGAATGCGAACAACGACACCGACTGCACGCCGACGTGCGGCAACGGCGTCGTCGAGGCCGGCGAACAGTGCGACGACGGCAACATGAACAACAACGACGCGTGCACGAACGCGTGCCGGCTCGGGCCGACGGCGTTCAGGTTCAACACGCTCGAGCTCCGCGACCCGCACGTGTTCGTGAACTTCCTCGGTTGCCGCGACGTGACCGACACGCAGCTCGTCGGATTCTCGGTGAACAACGAGATCCTGAAGGCGGTGCAGAACGACAACACGATGCCGCCCGACGGCAAGCTCGACCTTTCGCCGACCGCGGTGTTCCGGCCGTTGACCCAAGTGAACGCCGCGAGCACGCCGCTCGACTTTTACTTCGCCGACTGCACCGCACCGCTGGCGACGACGTCGTGCGTGCCGGGAACGTTAGCGCCTTCGTCGGTGACCGCGACGAATGCGACCGCCGGGACCTGCCTGGCTCCCGTCGCGGGAACCACACATCCGTACTCGCCCGCGATCACGAAGCCGACTGGCCCGTGCTTCTCCACGACCGCGACCACGGTCACCTTGACGCTCGCGGGCATCCCGATCACGCTCCACGACGCGCGGATCGCGGCCACCTACTCCGGCGCGCCGGCCTCGAACGTCGTCAACGGTCTCCTCATCGGCTTCATCAGCGAAGCGGACGCGAATGCCACCACCTTGCCCGCGTCGCTACCGCTCGTCGGTGGCCAGCCGCTGAGCTCGTTGCTCGCGGGCGGCTCGGGCGCATGCCCCGGCTACTCCGACAAGGACGTCGACAACGCCGTCACCGGCTGGTGGTTCTATCTGAACTTCACGGCGCCGAAGGTGCCGTGGACCGATCCGTGACCTAACTGACGGCTTCGCCGAGGCTTTCTACACGACCGACAGCGGCAACTCCAATCGCCACTTTCGAGGCGACTTCACCTCGTGTAGCGTTCGGCCGTGGTCGCTCGCTTCAGCCTCGCCGCCGCGCTGTGCGCGGTCGCCGCCTGTACGGGTGCTGTCGACGGCAACGTCGATCCTGGCACCGACGCCGGCCCCGACGCCGGCCTGATGATGACGCCGCTCGGCGATCCGACCGCGGTCGATCGCGCACAGGAGTGGGTCGACGCGAAGCTGCCGTACTGCCAGGCCGCGAATCACAAGGCCGACGCGGACACCTCTTGCTCCTCGACGTGCACCCGGCCCGACAACGCGGAGTGGGATCCGTATCGCTCGGACTGCTCCGGCCTCGTGTCGTGGGCATGGGGTCTCCCGGCGCCCGGTCACACGACCGCGACGCTCGCGCCGTACGACACCTCGGTCTCGCACGCGATTTCCGCGATGGACCTGCTCCCCGGCGACGCGATCAACAACGACCATCACACGATGTTGTTCGCGTCGTGGATCATGCCCGGCGTGCAGGCGCGCTTTCTCGAGGAGCCCGGCTGCAGCTCGTCGCAGCCGTACGCGCGCGAGTACATCGCGAACGTGACGCTGATGGGCGAGACCCTGCTCGTCCAGTATCGCGGCACGTACACCGCGATCCGGCACGACAAGTAGTGCTGATCGATCTCAGCCACACGATCCGCGACGGCACCGTCACGTACAAGGGTCTGCCCGCGTTGCGGATCTGCGACTACCTGACCCGCGAAGCATCGCGCGCGAATTACGAACGCGGCGCCGAGTTCCAGATCGGCAAGATCGAGATGGTCGGTAATACCGGGACGTATGTCGACGTGCCGTTTCATCGGTTTGCCGATGGCAAGGACCTCGCGGAGGTCGCACTCGAACGCTTCGTCGATCTGCCGGCCATCGTGATCCACGACGAGCGCGAGCTCGCGGCCGCCGATATCGCCGGCAAGGCAGTGTTGTTCCACACGGGGTGGAGCAAGCACTGGGGCACGCCGCAGTACTACGAAGATCATCCGTTCGTGACCGAAGCCGCCGCCGTGCTGCTCCGCGATCGTGGCGCGCGCCTCGTCGGCATCGACTCGCACAACATCGACGACACGCGTACGCGCAATCACAGGCCGGTCCACACGACCCTACTCGCCGCCGAGATTCCGATCTGCGAGCACATGCGTGGGCTCGAGCTACTCCCGGCGAGCGCGTTCACGTTCACCGCCGTGCCGCCGAAGCTCGTCGGGGTAGGTACGTTCCCGGTGCGCGCGTTCGCGACCGTTCGATAAAGATTTGCTATCTTGAACGCGTGATCCTTCGCCGCGTCGTGGTGCTCGTCGCGATGCTCGGATCTGGATGCGGTGAGCACGGTGACCGCCGCGACCGCCCGCAGCCGCCGCTACCGGTGCTCGCCGTCGCGAAGCCGCACCTCGCGCCGGTGCTGCTGCCACCCGCCGTCGTGCCGAAGCGCGTCGTGATCATCAGCGAAGACGGCATGCGCCCCGACGTGCTCACCGAG
>JBDUAS010000447.1:0-4506 GCA_040004535.1 Deltaproteobacteria bacterium
GCGTACTTGCAGACCTCCTGCGCGAGGCCCATCACGAACACGGCGTAGAGCACGCGATCGAGCGACCACAGGTGAACGCCGTGGACCTCGAGCGCGAGCGGCGAGACCGCCTGGTACTGCACGAAGTCGGCGAGCGGCGCCGCGACGAGGCAGCCGAGGACCGCGACCCCCGCGACGAGCTGCTTCGGCTCGGGTTCGTGGCGATCCATCAGGTAGAAGAACGCGAGCCACAGCACGGCCGGGACGCCCGCGACGAGGAACGCCAGCAAGGGGCCCAGGTCGACCGGGTGGTGCAGCCCGACGACCAGCTCGGCGAGCCACGCGACCACGACAAAGCCGATCAGGCCCGCGATCAACAGGAACTTGGTCCCGAGCAAGGCTCGGGCTCGACGGAGCGACCAGCGCGCCCTTTTCACGAGGAAATTCTACGGCACCGATTGATGGCGCGCGCGTAAAGGGCCTTCTAGAATGCGCTCCCAGGAAGTCGGGCGCGTTAAATGGCCAAAAAGCAAGGTACTGACAGCCAGTTGCTCACGATGCACGAGCTTGCGGTCTATCTGCATCTCGACGAGCAGACCGTGAGCAAGTTGGTCGCCGCGGGGAAGATTCCCTCGCAGCAGGTCGACCGCCAGTGGCGGTTCAAGCGCGAAGTGATCGACGCCTGGATCGAGGAGCAGCTGGTCGGTGACGACGAGAACTTCGTCGACGTCCCCGACGGCATGAAGCTGCCGCTCGAAGATCTGCTGCCCGACAAGGCGATCATCCCGAACATGCGCGCGGCCACCCCGATCGCGGTGATCGAGGAGCTCGCGGCGCGCGCGTACACGAACGGCTGGCTCACCGACAAGCCGTGGTTCGTCGGCGCGGTCGTCGAGCGCGAGTCGCTGTCGTCGACGGCGATGGAGGGCGGCGTCGCGTTCCTGCACACCCGCGCGAAGGACAAGGGCAAGATCGGCCGGCCGTTCATCGTCGTCGGTAGGTCGTGGAGCGGCATCCCGTTCGGTTCGCCCGACGGTAACCCGACGTATCTGTTCTTCCTGCTCGGGCTCAAGTACGACCGGCTGCACCTGCCGATCCTCGGCCGGCTCGCACGTGCGATGCGCAACCCGGCGACGATCGCGAAGCTGCGCTCGCAAAGCTCGCCCGACCAGCTCCGCGCGTTGCTCCTCAAGGAGGACGCGTCGGTGCGTGACGGCACGATGCCGGAGTTCCAATCGACGGCGTTCATCCCCAAGCTCGACCGGACGCTCCGCTTGCGTGCGATCCGTCGTTTGCAGATCGCCAAGGCACCCCCGCCACCCGAGAAGAAGTCGAAATCGCGTGCGCGGAAGCCCAAAGCCAAGCCCTAGCGCGGCTGTAGCGATTTTCTGCCGTTGCCGGGCCGGAGCGCTATGATCTGAGCTTGGGCCGGACTGCGCTGTACCGAGACCCCGTGCCGTTCAAGTCGGCGGTGGCGAAGGTCCAGCTCGAGCACGATGTCCTCGTCGTCGAGATGCCGAATGGCTGGACCCAGCGCCACGTGCTCGATGGCGTCAGCGCCACGATCGGCGACGGTTTCACGCTCGCGCGCCGCGATGGCGGCCGGATCGAGCGCCGGTTCGTGCGCATGCTGGTGCTGGAGCGTGGCGGTCGCCACGTCGCGGTGATCACGCCGCCCGAGCACGGTGCGGTCGCGCCGAACGTCGTGCGCGTGCCCGAGGCGCCTCACGATGCGGCGATCGTCGAAGGCCCGACGTGGGATGCGCTCGCCGAGTGGTTGGTCGGCGGCGGCCGGCTCGGCGCGCTGTCGGTTTCGGATCTCGCGCGGCTCGCGTGTATCGCGACGCCCCAGTTCGCAGCGCTGATCGGTGAGGTCGCCGCGCGACGCGCGCTCGATCTCGTGTGGGTCGCGACGTCGCCGCTGCGTGGCCTGCACGATCTCGATGTGGCGTTGCAGCCGCTCGTCGATGCCGCGCGCCACTCGACGCGTGCGGCAGAAGCGCTGGTCTCGGCGCTCGCGCACGCCGCCGGTGTGACGCGGCGTCGCACGCGTTCGAAGTAGCAACTGGCGCCGGCGATCCTCGCGCGGTAGGTTCGAGCCGCCGTGAGGTTCGCCCTTGTCATTTGCGCGCTTGCCGCGTGTCAGAGCTCGGATGTCTCGCGCCAGCTCGGCGCGCGCTGCGACACGAACTCCGACTGCGACGTGAAGTGCCTCGCGCCCGACGGCAACTGGCCGGGCGGGTTCTGCACCGTACTGTGCGACAGCGACGCGAACTGCCCCGAGAACACGCGCTGCATCGACGAGCAGGGCGGGGTCTGCGCGTTCACCTGCGAAGGGGATCCGGCCTGCACGTTCCTCGGTGATGGCTACAAGTGCAAGATGGTCGATAGCCACGGCGGTGGTGTGAAGGTGAATGCATGTCGCGGTGGCTGAGCCTCGCGATCGTTCTCGCGCCGGCAGTCGTGCACGCAGATCGAGTCGAGTTGCCACCCGTCGCGCCCCCCGACATGAGCGACCAAGCGATCGGCGCGAGCGTCGGCGCGGCGACCGGTGGCCGGGTCACCGCGGGTGGGCTGCGGCTCGCCGGGCACTTCCTGTATCAGCTCTCGGATCGCGACTGGTTCGACGGCACCGCGGACTTCACGTTCGGCGGCAGCAGCGCGGCGTGCTTCCGCGATCGCACGAACGCGTTCGTCTGCGATCACGGCCTCGCCGACGGTGGCTCGGTCGAGGTCGAGGCAGGCGTCCGGCATTTCCTGGGTGGCCAGGATCAGTTCTGGCCGTTCTTGCTCGGCGGCATCGGCGTGCGCGGTGTTGATTTTTCATCCGAGAGCGTCACCGGGCTCGCGCTCGCGTTGCACGCCGGCGGCGGCTTGCGCGCATCGGTCTCGGAAGGCATCGCGGTCACCGCGCAAGGCGAGCTCGAGCTCGGGTTCGGCGCGTTCAACCACACGCTCGGGATCGAGCCGCAGCTCGGCATCGCGATCACCGCAGGCGTCGAATTCCGGTTGTGATGTGAAGTGGCTCGCCGCGCTCGCGTTGTGTGCGTGCGGTAACAAGACGCCGCCGGCTCCGACGACGACGCTCGAGCTCGGCGTCACCGATCGCGGCCAACCGATCGCGGCGCGCGTGCTGCTGTTCGCGAAGGATCAACCGGTCCATCTCGGCACGATCGATCTTTATGGCCAGCGCCAAGGCACGACCGCGTGCGAGTACGCGCCGGGTGTGATCGGCACGTGGGATGGCATCGTGCTCGCGTTCGGCAAGGGTGCGGTCACGATCGGCGCGGACGGGCCGTGCTCACCGCCGTACGGCCGCTACACGGTGTGGGCGTGGCACGGCTTCGATCACGAGATCTGGAAAGGCGAGGTCGACCTCTCCGCGGATCGCGGTCACGTCGCGCTCGAGATCCCACTCGAGCGCGCGTGGACGCAGCCCGCGAACGTAGTTGCCGCGGATCTCCACGTCCACGCGCACGCGTCGAACGATTCGGGGATGCCCGATACCCAGCGCGTCGCGGCGCAGGTCGCGGCGGGCATTCAAGTCATCGCCCTGTCGAACCACAACCAGAGCGGCGACGCGTCCGCCGCGATCCGCCAGCTCGGGCTCGACGCCAAGGTGTGGTCGATTCCGTCGAACGAGATCACGTCGGAGATGATGCACGCCGGAATCTATCCGGCGACCGCGGCGGTGCCGCCCGCCGATCAGATCGTCCACGCAGATCCGAAGGCGCTGCTCGCGCTGCTCCGCGCACTTCCCGATCATCCGATCATCCAGATCAACCACCCCCGGTTTCGCTACCAGTCGCTGTTCGACACGACGCACTGGGACGGCAAGGCGTGGCCCCCGCCATTTCCACTCGACTTCGATGCCGTCGAGGTCGTCGCCGGTTACTCCGCCGCGAACGTGCCAGGCGATCGCCGGCTCGACGACACGCTGCGCGACCTGTACACGCTCTACGATCACGGCCATCCGGTCGCCGCGACCGGCGGCAGTGACACTCACGACTTCAACTGGGTGCTCGATGGCACCGCGCGCACGTACGTCACGCTCGACAAGCCGGGTTACACGCAGGACGCGTTCGTCGCCGCGATCCGCGCGCGCCACACGATGGCGAGCTCCGGGCCGTGGCTCGCGGCGAACGTCGGTCCGGTCGAGCACGGCAAGCTCTTGCTGACCATCGAGAGCGCCGCCGCGTCGTGGATGCGCGTCACCCGGATCCGGATCCAGGTCGGGCGCGAAGAGAAGGTCCTGCCGTGGGCGCCGAAGGTCGAGCTCGATGTCGACATCAAGGAAGACACGTTCATCGGTGTCGCCGTCGATGGCGACGACCCGCTGCCGCTGCCGCTGACCGGCTCCTATCAGCACGACAAGTGGAAGCACGCCGGCGTGACGCCGTTCGCGGTGATCTCACCGTTTCTGATCGACGGCGACGGCGACCACCACTGGAAGCGCGGCGACGCGGACCTCACGCTACCGTAACGTTGCGAAGCAAGAAGCCTCTAGCGACGCCGAGGACGATCGCC
>JBDUAS010000178.1:0-15257 GCA_040004535.1 Deltaproteobacteria bacterium
CGAAGCCCGCGAGCACGACGTCGTGCAGCGCATGACCCTCGATCGTCATCGCGTCGCGCGTCACCACGAGGCGGCGCGGCACGGGACGGGGCAGGGCGGCAGGCGCTATGACGGACATGTGTCCGCGATAGTGGACCAGGGCACTGGCGATGTCGAGGCTCGATCCTCGTCGAGAGCGCGCTCGCAATGCGCCGGCCCCCGCAGTGTCTCGCTGTTACGATGAAGCGGATGGCGGATACGCCGCTCGCCCACAGTCCGACGCTCGTCGCGCCGTCGCGCGTCCCGAGCGAAGATCTGCCCGGCCGGATCGTCCCGGGGACGGCGATCGGCGAGTACGTCGTCGACGCCTTCCTCGGTGCGGGCGCGATGGGCGAGGTCTACGCCGGCCATCACCCGGTGATCGGCAAGAAGGTCGCGATCAAGGTCCTGCGCAAGAAGCTCGCGACGTCCGAGGAGGCGGCCGAACGGTTCACGCGCGAGGCGCGCGCGGTCAACCAGGTCGATCACCCGAACGTGATCGACGTGTTCGCGTACGGCCGGCTCGACGATGGTCGGCTCTACCTCGTGATGGATCTCGTCGCGGGCGAGACCCTGCGCGCGCGGCTCGCCGACGGCGCACTCGAGGTCAGTGACGCGCTCGCGATCCTCGATCAGATCGCCGAAGCGCTCGATGCGGCGCACGCACGCGGTGTCGTTCATCGCGATCTCAAGCCCGACAACATCATGATCGCGCCGCCGCACCGGGTGTTCGTGCTCGACTTCGGCATCGCGCGCCTCGTCACGGGTGAAGCGACGCAGGGCATCGGCACGTTGACCGGGCAGGGCACGTGGCTCGGCACGCCGGCGTACATGGCGCCGGAGCAATGGAGCACCGACGGTGCGGGGCCTGCATCGGATCGCTATGCGCTCGGTGTGATCGCGTTCGAGCTGCTGTCGGGCGCGCTGCCGTTCGCGGCGTCGAGCGTGCCGGGGATGATGGAGCAGCACTTCCGCGCGAAGGTCCCGGCACTGTCGATGCGCGGCAGCACGAGCCCGGCGATCGACGCCGTGATGCAACGCGCGCTCGCGAAGGATCCGGACGCGCGGTTTGCGACCGCGCACGAGCTGGTGACGGCGTTGCGCGCAGCGGCCGGCACGCTCGCCGGCGCTGCCGTCGAGCCCGCACGTGCACCGCGCCGGATCGTGTACGGCACGCTCGGCATCGCGACGCTCGGCGTCTGCGTCGCTGGAGCCATGATCGCGGGTCGTCACGAGGATCGGCCGCACGGACCGGCGATCGCACCGGAGCCGGTCGAGGCCGGCACGGTCGCGATCGAGGTGACCTCGACGCCCGACGGCGCGATCGTCCAGCTCGCCGGTAAGGCACTCGGGACGACGCCGCGCACGCTCCACCTCGCGGCGAACGCGCACGTCGATCTCGTCGTCGCGAAGCCCGGGTACTTGCCGAGCCATCGCACGTTCGACGCCGGCACCGCCGACACCCAGCTCGCCGTCAACCTAGGTGCGGTGTCGCGGTTCGAAGGTGTCTGGAAGCTTCCGACCGGCGAGCTTCGCGCGCTGGAGCGCAACGGCGATCGCGTCGCGATCTCGAAGCTGAAGTCGGTGACCGGCCACCGCGAGCTCTACAAGTTCTATCCGTTCGTCGACGCCGGCACGGGCATCGCGTTCGCCGCCGACGATGAAGTGATCGATCCGCGCGCGCCCGATGACAAGAGCTGCCACGTCGCCGTCCACGTCGAGTATCGCTACGACGCCGCCCGCGACGTGCTCGAGCTACGCCGGCCGAAGGTCACGATCGACTTCGTCGGCGGCCAGTGCGTGCCGCGCTCCGAGGACGTGACGCCACAGGCGCTCGTCCGGGTCGACGGTGCGCACGACAGCGTGTCGATCGATGCGCCCGCAGGCACGCCGAGCAAGGCGACGAAGCCCACCTCGTCGGTCAAGAAGCCGCCGGCCAAGAAGGTGCCGACGTTCCCGACGCCGCCTTCGCCGAAGACCCAGAAGGCCGCGCAGAACACCAAGACGGTCGTGCCGTTCGATCAGCGCGGCAAGGCGAACACGATCTCGTCGGCGAACGCGGCGGCGAGCTCCGGTACGAAGGACTCCGGTAAGCAGGTCTATAACAACCCGCCCGACAACGCCCAGGCGCAGCAGATCATGCCACCACCGCAGGCGACTCCACAGACCGTGGTCGTGCCGCAACAAGGCAAGTCGACGAAGCAGCTCGATCTCGGCGACGGCGATCTCACGCCGCAACAAGCGCCGACCAAACGGAAGAAATAGCGACGAAGCCGCCTGAAGCGGCAGTAGCGGAAATCCTGCGGTCTAGGCTACGCTCCCGATGTCGTGGCTGTTGACGACGAAGCTCGCGCGAGGGCGGTGCTGGGGGAGATGCAGGCGCGTATCTCCCGCGGACCATCGGTAGCGCTTGGCTTGGAGGATAGCGGCGCGACGCCGGAGTCGGTGCGCGCGGCGTTTCTCGCGCTGACCAAGAAGTTCCATCCGGCGCGGTTCGGCCGGATGCCGACCGACATCCAGCGCCTCTCGAACGAGGTGTTCCTGGGGATCAAGGCGGCGCACGAGCTGCTGTTGAAGAGCTTCGGCGTCACGACCCGGGGCGGCTCGACGATGCAGACCGGCGGCATGCCGGTGTTGACCGCCGAGGTCACGAACCGGACCCAGCAGCGTCCCGGAACGCCACCGGGTCGGGCGCCGAGCCCTCCGGTCCGGGCGGGCAGTCCCCCGGGGCCGGCGATCCCGCGCACCTTGACCCCGACCAAGCACGGCCTCGGCCCACCCACCTCGGCGACCCCGCCGAGCCGGCCCGCGACGCCTCCGCAGACCTCACCGCGGCCGGGAACGCCACCGCCACGACCCGGGACGCCACCCGAGCGCGGATCGACCCAGCGGATCGGGATGGCGCCGGTCCAGCCGCCGCATCCGCCGACGATCGATCCGCCGACGACGCGAGGCACCGGGGACTGGCAGCCGCTGCAGAGGACGACCCCGGTGTTCGACGAGCGCGTCGAGCTCCAACAAGTGCTGGATGCGCTCGGCCAGAAGAACTGGGGCGCGGCGAAGGCGCTGCTCAACGGGCTCGCGGCGCGGGTCCCGGCGTCGAAACAATATCGGGCGCTGCTGGCGTACACCCGCGGGCGCGAGGCCCAGACCGCCGGCCGTGGCGAGGACGCAGTGATGGAGTTCCAGCGTGCGCTGCAGCTCGATCCCGATCTCCAGCAGGCAAAGTCGGCGATGGCCGAGCTGCTGCGCCGGCGCTAACTCGCGTCGACGACAAGCCCGGGCTATATTCGAGCTGAGCGATGGGCCGAGTTATCGGGATCGACCTCGGAACCACCAATTCGTGCGTAGCCGTGCTCGAAGGTGGCGAGCCGGTGGTCATTCATAATCAAGAAGGCGGGCGGACCACGCCTTCGATGGCGTCGTGGAACGCCGACGGCGATGTCGTCGTCGGTGCCGCGAGCAAGCGCCAGATGGTGACGAACCCGCAGCGCACCGTGTTCGGTGCGAAGCGCCTGATCGGCCGCAAGGCGACGGACCCCGAGGTTCAAAACCTCGCGCGCCGGCTGCCGTACAAGATCCTCGCCGCGAAGAACGGCGATGCGTGGGTCGATATCGCCGGGACGCCGCGCTCGCCGCAGGAGATCTCGGCGCACGTGCTCGCGAAGATGAAGCGCGTCGCCGAGGACTACCTCGGCCAGCCGGTCACCGAGGCCGTCGTCACGGTGCCCGCGTACTTCGACGATGCGCAGCGCCAGGCGACGAAGGACGCCGGCAAGATCGCCGGGCTCACGGTCCGCCAGATCCTCAACGAGCCGACCGCGGCCGCGCTCGCGTACGGGCTGCATCACCAGACCAATCAACGGCTCGCGGTGTTCGATCTCGGCGGTGGCACGTTCGATATCTCGATCCTCGCGATCGAGAACGGCGTGTTCGAGGTGCTGTCGACGTACGGCGACACCGCGCTCGGCGGCGATGACTTCGATCGCGTGATCATCGACCTGCTCGCCGACGAGTTCCAGCAGCAGAACAACATCGACCTCCGCACCGACTCCGTCGCGCTGCAGCGCCTGAAGGAAGCTGCGGAGCGCGCGAAGATCGAATTGTCGTCGGCGATGACGACCGATATCAACCTGCCGTTCATCGCGGCAGGTCCGCAGGGCCCCGTCCACCTGATGCGCGAGCTCGAGCGCGGCCAGCTCGAGCGCGCGTGCCGCAGCCTGCTCGACAAGCTGCTCGCGCCGTGCACGAAGGCGCTCGCGGACGCACACTGCACGCCGGCCGATATCGATCAGGTCGTGCTCGTCGGCGGCATGACCCGGATGCCGGCGGTCCAGGAGCGCGCCGAGAAGATCTTCGGCAAGCCGGGCTCGAAGGGCGTGAACCCCGACGAGATCGTGGCGATGGGCGCGGCCGTGCACTCGGGGATCATGGGCGGCGAGCTCCAGGAGGTCGTGCTGCTCGACGTCACGCCGCACAACATGGGCGTGAAGGTCGCGGGCGATCGGATGTCGGTCGTGATCCAGTCGAACACGAGCATCCCGACGCGCGCGAAGAAGGTGTTCGCGACGACCGAGGACAACCAGACGTTTGTCGCGATCGAGATCTTCCAAGGGCCGGCCGAGCTCGCGTCGCGCAACCGCCGGATCGGTCGGTTCGTGCTCGGCGATCTGGCACCGGGGCCGCGCGGCCGCACGAAGGTCGAGGTCAGCTTCACGATGGACGCCGACGGCATCCTCGAGGTCAACGCGGTCGAGGTCGGCACCGGCCGTGCCGCCACCGTGACAATCGAGGCGTCGAGTGGCCTCACCGCCGAAGAAATCGCCAACCTGGGCAGCCGCGTCGCGCGTTAGCCGTCGGCAGCCCTTGCGGTGGCACGATTCGTGCGCACGATCAGGGTAACGATGCAGCTCAACAAGCTCTGGATCGCTCTCGGTTCGGTGGTGCTCCTCGTATTGATCGTCGGGGGATCCTGCATGCACAGCTACAACAAGCTGAATGCGATGGACCAAGGCGTGAAGGGGCAGTGGGCAAACGTCGAGAGTGCGTATCAGCACCGGCTCGACGAAATCTCGCGGATGGTCGAGATCGTGAAGGGCGCGGCGAACTTCGAAAAGTCGACGTACATCGCGGTGACCGAGGCGCGCAGCCAGGCCCAGAACGTCAAGCTGAGTGCGAGTGACCTCAGCGATCCGGCGAAGGTCAAGGCGTTCGAAGCGGCGCAAGCGAGCGTCGGCGCGTCGCTGTCGAAGCTGATGGTCGTCGCCGAGAATTATCCCGATCTCAAGGCCACGCAGAACTTCCGCGACTTGCAGACGGATTTGTCCGGGCTCGAGAACCGGATCAACGTCGAGCGCTCGCGGTACAATGACACGGCGCGCGAGTTCAACACGTATCGCAACAGCTTCCCGACGAACATCGCGGCCGGATTCTTCGGCAGCCGGTTCGCCGAGAAGCAGTACTTCACGGCGGACGCTGGCGCCGCACACGCGCCCGAGATCCACTTCTGATCCCAATGCCGCGCGTGCTACGCACCGCGCTCGTCGTCATCGGCCTTGTCCTCGCAAGCGCGGGCACGAGCTTCGCCGCAGCACCGCCGCCACCGCCTGCGCCCACGCGGTGGGTGACCGATAGCGCCGGGCTGCTCAGCGCAGATGTGCGCGGAGCGCTCGATACGCGGCTCGAGACGTACCAGAAGACGACCGGCCACCAGGTCATCGTCTGGATCGCACCGACGCTCGGCGACGAGAACCTCGAGGAATGGTCCGCGCGCGTGTTCACGGCGTGGGGCATCGGCCAGAAAGGCAAGGACGACGGCGTCGCGCTGTTCGTGTTCGCGAAGGACAAGGCGCTGCGGATCGAGGTCGGTTATGGTCTCGAAGACAAGCTGCCGGACCTGTACGCGAAGCGGATCATCGACGAGGCGATGACGCCGGAGCTGATCGCGGGGCACAACGACGTCGCGATCCAGAATGGCGTCGACCAGATCCTGGCGCGAATCGGCGGCGATCCGGCGAGCGCGAACGTCGCGCCGTTGCCGGCCCAGGCACCGATCCACGGCGGCGGCCTCAGCTGGTTCTGGATCATCGTGCTCGTGATCGGCGGCATCGCAGTCCTGATCACCGCGGTCACGCATCCGACGTTCGCGTGGCTGTTGTTCGACATCATCTCGAGCTTCGGCAACGGCGGCGGTGGCGGCGGTTGGTCGGGTGGCGGCGGTGGTGGTGGCTTCTCGGGCGGCGGCGGCCGATCCGGCGGCGGCGGAGCGAGCGGCCATTGGTGACGGCATGACGAAGCGGTTCGATAAGCACGTCGATCGCGTGCGGATCGAGGCGGCGGTGACGTCGGCCGAGCTCGCCACGACCGGCGAGATCGTGGTCGCGATCGCGCCATGGTTCTGGGGCCGGGTCGACAAGGTGGCGGAGAAGACGTTCGCGCGGCTCGGCGTGGCGAACACCCGCGAGCACAACGGCGTGCTGATCTTCGTGTGCCCGCGGCGGCGGCGCTGCACGGTCCTGGGCGATGCCGGGATCCACGCGCGCGCCGGTCAGCCGCTGTGGGATGCAGCGGTCGCCGCGATCGCAGAAGCCGCGCCGAAGGATCTGACCGCAGGCGTGCTGCGTGCGATCGAGTTGGTGGGCGTAGAGCTCGCCGCGCAGTTCCCGGCGACCGCGGATGCACCGCACGCGAACCAGCTGCGCGATGCACCGCAAAGCTGATCCGAACCGATGACAGGACAGGCGAGGCCTGGCCGGTTCCAGGAGTCACGTCGCAGAATCGGTGTTATGTCAACTCCTACCTGGGCGAAACCCCGTAGGCATGCGGGCTTAGCAACTTCACCCACAGCACGATCTCGATTCCGACGTCGCAGAATCCCGGTCCGGCACAGACCGGGATGCACTGCTCGATCCCGCCGGACGCACGCGATCGCGCGCGGTGTAATCTATCGAGCGCATGCCCAGACCGCGCCTCGAGCCGCGTGCGGTCGCGCCGTACTTCTTGTTGGCCGCGCTGATCCACGCAGCGTCGGTCGCGACGTTGTTCGATCTCGTGGCGGCGAAGCTGCCGGCGCCGGTGCTGCTCGCGATCATGATCGGTCAGTTCCCGCTGCTCGTGCTGTCGGGTTACTTCGAAGGCCGACTCGATTACGGGCCCGCGATGGCCGGCTTTCCGCTGTGGATGCGGATCCGCAGCGTGCCGGTGAAGCTCGCGTTCACGTTCGCGTTCATCTACATCGCCGGCGTCACGCTCCAGACCCTGCACTTCTCGATCGGCCCGATCGATCCGACGCCGCCGCTGGCGTTTCCACCAGCGCAGCGCGCGCTGTGGTTCGCGATGTTCACGGCGGGCATGTTCTTCCCGTTCTATCTGGCGGCGACCGGTGGCTTGATCCCGGTGCTGCGCGCGTTGACTCGACCGCTGCGCGCGGTGCCGCTCCTGGCCGGCGCCATCACCGCGCTCTTGCTCGGCGGCGCGATCGGGATCGGCGTGTTCGCGCTCGCGACCAAGACGCAGCTCGCGGCGTTCGTCGACCGCATCCAGGACACGATCCACGCGAGCCCGGCGCTCGCCATCGGCGTCACGCTCGGGCTGACGCTGATCCCGATGCTCGTCGGCGTCGTCCTCGAACGCGACTGAGGTCGCGCTGATCGGGCTGGGAATAGCTCGCAGGCCGGGCCCGGTTGGAGCCGCGATGGCCCGTATCGCGATCACGCAGCGTCCACCCGTGCTGTCGTCGCTGTGCCTGCTCGCGGCGGCGCTACTGCTCGAGCCGGGCCCGGTGCGCGTCGTTCAGCTCGCTCCCGATCGGCTCCAGGCCGCGCCGCCGTGCCTTGCCTCCGGCCTCTGGCACGGTGACCTCTACGTGCCCGATGGCCTCTGGAACATGCCCGTGCTTCATCCCCAGGGCCGTTGGCGGATGCCGACGATCAGCCCGGAAGGTCTCGGCCCCGTGCCGAACGTGCTCGCGCCGGGCGCCGTGATCCCGCTCGGGCACTGGGATTCGAACATCGAGGCGGACGCGATCGACGTTGACAGGCTCGTGTCAGGTTTCAAGCAGCTGCTGACCACGCCACCGACCTGAGCTTGCTATAGCTCCCTGGTGACGGTCCCGTTTGGCGAAGCCACACGCACGTGGTTCGCGCGCAGCTTCGCGGCACCGACACCGGTGCAAGAGCGCGGCTGGGCGTCGATCGCGAGCGGCCGCCACACGTTGATGCTCGCGCCGACCGGCAGCGGCAAGACGCTCGCCGCGTTCCTGTGGTGTCTCGATCGTCTCGCGCACGCCCCGGCGGATTCGGCGGCCGACCCGAATGCGCCCACGCGCGTCGTCTACGTGTCGCCGATCAAGGCGCTCGCGTACGACGTGGAGCGCAACCTGCGCGCGCCACTCGTGGGGCTCCAGGCGCTCGGCGCGGGCGGCCAGATCACGGTCGACGTTCGCACCGGCGATACGTCGCCCAAGGAGCGCGAGCGCCAGCGCAAGCATCCCGGTCAGATCCTGATCACGACGCCTGAGTCGCTGTACTTGTTGCTCGCGGGCCAATCGCGCGAGCGGCTGCGGGCGGTCGATACGATCATCGTCGACGAGATCCACGCGCTCGCACCGACCAAGCGCGGCATCCACCTCGCGCTCACCCTCGAGCGGCTCGCGCACCTGGTCACGAGCTCCGGCAACCCCGAACCGCAGCGGATCGGGCTGTCGGCGACCCAGCGTCCACTTATAGAGGTGGCCAGATATCTGGGCGGGGACCGCCCGGTCGAGATCGTCGACGCGTCGGCGAAGCCCGCGCTCGACCTCCAGGTTGTCGTGCCCGCCCCCGACATGGACAACCCGGGCACCTCGGCGGAGCAAGGCGGCGGCCCTGCTGGGGCTGGGATGTGGCCGCTGATCTATCCGCAGCTGCTCGATCAGATCCTCGCGCATCGCTCGACGATCGTGTTCGTCAACTCTCGGCGACTCGCCGAGCGCGTGTCCCAGAAGCTGAGCGAGCTCGCGATCGAGCGCGGCGTGATCGAGCCCGGCGTCGAGCTCGTGCGCGCGCACCACGGCTCGATCGCGCGCCACCAGCGTCTCGAGATCGAAGAAGCGCTCAAGACCGGCCGGCTGCGCGCGATCACCGCGACCAGCTCGCTCGAGCTCGGCATCGATATGGGCGCGGTCGACCTCGTGCTCCAGGTCGAGTCGCCGGGAGCCGTGTCGCGCGGGCTCCAGCGGATCGGTCGCGCCGGTCACCAGGTCGGCGGCACGAGCATCGGCCGGATCTTTCCGAAGTTCCGCGGCGACCTGCTCGAAGCGACGGTCGTCGCGCGCGGCATGCTCGACGGCGCGGTCGAGGCGATCCGGGTGCCGGACTCCGCGCTCGACGTGCTCGCCCAGCAGATCGTCGCGATGGTCGGCGCCGATCCGTGGCCGGTCGGCGAGCTCGAGCGCGTGATCCGGCGCGCCGCGAGCTATCGCGAGCTGTCGCGGACCGCGCTCGTCGGCGTGCTCGACATGCTCGCGGGCCGCTATCCGTCCGACGAGTTCGCGGAGCTCCGCCCGCGTCTGACCTGGGACCGCCAGCACGACGTGTTGATCGGCCGCAAAGGCGCGCGCCTGCTGTCGGTCATCTCCGGCGGGACGATTCCGGATCGCGGTCTCTACGGCGTTCACCTGGGCGCGACCGGCCCCAAGGTCGGCGAGCTCGACGAGGAGATGGTCGCGGAGTCTCGCAAAGGCGAGACCTTCATCCTCGGCGCGACGACGTGGCGGATCGAGGACATCACGCGCGACCGCGTCGTCGTGTCACCGGCGCCGGGCGAGCCCGGCAAGATGCCGTTCTGGCGCGCGGACGGTCCGGGCCGACCGGTCGAGCTCGGCCGCGCGCTCGGCGCGTTCTGCCGCGAGCTCGACACGATGCTCGCCAGCGATCGCGAGGCGGCGCATGCGTGGCTCGCGACCGAGTACAAGCTCGATCCGCTCGCGGCGCAGAATTTATCTCAGTACCTCGCCGACCAACGCGCACAGACCGGCGCGATGCCGACCGATCGCGCGATCACGATCGAGCGGTTCCGCGACGAGCTCGGCGACACCCGCGTGTGCATCCTGTCGCCGTTCGGCGGTCGCGTTCACGCGCCGTGGGCACTCGTGCTCGCACACCAGCTCGAGAGCGCGCTCGGTTATCCGATCCATCCGCTGTGGACCGACGACGGCATCGCGCTGCGGTTCGCGGACGGTGACCTCCTGCCGACCGATGATCAGCTGCTTCCGGATCCGGACGACATCGAACGGATCCTGGTCGACGAGCTCGCCCGGTCGAGCGTGTTCGCGAGCCACTTTCGCGAGAACGCGGCGCGTGCGTTGTTGCTCCCGCGCCGCCGGCCCGGCCGCCGCACGCCGCTATGGGCGCAACGCCTGAAGGCGCAGCAGCTGATGGGCGTCGCGCTCCGGTTCCCGGCGTTTCCGATCACGCTCGAGACCTATCGCGAGGTCCTGCGCGATGTGTTCGATCTGCCGGCGCTACTCGGCGTGCTGCGCGATATCCGATCGCGTGCGATCCGGATCGAGCCTTCGATCACGGAGGCCGCGTCGCCGTTCGCGCGGTCGCTCGTGTTCGACTACGTCGCCGCGTTCCTCTATCAAGGCGACGCACCGCTCGCCGAGCGCAAGGCACAAGCGCTCACGCTCGACCGCGACCTGTTGCGCGAGCTGATCGGAGGCGGCGAGCTTCGCGACCTGCTCGACCTCGACGTGCTCGCCGAGGTCGAGGCCGAGCTTCAACAACTCGCACCGGAGCGCCAGGCGCGCTCGCTCGACGAGGTCCACGATCTGGTGCGCAGGCTCGGCGACCTCGATGCCGCCGAGATCGCGGCGCGCTCGACCGCGGATGTCGACGTGCCGAACGTGATCGCGAGCCTTGTCGAGCAACGCCGGCTCGCGCCGGTCCGGATCGCCGGCGTGCCGCGCTACGTCGCCGCCGAAGATGCCGCGCGTTATCGCGACGGCCTCGGCATCGCGCTGCCGCAAGGCTTGCCGGCCGCGCTGCTCGATCGCGCGCCCGATCCGCTCGTGTCGTTGATCGCGCGCTACGCGCGCACGCACTCGCCGTTCACCGCGGTGGGCCCGGCCGAGCGCTGGGGCCTCCCGCCTGCGATGGTCGAGCCGATCCTCGTGTTGCTCGAAGCGCGCGGCCAGCTCGTGCGTGGCGATCTGCGGCCCGGCGGCGTCGCGATCGACAGCTGCGATACCGAGGTACTTCGCCAGCTCCGCCGCCGCACGCTCGCGAAGCTGCGCGCTCAGGTCGCGCCGGTCGATGCGGCGACGTACGCCGCGTTCTTGCCGCGCTGGCACGGCCTCGAACAACCGCGCCGCGGTACGCTCGCGTTGCGCGATGCGGTCGCGCGGCTCGAAGGCGTCGCGCTGTCGTTCACGGAGCTCGAGCAGCGGATCTTGCCCGCGCGGATCGTCGACTACCACCCGCGGATGCTCGACGAGCTCGGCGCCGCCGGTGACCTCGTGTGGGTCGGCGCCGGTGCGCTCGGGACGAAGGACGGCCGCGTCGTGCTGCTGCGCCGCGATCGCGCGCGCGAGCTCGCACCGGAGCCGCAGTCGATTCCGAATCACGGCCCGTTGCACGACGCGCTGATCGCGCACCTTCGGACCGCCGGTGCGTCGTTCGTCGTGGGGCTCGAACAAGCGACGAAGGCGCCGCGCGCGGATCTCGTCGCGGCGCTGTGGGATCTCGTGTGGGCCGGGCTCGTCACGAACGATACGTTCGCGCCGCTGCGCTCGCTCGCGGCACCGAACGCGCGCCGTGCGAATGCACATGCGACGTTCGGCGGTCGCTGGTCGCTGGTCGAATCCCTCGGCGCCACACCGACCGCGACCGCGCGGGTCCATGCGCAGGCGACGGGACTTCTCGAACGCTGGGGCATCGCGTCGCGCCAGGGCGCGCGGGCCGACGACGTGCCAGGTGGCTTCGCCGGGGTCGGCGACGTGTTTCGCGCGATGGAGGATGCGGGCGCGGTCCGCCGCGGCTACTTCGTCGAGTCACTCGAAGGCGCGCAGTTCGCGTGGCCCGGTGCGATCGATCGGCTGCGCGAAGCACAGCGCGGTCACGCGCAACGCGTCGACGTGCTCGCGGCGGTCGATCCGGCGAACGCGTGGGGCAGCGCCCTGCCCTGGCCCCAGCTCGCCGATCCGGATGCGAAGCCGGCGCGGCGCAGCGGTGCGACGGTCGTGCTCGTCGACGGTGCGCTCGCGCTATGGATCGAACCGAAGGGCAAGCGACTCGCGACCGGGTCCGGCGTCGCGGCAGAGACGATCGCGCTTGCACTCGCGGTAGGTGCACCGCAGCTCGCGCTCGAGCAGCGCCGCCGTGAATTGTTGATCGAGACGATCAACGGCCAGCCCGCCGGCCAATCGCCATGGGCGAAGGGCCTTCTCGCCGCCGGCGCGCGGATCGATTATCGCGGCCTCGTCGTGCGCGGGACGGTGCCGCTGGCACCTTCCCCCGAGCCCGAGCCCGAGCCCGAGCCCGAGCCCGAGCCCGAGCCCGAGCCCGAGCTGGATCCCGCAGACGACGAGCTTGCGGATGCGTAGCCATGCCTGAAGGCGACAGCATCCGGCGCGTCGCGAACAAGCTCGCGCCGCTGGTCGGCCAGACGATCATTCGCGCCACCACGCAAGGCTTGCCTCGCGCGCTGGTCGGCCGCACGGTCACGCACGTCGACGCGCACGGCAAGCACCTCACGATCGATCTCGACGACCAGACGGAGCTCCACGTCCATCAGGGCATGAACGGACGGTTCCTCGCGTACGCGCGCGCTCCCGGTGAAGCGCGTCTCGCGAAGACGTCGCCGGGTCGCGCGTCACTCGTCCTGGTCACCGAGCAGAATCTGTACCTGTGGCTGACGTGCCCGACGGTCGAGATCATCCCGCGCCGCGCGCCGCGCGCCGGGATGACGCTCGCGAACCTGGGGCCGGATGTCCTTGCCGGCGACTTCGATAGCCGGCTTGCTGCGGCGCGCGCCGCGTTGCACGAATCGCGCACCCTCGGCGAGGTGCTGCTCGATCAACGCGTGGTCGCGGGCCTGGGAAACATCTGGAAGACCGAGTCGTGCTTCGTCGCGCGGATCGATCCACGAACGCGCGTGCGCGACGTGCCGATCCACGTGCTCGTTCAGATCTACGAGACCGCGCGCGAGCTGATGCAGACCTCCGTCGAGGGCAGCCGGGATTTTCACGCGTACTCGCGCACCGGCAAGGCATGTCGGCGCTGCTCGACCGCGATCACCGCGTTCCAGCTCGGTGACCCACCGCGTTGGACGTGGGTCTGCCCCCACTGTCAGCCGCGTCCTGCGGACAGTCGTTAGCGGCGCCTCGGCTAGCCGCGGCGCGATCGGTGACCATCGCAGGGGATCGCGGTGCCAAGCGCAACTGCGCGAAACCACGTCAGCGCGAGTTGGTATCGGCGTTGCTGTAGGTGTCGGTCACCCAAGGAGCTGCAGTCATGGCTACCGCGATCGCTTTTGCCCCCGAATCGTTCCCCCACGCCAGCGAAGTGTCGGCGACCCTGCCGGTCGGCGCGGGAGCGGCGTTCGAGATCTTCGCGGACATCACGGAGATTCCGCGGTGGTTGCCGCTGCTCCAGACGGCGCGCGTGCTGTCCCGCCAGGACGATGGTCGGGCGAGCCGGGTCGGATTCACCCGCAGGCTCGAGCGCGGATCGCTTGGCTATACGCTCGAGTACACGTACGACCCCGACACCTACACCATCACGTGGGTGACGCCGCCGACCTCGAACGTGGTGCTCCAGGGCGAGGCCCGGTTCGTTCCACTGTCCAGCAGAGCGTGCCTGATGCTGTACCGACTGGTGATGGAATTGCCGATCGTCGATGATCTGATCGCGAGCGAGCTCGATGGTCACCCAGCATCTCTCGTAGTGTCGGAATTCCGCGAGCACCTCCGACGGCTCTGTTAAGCGTTCGGACCTACATCGACTTCGCTGCCCGCGTCGCTTACGCTGGGAACATCGTGGCGGAGCGGCGTTCACCAGAAGTATCGGGGTCGTCGACGTCCGCAACAATGCTCCACGATTCTCCGGCGACCGACGACGCTCCCGGCCGCTTCCCGCACGGCACGAGCAAGAACGTGCGCGTGGAAGAGGAGGTCGCGATCACGCAAGAGCTCGCGGCGCTCGAGGTCGCGCTCGGCAAGTGTCTCGCCGGACTGACGATGCACTTTCAACCGATCGTGCACGCCGAGACACGCGCGCGGTTCGGTTACGAAGCGCTGCTCCGCTCGCATGACAAATCGCTGCCGCATCCCGGCGCGATCCTCGATGCCGCCGAGCGGCTCGAGCGAATCCCGACGCTCGGTCGCGCGGTGCGCGCGCAGACCGCGAAGGTGATCGCCAGCGCGCCGGTCCAGCGCGGCATGATCTTCATCAACCTCCACTTGCTCGATCTGTTCGACAAGCAGCTGACGTCGCCGTTCTCGCCGCTGTCGAAGGTCGCGCCGCGCTGCGTGCTGGAGATCACCGAGCGCACGTCGCTCGATGGCCAGGCGGATGTCCGCTATCGCGTCGCCGAGCTGCGCGAGCTCGGATTCAAGATCGCGATCGACGACCTCGGCGGCGGTCACGCCCGCATGGGCACGTTCACGCCACTCGACTGCGACTACGTCAAGCTCGACATGTCGCTCGTCCGCGATATCGACAAGCACGCGATGAAGCAGCGGCTCGTCCGCTCGGTGACGGAGCTGTGTCGCGAGCAAGGGACGAAGATCATCGGCGAAGGTGTCGAGAGCGAGGCCGAGGCGAGCGTGCTCGTGGACCTCGGCTGCGACTACCTGCAGGGCTACTTGATCGCTCGACCGGCGCTGCCGTTCTGCGATCCGCTGTAGTAGATCGACGTCAGTCGACGTCGAACGAGTACAGGATGCCGCGGTTCGACATCACGAACAGCCGGCCATCACTGGTGACGGTCGGTTGCGCCGACACGCCATCACCTGGATCGAAGTACTCGAGCGTCTTGCCGGTGCGGCGCTCCGCGAGGAACAAGCCGTCTTCGGCGAGCGAGTACACGAGCATGTCGTCGAACACGACCGGAGCGCCGGGCTCGCCGCCGCCGCGCGCGCCGACGCGCCAGAGCACGTTGCCACCGAGATCGATCGCGTACGTCCCGAGGTCGGCGACCGAGACGTAGATCGCCTTGCCATCGGTCGCGAGCCCGCCGACGTTGCCGGTCGAGCTCGG
>JBDUAS010000179.1:0-15116 GCA_040004535.1 Deltaproteobacteria bacterium
TCGACATCCTCGCCGCGGTCAAGCACGAGGTCGAGCTCGCGCGCGCGTACAACGGGCTCGCCGGGATCAAGGATCGCGCGGGCAAGCGCGACGAAGCGGCGAAGCTGCGCAGCCGCGCGCAGGACATCTTCGCGCGCCTCCGCGGCGCGGCGCAGACGGAGTAGCCGTGCCCGAGGGCAGCGATGCGAACGCTCGGCTCGCGGCTGCGGTGCCGGCGAACGTCCGCGAGGTGTGCGCGCGGATCGCGGCGGCCGGGTTTCAGGCGGTCACCGTCGGCGGCGCGGTCCGCGACGTGTTGCTCGGCAAGGAGCCCGGCGATTGGGACATCGCGACCAGCGCGCACCCGAACGAGGTGCTCGGGCTGTTCCGTCACACGATTCCGACCGGCCTCCAGCACGGCACCGTGACGATCGTGACCGGCAAGGGCGCCGACAGCCACGTCGAGGTCACCACGTATCGCGGCGAGGGCGCGTACACCGACGCGCGCCGCCCCGACAGCGTCGTGTTCGGCGTACCACTCGCCGAGGACCTCGCGCGCCGTGATCTGACCGTCAACGCGATCGCGTATGACGTCGCGGCCGATGCGTTGTTCGATCCGTACGGCGGCGTCGCTGATCTCGAGGCAAAGCGACTGCGCGCGGTTGGGGTCGCGGTCGATCGGTTCACCGAGGATGGCCTCCGCGTCATGCGCGCGGTGCGGTTCGCGGCGCAGCTCGAGTTCGAGCTCGATCCCGACACCGAAGCGGGGATCGCGCCGGCACTGCCGTCGCTCGCGAAGGTGTCGCGCGAGCGGGTCTCCGACGAGCTGCGCAAGATCCTCGGCGCGCGCCAGCCGTCGCGCGGGCTCGTCCTCGCGGAGCGCACCGGGATCCTCGCGACGATCGCACCAGACCTCACGTTCGATCTCGTCGCGCCGGATCGCGTGGCGCAAGAGGTCCGGCTCGCGGCGCTGGTCGTGCCGATCGCGGACCGCAAGCGGATCGGCGATGTCCTGAAGGCGCTGAAGTTCTCGAACGCAGAAGCCGACCTCGCTGCCGCGCTCGGTGGTGCAGTCCAGGCGGTGCGCGGGGCGAGCGACGATTCGACACTGCGCCGCGTCCTGTCGAGCCTCGGCCGCCCGTACGCGAACGCGATGGCGAAGCTCGAGCCACGCGTCGAGCGCGTGCTTCGCGATCCTCTCGTCTTGAAGGAGCTCGCCGTATCGGGGAGCGACCTCGCGACCTATGCGAGTGGCCGCGCGCTTGGCGACCTGCTCGCGAAGTTGCTCGACCGCGTCCTCTCCGATCCCAAGCTCAACACGCGCGACCAGTTGCTCGCGATCGCCGGCGAGCTAGCCGTCGCGTCGTGACCGAGCAGCACGTCACCGGTCTTTGCCGACGTCCCCATGATCGTCGATCGGTTTCGCAGCGAGGTGATGTCGCTCGTCGAGGGCGAATCGCGGACTGATCATCTCGGCACCGGCGAGACTGCGGTCGCGAGCGGTATATAGTCGCGCGCAAGGGTGAGCTGATGGACTCGGAGCGGGATTCGTTTCACGCGCACGTGGAGCACTGGCAAGCGCGTGCCACGCGTCACGCCGCCCGCCGCGCTGGCCAGCCGAGTGAGGGACTCGACGACGAGATCGACGATCGAGCGCGCGAGCTCGAACGACCCGGCCTGCGCAGCGAACGCATGCGCTCGTTGTCGGTGTGGCTCGGCCTCGACGATGTCGAGACCGACTTCGTGTGGTGGATCGTCGCGGCCGCGATCGATCCGGCGATCGCGCGCGATACACAACGCCCGCGCCGGGGTGCGAGCCTCGCGGGGTTTGCGGAGCTCGCGGGACTCGACTCCGAGCGCGCGCGCGACCTCGCGATCCGGTTCGCGACCGGCCACCCGCTCGTGACCTCGAGCCTGGTCCGCGCGCTCGACGAAGAGCTCGGCGCGGCGGCCGGCTTCGTCCCGGCGAGCCGTCTGATCGACTACCTGCTCGGCGACGACACGATCGAAGCGCCGGTCGAGCGCACCCAGATCGCGGTCGACGAGCGCGCGCGATATCTGTTCGATGTCGATCAGTTGAAGGTGATCGCGCAGCTCGCGGAGCTCGCCTCACCAGGCGCGCGGATCGTGGTCGCGCTGGAGGGCGCCTCGCGCAGCGGCCGCCGCACCGCGGTCGCCTTCGGCACGTATCGCACCGTGCTGTCGCTCGACTTCGACCGGATCGCGACCTCGGCGATCGGGCCGGCCCTGCGCACGTTGCGGCGCGAGCTCGTGCTCGCCGATGCGGCAAGCCGCTTGGTGCACCGCAGCCAGTGAAGGAAGGCAAGACCCCCGACGCGACGCACGTGACGATCGTCGCGAGCGAGCACAAGCCGCTCGGGCTCGCGGCCGGCACCGCGCCGACCGAAGCCGACCTGTTCACGCGCTCCGCGAAGGGCGGCAAGTCGGTCGGCTTCCGTAGCGGCACGCCGGCGGCACCGAACGTCACGCCGACGATGGAGCCCGACAACCTGTTCATCGGCGGCACGCCGACGGTCGAGGACATCCGCCAGGGTGGGCTCGGTGATTGCTACTTCCAGTCGTGCCTGCTCGGCCTGGCGCAGAACGATCCGGCGAAGATCAAGTCGGTGATGTCGTTCAGCGGTCACAACGTGTCGGTGACGCTGCAGCGGTTCGACGCGAAGACGTCTACCCACGTCCCGGTCACGACGACGACCAGCACGTCGCTGCTCACCCGCAAGAACAAGAGCGGCGGGATCTCGCTCGTCGGCGCCGGCATGCGCGTCGCGCCGGCGCCGAACAAGAGTGCGTGGTGGGCGAGCGTGTCGGGCAACACCGTCGAGGTTCATCGCAAGGACATCTACGAGACCGCGCTGTGGGCACCGATGATGGAGAAGGCGTACGCCGACTTCGCGCAGCGCTTCGGAAGCACGGGGCAGGGCCTCAGCAAGGACGAGAAGAAGCTCGGCAGCGGCTACAAGATCATCAACGCCGGTGGCTCCGTCGAGGAGTGCTACCAGATGTTCTACGGCAACGCCGCGGCTGGCTCGGTGCAGGCGATGAACTTCACGCCGGGCAAGGACATCGTCGCCGACAACATTCCGGCGCTGCAGAAGTTGCTGCGCTACGAAGCGCAGAAGGGCAACACCGCGGCGGGCCAGACCAGACGTTCATGCATGCGCGGATGAGCGACAACGGCGCGGTCACCCGGGGCGACGCACTGGTCGATCAGGTGATGAGCCTGTTGTTCTTCCAGCAGTTCGGCGACGACATCACCGGTGCGTTCAACAAGGGCACCGCGACCGAGCAGATCCAGCGCTTGCTGCGGACGATCGATCGCACGGCGCTGCGCACCGCGCTGACGACGCTCCAGACCACGCTGAAGGGCAACATCGCCGGGACCGCCACGGTCAAGCAGGTCGCGAAGGACGCCGAGGCGGTCGCGGTGCCGGACAAGTTCCCGCACCTGTGGGATCCGTCGATGCCGGCGCCGTTTCGCAACCTCAAAGAGAACCTCGGCATCCTGCTCAACCTCGGCGACGACTCCAGCAACAAGCAGCGGATGAACTACACGTCGCACGCGTACGAGGTCCACGGCGTTCAGCTCGCCGACAAGACCGGCACGGCGCTCGCGTTGACCTCGGCGGATCTGCCGGCGAAAGCGGCGGATATCGATCCCGAGAAGTCGTCGGTGCGGATGCACAACCCGCACGCGACGAACGAGCCGGACATGCGCAGCACCGGCCCGGCCGACGGTGTCGACGACGGCCAGTTCAGCTACACGCTCGACCAGTTCCTGCGCTGCTTCGATCTGTTGCGCATGAATGACGTCTCGCACTGAGCCGTGTCATGCTCACGCGGATGCGGCGTCTCGCACTGGTCGCGTTCGCGTTGTTGGCGTGCGGGCGTAGTAACAGCGCGCCGGTTCCAGCTCCGTCGCATGGCTCCGATGTCGTCCCGAAGGGCAACCCACCGATGACCTCCTCCACGTATCACGTGCGTTCCGACGCCGACCTCGACCTGCCGCTCCTCACCGCGCTCGCCGCAGCCGAGAAGGCGAAGGCCGGCACGTTCACCGTCGAGCTCGCCGCCGGCAGCTACAAACACCTCCAGCTCGAATCCGATGACCTCGCGATCGTCGTCGAGGCGGCGGGCGCCGTCACGTTCAGCGAGTCGATCACGATCCGCGCGCGTGCGGTCGAGCTCCGCGGCGTGACGATCGCGAATGCCAAGCCGGCGACGAGCGCGCTCGTGATCGCGGCGACCGAGAAGGCCGTGCTCGCGAACATCGCGCTGTTCACCACGCAGAGCTCGTCGAGCGCGGCCGAGGGCGATCCGCTGATCGATCTGGTCGCGCGCAAGAAGGGCGCGACCGCGACGCTCGATCGCATCTGGATCGTCGACTGTCAGGCCGCCACCCTGCTGCGGATTCCCGCGAACGGGCCGGGCAGGTGGAGCTCGGTCACGATCTCGGGCGTCGTGTTCGCCGCGAATCGCGCGAAGCGCGGCCTCGCGATCGCCGGGCTCGATCCCGACGGCAAGGGCCTCGCGATCGATAACGCGTTCGTCGCCGAGGCCAAGCTCGGCGAGGCGTGGTTGCAGCTCGCAACCGCGCGCCCCGTGACGGTGACGCACTCGACGCTCGCGGTCAGCGAGCTGGCCGAGGGCGATACCAAGCCGAAAGTCACCGATAGCGAGACCGTGAAGCCGCCGGCGAAGCTCGATGCGAAAGCATTCATCGATGCCGCGAAGGGCGGCGCGATCGATCGTACGAAGCTGCGCGCGCTACTGCGCTAGCTTTCTGCGTCGACTCTAGAGCCCCTCGATCCACGTGGTGTCCATACAGGTGAGCTGGCACGAATACGTGGTGTGCTCTGGCGGTGTGCATAGCTTTGCGGTCGAATCACCGCACGCGACGAAGCCGAAGGTGGCGAGACACGACGCGAGCGCGAGGCTTCGGCTCATGACGTGAGTGTACTACTCCGCTAGCTCGCACCACGCGTCGACAACGACGGTGCGCGCGCCGCGGCCGCCGACGACGATCCGCGGAAGCTCGAGCCTCTCGAGCCGGGTGTCGAGATCGACGGCGAGGTGCGAGGCGCGGCGCAGGAGCTCGGCGAGACCGGCGCGGTCGGGCTCGGAATCGGCCGCACGCGAGGCGATTACCGCGGACGCGAGCACCTGTGCGTCGAGGGCGCGGAGCGGAGCCGGGGCGGCGGCGACTTGACCGTTGACGACGAGCACGACGGTCCAGCCGAGCGAGGGCAGGCGCTCGACCCGCGCCGAGACATCACGGCCGAGCGGCGGGGGCTCGCGGACGATCACGAAGCTATTGGCGCCGTTCGGCGGCTTTCCCGCCGCGACGAGCACGCTGGTGAAGGCGCGGCGGACGAGCGCATCGCTGGTCAGGTTGCGCTCGACGGGACAACCCTCGAGCTCGGTCAGGATGTCGTTTCCCCATGGCTTGAGCTCGACCGGGAAGCCGAGCTTACTGCGCGCACTGTGCACCGCGGCAGACGGCGTGGTCTCGACGGTCTGGCGCGTGATCGCGACGCCGTAGGCTTTGAGCAGGCCCTTCGTCTCGTGATCGCCAACGCGTACGAGCCCGAGCTCGCGGATCTTCGCGAGCCGGACGTCGAGCGTCTTGCGATCCACCTCGAGCTCGGCTTCGTCGGCGGCGGTCGCGGCGCCGACGCCGGCGGCGATCCGTTCGGCCGCGCGCCCGAGCATCTCGATCGCACCGAGTGCGAACCGCATGCCGTACAGCGTTGGCTCGCCGCGCGCGAGCTCGCCGCGACCTGTGACGTGCATCGCGATCGCGGCGCCGGGCAGCTGCGCCGGTGCAGGCGTGAGCTCGGGATCGAACAACACGACGTCGGCCGGTTCGCCTTTCGCGCGATGCTCGCCGGCGAGCTGCGGCACGCGCGCGCCCGAGGCCTCGGCATCACCGACGTACGCGAGCGTCTGCGCTTCGAGCCACGAGCCCGGCGGCGCGATCACGGCGACGCGCGGGCCGTGCGGCAGACCGAAGCGGACGAGCGCGACGATCGCTTCGAGCCACGCATCGACATCGTGACCGACCACCGCACCGTGAGCGCGCAGATAGGCGAGTGCGGCCGACCGTTCGATCGCGGCGCGGCCGGTACCGCGCGGCGGCGGTGCGAGCACGCAGGTCGGGCGACCGAGCGCAGCGGCGCGCGCGCAGGTCGCGGCGAGCTCGAGTGCGGCGGCGGCAGTCGGCGGGGCTTCGAGTGCGAGTGCGACGAGGTCGGTCGTCGCGGCGCCATCCCCGAGCTCTGCATCGATCCCGCGGTCGCGCAGCGCGGCGACTGCGGTTGCACCGAGCGCGGCAGGTGCGACGACCTGGACGCGCACGGCGGCGGGCTCGGCGAGGCTGCGGGCCTGCGCCATCAGCGAGCCTCGCGCGGCGCGAGGTGGACGGCGAGATGCTGTGCGATCCGCTCGACGGTCTTCTTCGGCTCGTGCGTGCGCGGCGGCTGCGAACGATGGCCGAGCACGACCGGATCGAGTCCGAGCAGCTCGAGCTTGAGCTTCTGCATCGTGGTCGACGGCATCGGCGTCGGGTACTCGTCGATCGGCGCGCCCGCGATCCGCACCCCGATCACCGACGTGCCGCGCACGCGCACGGTCTGGAGCTGGCGGCCGGTGATCCGGCTCGCGTGGATCACGTCCTTGTCGGGCGCGAGCTTGACGACGTGCGTGAGCTGGACCGCGTCGAGTAACTCGGCGATCGCGGCGACCTCGACCCAGCGCTCGGGCCGACTCGCTTCGTCGACGAGGATCGTGCCGGCGCCGAGGTGGCGCGCCACGGCCGCGACGATCTGTGCCCAGCCGAGGTAGTCGAGCTGGAGATCGGTCTGGAGGCCCGCGCTCGCGACGCCCGCGTGGCGCGCGCGATCCGCCGCGAGATCGAGCCAGCTCGCGGAACCGGCGGCGAATGCGATCGCCCGGCCTTTCTTGGCGGGATCGAACTTCGCGACGGTCTCGAGCGCACCGTCGAGCCAGCGGATCGAGCGCGCCGGCCCTTGGTTGCCGAGCCACAGCGCGATCCGGCTGCCCGGTGTGATCGTGAGCCGTGCGGTGGCTTCGTTGTCGGCGGTCACGACGCCTCCAGCTTGCGCACGAGCTCGGCGAGGCCGGTCTCGGCGCCGCCGGGGACCACACCGTCGACTCCAGCGACCCGGGTGGCTGGGCTCGCGCCGATCTTGATCACGCTCGTCGCGCCGGCGACATCGACGTGCGCGCCGCCGATCGTCACGCACAGCTCCGGCGCGAGTGGCGTGGACTTGTCGATGACCGCGCCGTTGGCAACCGCGCCGGAGCGGACGGCTGCAGTGCCACCGACGAGCTGTGCGTTCATCAACCGGGCGAGGCGTTGCGCGCTGGCCGCGACCCGCGCGTCATTTGCGACGTCGTCGCCGAGCACGACGATCGTGCCGGACGCGTGCGCGATTTCGGCGGGCGAGGTGGTGACGAGCTCGATCCGATCGTCGCGGCCACCCGGCATCGCGAGCACGACGACATCGACATCGCAGTCATCCGCGACCGCGTCGATCGCGGGCGCGCGACCGACCATCGCGACCGCGGCACCGCCGTCGCCGACGCGCGCATAACCGCCATCGCGATCGCGGAGCTCGACGTCATCGACGCCGCTCGCGCGGGCGCGCAACAGGAGGCGCGCGCCGATCCGCGCGGCGGTGCGCGGGCCGAGCTCGGCGGCGCTCGGTGCATCGGCCCCGAACAGCACGAGGCGAGGGCGCAGATGATCGACCACGCCGCGCCACGCGTTGCCGACCGCGGACCATAGCGGCGCGATCGGAGCACGGCTGACCGCGACCACGACCTTGTCGGCGCCGGCCCGCGCGAGCGCGGACTCGGCTTCGGCGAGGCCGGGGACGGTCGGCATCGAGGTCGCCGCGATGTCGTCGTGGATCGAGGTCACGTTCGAGTGATTCGGGTCGTGGACCACGACCGCCGCGTAGAGCGTGGCGCCCCAGCTCGAGGCCACGTGCCGGCCGGCGGCAAGCGCGACCAACGACGAGGCGTCCGGGCGCTCGCCGACCAGATCTACGTGAACCAGGACGGCCGCCACGGGATTCGACCGAAGGTAAACGCGGTCCCAAGATTGGGCAACTAGTTGGTTTCGTGAGGTGTCAGACCCGCCAGCTAGCGTCGCTGGGTGTCCGCCCTGCATGCCCAGTTGGTCCACGAGCTGGGCTACGACCCCGATGATGGGGTTCCTCAGCTCGCCGACGTGCGCATGATCGACGTGCCGATCGGCCGGATCGTGCGCGCCCGCGAAGGGGCGACCCAGGTCGCGGTCGCCCGGTTAGAGAGTGGCCGGGTCGTGGTAGTCGAGGACACGTGCCCGCACGATGGCGGCCGGATCAGCGATGGCTTCGTCGCGGGCGAACGGCTCGTGTGTTCGCGCCATGGCTGGGAGCTCGAGCCGTGCGGGCGCAGCTGCACGCGCGTTCGCTAGGTCGGTCGCGGCTCACGGACCGCAAGCCGTAGGTCCGGCGCAGGTTCCGTGCGAGAAGTCGTACGTGTCGCAGTGCGCGGCGCCGCAGGTCGTTGCGTCGACGCACGAGGTCGCGCAGAACTGGTTGCCATGCGCGTCGCCGACGCAGCAGCCTTGGCCGCTGCACGTCGTCGTAGCGTTGCAGCCATCGTAGAGCTGGCCGTCGTCGGGCTTGCAGATCATCGGCCCGACGGGATCTCCGGACCCATTCGTGGCTGGCGCACACGCTTGCGGTCTGTTGATGACCGGGATGTTCTAGAGCGACCGTGTGTCATGCCCCCGGGTCGCAGCTGCAGGTCTGGGTCTGTCCGGGTAGGTCCGTCGAGAGCACGATCGAGCAGGGCGGCGCACACGTCGCGACCAGGTCGTAGCGCAGCGCGCGCGTGGCCTTGCACGACGCGGATGGCATCGACGCGGCGGGGAAGACATACGGCTGGGAGCACGGAACGTTGATCGTCCACGCCTCGTCTTCTATGACGTCGACGCGATCGGCGGCCGCACCGACCAGCGTATACGCGATCGACGCATCGCCTGACGGCGACGGTTGCGCGCATGTCGGCGCCTCCTTGCCTACGCCCGGAAATGCCGAGGCGTAACCGGCGGCTTGGACGAGTGTGTACGTGGGGTAGGCGCTCGCACCGTTCACGGTCATGAAGTCCTGCAACACGAGCGCACCCTCGCTTGCAGACACGCCGACGCGTCTTCCCGCGCCGGTGTAACGCGGCGGATCGCAGGTGTCTGTGGCCGCGGAAACGGTGAGCTTGTAGATCCCCGACGCGACTTGATCGGGAGCAAACGGCTCCACGTTGGAGTCGATCCCGCAGCCCGCGAGGCCGACCACGGCAATGACGATCTGTTTCATGCGTGCGCTCGCTGCAACACGCATTCCCATACGAGGTGCTCGTAGTTCAGGGTGGTTATCGTCGCGTTCCGCCACACAGGCACGCACGGACGAACGAGCCCGCGTCGCAAAGACAAACGGAGCGCATAGTTGAATCAAAGGGTAGTCCCGGAATTGGGGCGGCGAGCTGGGCTGCGGATCCTTTCGCGGCTCCATCGGTGGGTCGGCAGAACTGGACGACCGGCAAGCTGGACGCGCGCGCTCGGCCCGTCCCCGCGCTCGCCTGGTTCGGCACGTCGTCGAACGAGGACCGAGCTCCACGCGAGCGATCACACGCTCTCTCGCTGCGCCGGCGCTGCTCGCACACATCGCAAGCGACGGCCTGTGCGATGGCCTGCCACTGCATCGTCATGAAGATCGCTTCGCACGGCTCGGCGCACGGATCGACCGCGGCACGATGACCGCTGGCTCGAAGAGCTCGGCATGTCCGTCGGTGCCACGGTCGTTGCTGCGATGCGCGACAATGCGTTCGCGCACGCGTTCTGTATCTCGACCGATGCGACCGGCGTGCTCGTGCAGCCGATTTCCAGCGTCGACAAGATTCCTCGCAGCTGCCATCGCGGGCACTACTTCGTTCAGATCGCCGACCGCGATCACGTGTTCTTCGAGTACACGGCGCGAGACCAACGCCGTCGTTGGTGAATTGTTCCGCGGCTTGTCGGGTTACATCCAGGCCGACGCCAAGTGCGTCTACGACGCGCGTTTCCGACCACCACCCGATGGTCCGGCGCTCGACGACAATGCCGATGCCGACCTCGCCGAGCGACACGAGGTCGGATGTTGGGCGCATGCGCCGAGGACATTCGAGAGCTGTTTGCGGTCGCGGTGCCCGCAACATCGCGGGCGTGAACCACGGAGATCGCTCGGCGAGCGGCGATGGAGAGTGGGGTACTTTCCAACTGGGCCGGTGATCTCGATTCGCCCGGCGTCGTCGAGCTTCGCGGTGACCGCGCATAGAGAAAACCGGCGCCGGTCGAGACGCTCGCGCTACTCGCCGAGCTCAAGTCGATCCTGTAGGCGCGTCCCTGCCTCCGCGCCCCCACGCTCGATCGCTCCCCGACCACGCGCCTGCGGCACGGGCGCATGCGGACCGACGACGACCGCAGTCATACTGCCGCTCCGTTTTCGATGCACGGTCGCACCGTCGCAACGCCCGCCTGTCGGGCTGAGTCGTTGATGCTGATGTGATATGCCCCGCTGATGAGAGCCCTGGCGATCGTCTTTCTCGTGCTCCCCTTCATCGGGTGCGCCCACACGGGTGTGCCCACCCGCAACGTCATCACCGATCCGTTCACGGCCGAACAGGCCGAGGTCAAGGCGGTCATCGACGACATCGTCGCCACCGTGCAGAAGCAGGACCTCGATCACCTCGAATCGCTGCACTCCTACACTCCGAAGTTCAGCAAGTTCGAGGATGACGGGCTCGGCCGCCAGGACGCAGAGGCCGGGCGCAAGGGCGAGCGGACGATGGCCGACCTGAAGTCGCTCGCCGTGCACATCGACGACCTCAAGATCGACGTGTTCGGCGGCACGGCAATCGCGACCGGTATCCTCAGCTACAAGATCGACACCGGCGCCCAGCAGGTCGCGGGCAAGGATCGCTTCACTCTGGTCTTCGTTCACACCGATGGTGCGTGGAAGATCGTCCACGAGCATTCGTCGCCCCTCGCGGCGCCGGCTGGGCCGCCGCCGGCGTGACTTCGTCGATCAGGTCCGATCACCGAGGGCGGCGGCGACCGCGCTGGAATAGAGACCGAGCATCCACAGTGGCAGCTGATCGACGTCTACGCCGCGACGATTCCCACGTTCCAGCACCAGCCGGGGGCCATGTCCATTACCAGGAGACGGTGATGCCGATGCGCGACGGTCTGGCGAAGATGAAGGATCTCCCGGCGGAGATGGGCGGCTCGCGCGCGACGCTGGCCGAATGAGCGAACGACTCTCGACGAGCGTCGCGAGGTCTCGGACCTCGGGATGTCCGAGGCGTCCGAGGGCCAAAATCCGTTGCGTGACCGGCATGGGCGCTAGACCAGCGCGCGTTGCCGCAGCATGTGATCGGCGAGCACCAACGCGAACATCGCTTCGACGATCGGCACGGCCCTCGGCAATACGCACGGATCGTGGCGGCCTTTCGGCTCGAGCACGACGGGATTCCCATCGCGATCGACGGTGTCCTGCGGACGCATGATCGTCGCGGTCGGCTTGAACGCGATCCGCAGCGTGATCGGCTCGCCGTTCGAGATGCCGCCCTGGATTCCGCCCGAGTGATTCGTGCGCGTTCCGATCGTGCCGTCGTCGCGCCGATAGAACGGATCGTTGTGCTGGCTTCCCGTCAGCAACGTCCCCGCGAACCCGCTGCCACTCTCGACGCCCTTGACCGCCGGAATCGACAGCATCGCCTTGCCGAGATCGGCCTCGAGCTTGTCGAACACCGGTTCGCCCCACCCGGCGGGCACGCCTCGCGCGACCGCGCGGATCACTCCGCCGACCGAGTCACCGTCCTTGCGCGCCGCCTCGATCCGCTCGATCAGCTTCGGCGCGATCGTCGTATCGGGGCAGCGCACGTCATTCGCATCCACGTCCGCACGTGTCACCTTCGCGCCGTCGACATTGGCCGCCATGCCTGCGACTTCGTCGACCCATGCCACGATCTCGATGCCCGCACGTACGAGCACCATCTGCGCGATCGCACCACCGGCGACGCGCCCCGCGGTCTCTCTCGCGCTCGCGCGTCCGCCACCGGCGATCGCGCGGACGCCGTACTTCGCGTCGTAGGTGTAGTCCGCGTGGCTGGGCCGATAGGCCTGCGCGATGCCCTCGTAGTCCTTGCTCCGCGCATCCGCGTTCCGGATCATCATCGCGATCGGCGTCCCGAGCGAGACGCCGTCCAGGACGCCCGACAAGATCTCGACCTCGTCGGCTTCCTTGCGCTGACTGACCAACCGGCTCTGGCCCGGCCGCCGCCGATCGAGCTCGGCCTGGATCTGCTCGCGATCGATCGCGAGCCGTGGCGGACACCCATCGACGACCACGCCGAGCCCGGGCCCGTGTGATTCGCCGAACGTCGTGATCCGGAACAGCACGCCGAAGGTGTTGCCCATCGCGAGGGAGTGTACGATCGCTGCGATGTGGATGCGGCATCCGGCCCTCGCGCTTGCGTGCGCACTCGGTTGCTCGGCGAGTGCACCGCCGCCGGCGCCGCCCTCGCCACCGGCACCGGCCCCAACAGCGGCACCGGAATCGCCTACGCCTACGCCTACGCCTGTCGCCGATCATCCGGTGCAAGGCGACGGCGCCTCTTGCCATTCGGGAGCCGAGTGCGCGTCGGGGATCTGCGAAGGCGAGGGCTGCGACGACCAGCACCTCGGGACCTGCGCACCGTCGCATCGCGCATGCACGCGCGACGCGCGCCCGTACTGCAGCTGCGACCACCAGACCTTCACCGCGAGCGGTACCTGTCCCGCTCGTCGCTTTTCGCAGCGAGGCGCATGCACTCCATAGATGTAGGTGTTGTAGGCCCTTCGTTTGCGGCAAACCGCGCGGGTGGGTTACCCTCGGTGGGCCGCTGATGGTGGACGATCGCCGGCCTACGGCTCAAGAAATCGAGGAGCTCATCGATCTGGTACGTCGCGATCCGTCATCGCCGGCGTTCATCGATCTAGGAGAGGCGTACCTCGCACTCGGTCGCCCGAAAGACGCGATCTCGATCGGCAACATCGGCATCCAGGCCGCGCCGGACTCGCTCGAAGGCCGCGTCATGCTCGCGCGGGCCTACGCGGCGCTGCACCAGTGGAAAGAAGCGCAAGGCGAGCTGCTCCGTGTGGTCAAGGTCGACCGCTCGAGCCGCCAGGGCTTCGCGCTGCTCGGCGAGGTCCTGCTGCGCCGCTCCGATTACGAGCGCGCCGTGCCCGTGCTCCAGCACGCCCAGAACCTCGACCCGACGAGCCCCGCGATCCTGTCGATGTTGAAGCGGGCGCGAGGCGGGCAGTCGCTCGACCCACCGCCGCCGATCCCGCAGCCGGTCCCGCCGCGCGGCGAGACCAACTACAACCTCCAGATCGATGCGCCGCCGTCGCATGCTCCCCGTTCGGCGCCGCCGAAAGCGCCGCCGCGGATGTCGGCGCCGATCAATGCGCCGGTCCCGCAGGCCTCGCCCGCGATGCAGACGATGGCGATCCAGCCCGAATCGGCGCTGTGGGGCAGCGATCCGGTGTCCGTGCCGGCGTCGACGGTGCCGCCGAGCCCGCCGGCCGGGATGCGTGCGCACAAGCCGACCGCGCCGCCGCCGCCGAGCAACATCGAGGGCGTTCGGCCACGCGTGGTCTCGGCCTCGAAAGAAAAGAACGCCGCGGCCGCGTCGCTGCGCCAGTCCGCTGCAGTCGGCGAGAACTACCTCAACGAGCTCCTCACCGGTGGTCTGCTCGATGTCGCCGGCGTCCGCGTGCCCGATGCCGATTTCGATCTGCGCCCCGACCGGCGCTGGGGTCGGTCGACGCGGCGCGCGTTCATCTTCCTGTTCGTCGTATTGATCCTCGGAATCGGCGGTGGGGGTGGTTATTACTGGTGGAGCGAGAAGAAGCGGGCCGAGCAGGTCGCGCAGCTCCAGGCCGAGGCCAAGAAATCGATCGGCAACGGCGACTTCGCTGGCCTCGAGAATTCGATCGGTAAGCTCGACGAGGCGATCAAGAAGGATCCGGGCAACATCCTGTCGTACGCGTACGTCGCCGAGGTCACCGGCCTCGAGTCGCTGCTCTACGGCACCGATGCGAACCGGGTCGACGCGGCGATCCGCGATGTCGTCCATCAGATCAAGGACGGCGAGCCCGGTGCGCGCGAGCTCGTGATCGGCCGCGCGGCCGTCGAGCTGTCGCGACTCGGCACGCTGCAGGCGCCGGCGACCACGCTCGGCGAGGTGACGAAGCTGCTCGACACCTATCTCGCGAAGAATGACAGCGACAAGTGGGCGCGCTGGCTGAAGGCGCGTGCGCTGCTCGCGGCCGGCGAGCGCAAGGCCGGCAAGGCCACGCTCAAGCAAGCGGCCGATGGAGAAGACGGCCTCGCGGTCGCGATGATCGATCTCGCCGACGTCGACACCGACGACGGCATGCTCGACGAAGCGTTCGCGCTGTACGACAAGGCGCTCGCGAAGGCGAAGGATCACCCGCTCGCGGTGCTCGGCAAGTCGCTCGCGCGCGCCGAGAGCTCGGTCCAGACGACCGATGCGATCGAAGACCTCAACGTCAAGCTCGAGAAGAACTACGGGCCGCGGGTCAGCGCGTACAAGAACCTCGCGCTCGCGGTGGCCGATGCCAGCACCGAGGAATACGCGCGCAGCCTCGAGGCGTTGCGCAAGGCGACGAGCAGCGTCAAATCGATGCCGACCGAACCGCGCTTCCTCGCTCGCATCGCATGGCAGCACCTCCAGCGCGGCGCGCTCGCCGACGCCGCGAACTATCGCAAGCCGATCGCGTGGTACGGCAAGTCCAAGCCCGAGGACGATCCGGTCGTGAAGCTGTTCGATGCCGGCCTCGACCTCGCGGGCGGCCTGCCGAGCAAGGCGCTCGACAAGGCGGCCAAGCTCGTCGGCGTCCGCCCCAGCATCGTCCGCGCATACGCGCTGATCGATACGGGCCACGCGAAGGACGCGGTCGCCGAGATGGACGACACGCTCAAGAAGGCGCCCGATAACCTCGA
>JBDUAS010000448.1:0-4440 GCA_040004535.1 Deltaproteobacteria bacterium
CGCGTCGCGATTTCGAGAGTCTCTACGAGGATGTGGCCGAGCTGTGTCGTACTCTTGGACACCCGCTCGCCGAAGCGAAGCCTTCGACTCTTCTTTAGCCCGTTATGCAAGCAGCTCTCACCCACGACAAGCTCACCCGCGTCAGCCAGCTCTCTCGCGCGATCACCGACGAGGTCGGCCGGGCGTTCATCGGCTCGCCGCACACGACCGAGGCGCTTCTCATCGCGCTCCTCGCGCGCGGTCACGTGCTGATCGAGGGCTATCCAGGCGTCGCGAAGACCACACTCGTGAAGGCCTTCTCCGCCACGCTCGGCTGTCACTTCCGCCGCATCCAGTTCACGCCGGATCTGTTGCCGAGTGACATCACCGGTACGTACATCCTCGACATGCGCACGAACACGTTCGTGCTGCGCGAGGGTCCGGTGTTCACGAACGTGTTGCTCGGCGACGAGATCAACCGCGCGCCCGCGAAGACCCAGTCGGCGCTGCTCGAGGCGATGCAGGAGCAGCAGGTCACGATCGAGGGCGAGACCCGCACGCTCGCCGAGCCGTTCATCGTGCTCGCGACCCAGAACCCGATCGAGCAAGAGGGCACGTATCCGTTGCCCGAGGCGCAGGTCGATCGGTTCTTGATCAAGCTCAAGATGGGCTATCCGCAATCGGCCGACGAGAAGCGGATGCTGCTCACGTACGACAAGCCACCTCCGCCGGTCCGCGCGGTCGTCGGCCCGAACGACGTGCTCGAGATGCAGCAACTCGCGCAAGGCGTGTATGTGGCCGAGGAGCTCGTCGATTACGTGCTCGCGCTCGTCGCGTACACCCGCGCGCACGCTCGCGTGTATCTCGGCGCGTCGCCGCGTGCGGGTCTCGCGCTCGTCCACGCCTCGAAGGGGCTCGCGCTGTTGCGCGGCCGCGATTACGTGTTGCCCGACGACGTTCGCCACCTCGCATCGATGGTGCTCGGCCATCGCATCCTGATGACGCCGGACGCCGAGATCGAAGGCGCGATCGGTGGCAGCGTGGTCGCCGAGGCGCTCGACAAGGTCGGATACAAGATGCCGAAGGGTCAGCGAGGCTAGAGCTTGATCCCCCGCCTCGCATCGCGCGGCAAGCTCGTCCTCGGCACAGCGCTGCTGTTCCTGATCGTCGGCGCGCTGCGCGGTACGCCGCCGCTGGTCGCACTCGCGGGTGCGGTGCTGACGCTCCTGCTCGCGCTCTACCTCGCGTTCTACCCGACCGCGATCCTCCTGCGCCGCAAGAAGATCGAGCTGTCGTGGTGGGTCCCGCCCGGCGATCAACCGGGCGGTGCGCTCGGTGTCGATCGGCCGTTCCAGCTCCACCTCGCGTTTCGCAACCACGGCTCGCGCCTGTTGCGGATCCTGTCGACCAACATCCTGTCAGCGACCGGGCTCGAGATCGACGAGCGCCCGAGCGCGACCGTGAAGCGTGGCCAGCAGGTCGAGATCACCACGACGGTGAAGCCGGTGACCGCGGGCTATCACGTGCTGCACGGCGCGGCGCTCACGTTCGGCGACGTGCTCGGCCTGTTCGACATCGAGGCGTTCTTTCCGAACCCGATCGCGGTGAAGGTGTTCCCGCGCACGATGGCGCTCCGGGCGCAGCCGGTGCGCTCGCTCGGCGGTGCGTTGCACGAGCAGGTCGGCCTGCACAGCGTCAAGCGCCGCGGCTTGTCGGGCGAGCTCCGCGAGATCCGCGAGCACTCGCACGGCGACCCGTTCAAGTTCATCGCATGGAAGGCGACCGCGCGCCGCCAGCAGTTGATGGTGCGCGAGCTCGAGAACGAGATCGTCACGACCCACACGCTGCTCGTCGATGTCGGCAGCGGAATGCGCCAAGGCCCGCTCGGCCGCGCGCCGCTCGACTGGGCGTGCGACGCCGCCGCCGCGATCGGTCGCACCGCGATCGGCAACAGCGATCGGATCGGCTTGGTCGCGTTCGACACCCGGCCGCTCGTCGAGCTCCAGCCCGATACCGGGCATCACCACTATCTTCAGATCGTCGATCGTCTGCTCGACACCCGCAGCGTCGTCGACGCAGACCTCACCGACGTCACGTCCGGCGAGCTCGTCGCGCTCGTCGCGCGTTACCTCGCGCATCAGGAAGCGATCGACGTCCGCATCAGGGTCGCGCCGCCGCTCGACGACGCGCGGTGGATGCAGATCCAGGCCGGCCCCGATGGCCAGCTCTACGATGTCGCGGCGACCGGCCGGCTGTGCAAACGCCTCGTCGACGTCATGCTCGGCAAGGACGACAAGCACACGCTCAAGGCGCCGACTGTCGTCGACGACGACCTCCAGCTGCGCCCGCTGCGCGTGTTCTGCCGGCTGCGCGGCATCGAGCTGCCGTATCGCGCGACCTGGGAGCACGGCCGGCGCGCCGCAGGGTTCGCCGCCGCGGTCGAACGCGCGGTCGCGAACGGCAAACCTGACGTCGCCGTGATCATCAGCGACCTCGCCGGGTTTGCCGAGGACGACACGCGGACGAAGCGCGCGCTCGCACGCTTGCGTCGCTCGGCCGGCTCGGTGATCGCGATCGTACCGTCGCCGCAGGGCTTCTTGCCGATCGCGACATCCGCCCACGGCCGGCGGATCCGCGAGCTCATGGTGCGCGACCAGCAAGCGACGATGGAGCCCGGCCGGCGCTTACTTCTGCGTCACGGCGTTCGGGTCATCGAAGGTGCGCCCGGCGCATCGCTGGATCAGCTACTTCACGGCCGCCGCAACGCGGCGTAGCCGCTTACTGCCAGTTCACTGAAACCCTACTTCGCGAGATCCGGATTCTCGACCACGGTGACAGACCACTGATGCTCGTGCGGATGTCCGGCGACCTTGCCCGACACCGAGCCGATCGACAGCGCCGTCAAGACCACTGCGAGGACGATGAAGACCGCGTCCTTCCAGCCGTCCCGCCCATGCCGTTCTTCGATTCCGTTCAGGTTGCTCATGGTCCCTCCAGTTGGGTTTTCATCGCAGAAAACACCCACCGTAAAATTACCAAAACCGGCGGTGGGCGTCACGGTTTTGCACCTAACTTCGCGAGCGAGATCGCATTTCGTCGTCGGGAGATGTGCCGGCACGTACGCGTCTGGCGCACATCGATCGAGCAGTGCGACCTGTTGTTGAATAGATGCGGCAGGCGATCGATCGGTTTACCCGAGTTGATCGGGAGAGTGCGATTCCGCTTCGAGCTGCTCTTCTGCCTCGAGTCGTTCGGAAAGGCTCGCGATCTCACCGCGTAGGAGCGCACCGCAGTGCGGGCACTGCGCCGCGTCATCGGGGACGACACTCGCGCACGCCGAACACCGGGGCACTCGTACGCGGCGGCCGAGGACGTGGCCACCCGTCGCGCCGCCGACCACGGCCCAGGGCACCATCCCGCGCGACGCCACGAACATCGCCACGCTGACGCCGAACACCGTCCCCGCGATCAGACCGACGCCACCGCGATGGGTGCGCCAGCGGAACGCGTTCTTGCGGACGACCTGATCGAGCTCCTCGTCGGTCTCGAGATCCGTGAACGGCGCTGGTGCCGTGCGCGACGTCGTGGCGACGTCGGCGGCAATGCCGAGCCGCGCGCGAAGCTCGGCGCGCTGGCCGCGCAACAACTTGAGCCAGACGGTGACCTCGTCGCGCTGCGGTGGCTCGAGGCCTGCCGGCGCGGTCGCCTTACCGTCCGGCGCCCGGACGACCGCTTGGACTGCGAGCAGGTACGCGAGCGCGCTGACCGGCACGTGGGTCGCGCGCACGATCTGAAACTCGAGCGGTTCGTACGCGCCGTTGAACCGGCCGGCCCACGAGTAGTACTGGTAGGCGGCGTTCGCCGCGACGACGCCGAGCCCGAGGTACACCGTCGCGATCGAGCCGCGCTCCGAATCGTGGCCATCGGGCTCGAGGATCTTTGGCTCCTGGCTGCGATACGGGCCCTCTTTTTCGTGACGGTGCTGGACCGCGAACGCGACTCCGATCTCGTGCGCGATCGTGCCCACGACATCGTCGGTGCCGAGGAAGCCGACCGCGAACCGCGCCTCGCTCGCGGTGACCGCGACGCACTCGACGCGGGTCGCCGGCTTGCGCTCGGTCGGCGGCGCACCCGCGCGACGATCCTCGATCACGATCGCGCGATCGACGCCCGCATGGAGCGCGAGCCGTCGCGCGAGCACCGACACGCCGTAGCGCGTGCGCGCCCAGTGATCCGGAAACATCTGCGCGCCCGGTTGCACCGGCTCCACCATGAAGCGCGCGACGCCTGCCCTCGCGATCAGCTCCGCGGTCGTCGCGAGCAGCGCTTCGCGCGCCGCGAGACTCGGCTGTTCGGGCTCGGCCATTGGTAGATCTACTTTCCCTCTTTACGAGTTTCCGTACGAGCCCCGTAGAAACCGTGCGTGCGGATTTCCCGCTCACGGCTTGCGGGAGAGCTCTC